>NZ_JBIVJN010000003.1:0-503384 GCF_044750345.1 Streptomyces sp. NPDC088817
GAGGCGTTCACCCGGCCCGCGATGATGCACACCCTGGCCCAGATCGGCTTCCAGCAGTCCTACACCTACTTCACCTGGCGCAACACCAAGCAGGAACTCACCGAGTACCTGACCGAGCTGTCGGGCGAGGCGGCCGCCTGGATGCGGCCGAACTTCTTCGCCAACACCCCCGACATCCTGCACGCCTACCTCCAGCACGGCGGCCGTCCCGCCTTCGAGGTCCGCGCCGTCCTCGCCGCCACCCTCGCCCCCTCCTGGGGCATCTACAGCGGCTACGAACTGTGCGAGAACACCCCCCTCAAACCCGGCAGCGAGGAATACCTCGACTCCGAGAAGTACCAGCTCAAACCCCGCGACTGGGCGGCCGCCGCACGCGAGGGCCGCACCATCGCCCCCCTCATCACCAAACTCAACGACGTCCGCCGACGCAGTCCGGCCCTGCGGCAGCTCAGGAACCTGCACTTCCACCACGCCGACCAGGACGCGGTGATCGCCTACTCGAAGCGGAGCGGATCGAACACGGTTCTGGTGGTCGCCAACCTCGACCCCCACCACACCCAGGAGGCCACGGTCTCGTTGGACATGCCGCAACTCGGCCTGGACTGGCACGAGTCGGTGCCGGTGCGCGACGAGCTCACCGGCGAGACCTACCACTGGGGCAGGGCCAACTATGTGCGTCTCGAGCCGGGCCACCGGCCCGCGCACGTCCTCACCGTCCTGCGACCGTCCACCCCGCAGATCGGAGGGTCACCCACAACATGATCGTCAATGAGCCCGTTCCGGACACCTTCGAAGACACTCCGGCCCAGGACCGGGACCCGGAGTGGTTCAAGCGTGCCGTGTTCTACGAGGTCCTCGTCCGCTCCTTCCAGGACAGCAACGGCGACGGCGTCGGCGACCTGAAGGGCCTGACCGCCAAACTCGACTACCTCCAGTGGCTCGGCGTGGACTGCCTGTGGCTGCCGCCGTTCTTCAAGTCGCCGCTCAGGGACGGCGGCTACGACGTCTCCGACTACGCCGCCGTGCTCCCGGAGTTCGGCGACCTGGCGGACTTCGTGGAGTTCGTCGACGCCGCCCACCAGCGCGGCATGCGCGTCATCATCGACTTCGTCATGAACCACACCAGCGACCAGCACCCGTGGTTCCAGGAGTCCCGAAAGGACCCGGACGGCCCCTACGGCGACTACTACGTGTGGGCCGACGACGACAAGCAGTACCAGGACGCGAGGATCATCTTCGTCGACACGGAGGCGTCCAACTGGACCTACGACCCGGTCCGCAAGCAGTACTACTGGCACCGGTTCTTCTCCCACCAGCCGGACCTCAACTACGAGAACCCGGCCGTCCAGGAGGAGATGATCTCCGCGCTGAAGTTCTGGCTGGACCTGGGCATCGACGGCTTCCGGCTGGACGCGGTGCCGTATCTGTACCAGCAGGAGGGCACCAACTGCGAGAACCTCCCGGCCACCCACGAGTTCCTCAAGCGGGTGCGCAAGGAGATCGACACCCAGTACCCCGACAAGGTGCTGCTGGCGGAGGCGAACCAGTGGCCGGAGGACGTCGTCGACTACTTCGGCGACTACGCCGCCGGCGGCGACGAGTGCCACATGGCCTTCCACTTCCCCGTCATGCCCCGCATCTTCATGGCCGTCCGCCGCGAAAGCCGCTACCCCGTCTCCGAGATCCTCGCCAAGACCCCCGCCATCCCCGCCACCTGCCAGTGGGGCATCTTCCTGCGCAACCACGACGAGCTCACCCTCGAAATGGTCACCGACGAGGAACGCGACTACATGTGGGCCGAATACGCCAAAGACCCCCGCATGCGCGCCAACATCGGCATCCGCCGCCGCCTCGCCCCCCTCCTCGACAACGACCGCAACCAGATCGAGCTGTTCACCGCCCTGCTGCTCTCCCTGCCCGGCAGCCCGATCCTCTACTACGGCGACGAGATCGGCATGGGCGACAACATCTGGCTCGGCGACCGCGACGCCGTGCGCACCCCCATGCAGTGGACCCCCGACCGCAACGCCGGCTTCTCCTCCTGCGACCCGGGCCGCCTCTACCTGCCCACGATCATGGACCCGGTCTACGGCTACCAGGTCACCAACGTCGAGGCGTCGATGTCCTCGCCCTCCTCGCTGCTGCACTGGACCCGCCGCATGATCGAGATCCGCAAGCAGAACCCCGCCTTCGGACTCGGCTCCTACACCGAACTGCCCTCCACCAACCCCGCCGTCCTCGCCTTCCTCCGCGAGTACGAGGACGACCTGGTGCTGTGCGTCCACAACTTCTCCCGCTTCGCCCAGCCCACGGAGCTGGACCTGAGCGCGTTCCACGGACGTCATCCGGTGGAGCTGTTCGGCGGGGTGCGCTTCCCGGCCATCGGGGAACTGCCGTACCTGCTGACCCTGGCGGGACACGGGTTCTACTGGTTCCGGCTGCGCCGGGACGCCGCCGCCTAGTGCTGTGACCGGGAAGGTTTACCGGAGAGCTCGCGGCGTCCGGTGCTGGGGGTACCTCCCACGCCGTCCAGGCAGTGGGGGAGCATCGCAAGGCGGAGCATCGCCCGTGTACTGGATGTACTCGGGTGATGCGACAACGCGGCTGGGGGTCCCCCCTGCTCGAAGAGCTTGGGGGAGCCGTGCCGGGCGTCGCGAGCCGGTGAACCTTTCCGGTCGCAGCACTGGGGCCTGTCGCAACAGGCCGGCTCGCGGTACCCGGGGCGGGGCGGGCGTTTCCTCCGCCCCGCCCGTGGGCACGCGTCAGTCACACCCGACCAGCGATTGGACGCGACGCCATGTCGGACGCCATGTCGCAAGCCGTCACACGCTCCGTCACCACCACCGGCCCCGGTCTGCTCGCGTCACTGGATCCGCTGCTGCGGGAGTGGCTGCCGCGGCAGCGCTGGTTCGCGGGCAAGGGCCGTCCGGTGACGGGGTTCTCGCTGGTCGCCGCCACCGAGCTGCTGCCGGGCGACCGGAAGCTGGGCCTGTACCACCTGCTCGTACGCGCCCACCAGCCGCTTCCGCCCGTGCACGGCACGGTCCCGCACCCCGGTGACTGCTACCAGTTGCTCATAGGCGTGCGCGAGGCGCTGCCCCCACGGCTGGCGCCCGCGCTCATCGGCCACGTGCACGAGGGCCCGCTCGCCGGCCGCACGGTGTACGACGCCCTGTACGACCCCCGGCCCGCCGAGGTGATCCTGGAGGCCCTGCGCACCCGGGCCCGCATCGGCGGGCTCCGTTTCGAACGGCGGGACGAGATACGCCCGGACCTGGTACCCCGCGTGGTCACCGCCGAGCAGTCCAACTCGTCGGTGGTCTACGGCGACACGTTCATCCTGAAACTGCTGCGCCGGGTGCTGCCCGGCGTCAACCCCGACCTGGAACTGCCGCTCGCCCTCGCCCGGGAGGGCTGCTCGCGGGTGCCGCCGCCGACGGCGTGGATGACGGCCGAGCTGGACGGCGAGTCGTATGTGCTCGGCGTGCTCCAGCCCTTCGTGCAGGGCGCCTCGGACGGCTGGGAGCTGGCACTGCGCGAACTGGCCAAGGGCGAGGACTTCAGCGGCGAGGCGCGGGCCCTGGGCCGCGCCACCGCCGAGGTGCACACCGCGCTGGCCCGCGCGCTGCCCACGGTCACTCTCGGCCACATGCAGCTCGAATCCCTGGTGCACGGCATGACCGAGCGCCTGGAGTCGGCCGCGCAGGCGGTGCCCGCGCTCGGGCCGTACGTCCCCGGTCTGCGCTCCGCGTTCGAGGCGCTGGCCGACCTGGCGGCCGAGGGCCACACCTGGACCGCCCAGCGCATCCACGGCGACCTCCACCTCGGGCAGTGCCTCCGCTCCCCGTCGGGACAGTGGTGGCTGATCGACTTCGAGGGCGAGCCGGCGAAACCGCTGGCCGAACGGCGGATGGCCCAGCCCGTGGCCCGGGACGTGGCCGGGATGCTGCGCTCCTTCGACTACGCGGCCCACTCGGCGGGCGGCCCGCCGGCACCGGAGTGGGCCGAGGCCTGCCGCGCCGCGTACTGCGCCGGCTACGCCGAGGCGGGCGGCGGCGACCCGCGCACCGACCCCGTCCTGCTGCGCGCCTACGAGACGGACAAGGCGGTCTACGAGGTCCTCTACGAGGCCCGGCACCGTCCCGACTGGCTCCCGGTACCGATGTCCGCGATCCACCGCCTGGCCGCCCCGGACACGACCTGACCCCCTTCCGCCCTCTCCCCCCCCAGCTCCCCCGTCCACCGCACCCGACCTGCGCCGAGGAGGCTCCTCCCGTGACCCCCCGCACCCCGTCCAGCGGTTCGGACCCGAAGAACCAGCCGACGCCTGCGAAGAAGACGGCCACGAAGAAGGCAGCCGCGAAGAAGGCCACGGCCGAGAAGGCGGTGACGAAGAAGACCGCGGCCGCCGGGAACACGACAGCCAAGAAGGCCACGGCGAAGGAGGCACCGGCGAAGAAGACACCGGCCGGGAAGACGGTCGCGAAGAAGGAAGCCGCGAAGAGGACCGCGGCGAAGAAGACCACCGCGAAGGCGACCGCCGCGAAGACCGCGGCCGCCGGGGCCGTCACCGGGAAGACCGCCAAGAAGGCGGCGAGGGCGGCGAAGAAGGCACCGGCCACGAAGGCGGCCCCCCGGCCGGCGGCGGTCGCTCCCACGGCACCGGAACCCGTGTCGCCGGAACTCGTGTCGCCAGAAACCGTGTCGCCAGAAACCGTGTCACCGGCGCCCGCGCCGCCGGAGCCCGTGGCCGCCCGGCGTCCGGAGGGCGCCGACCCGGCCGCCGTCGGCCCCGGGGACCGGGAGCGGCTGCTCGCGGGGACGCACCACGACCCGCATTCCGTGCTCGGCGCGCACCCGGTGCCCGGCGGGGTCGCCTTCCGGGTCTTCCGGCCGTACGCGCTCGGCGTGACCGTGGTCGCCGGGGAGCGGCGGGCCGGGCTCCGGGACGACGGGCAGGGGTTCTTCTCGGGGGTGCTTCCGCTGCCGGAGGTGCCCACGTACCGGCTTCAGGTGGAGTACGCGGGGACGGTGCGGGACACCGAGGACGCCTACGGTTTCCTGCCCACGCTGGGCGAGTTCGATCTGCACCTGATCGGCGAGGGCCGGCACGAGCAGCTCTGGCAGGCGCTCGGGGCCCACCCGATGACCCACCAGGGCGTGACCGGCACCCGGTTCGCGGTGTGGGCGCCCAACGCCCGGGGCGTGCGCGTCGCCGGTGGCTTCAACTTCTGGGACGGTACCGGGTACGCGATGCGCTCGCTCGGCGCGACAGGCGTGTGGGAGCTGTTCGTGCCCGGGATCGGCGAGGGCGAGCTGTACAAGTTCGAGATCACCCGGCCGGACGGCTCGAAGACGCTGCGCGCCGATCCGCTGGCCCGCCGTACCGAGGTGCCGCCGGCCACGTCGTCCATCGTGCACGCCTCCCATTACGAGTGGGGCGACGCGGAGTGGCTGGCCCGCCGCACCCGGCGCGAGGCCCACGAGGCCCCGTTCTCGGTGTACGAGCTGCATCTGCCGTCCTGGCGGCCGGGGTTGACGTACCGCGAGCTGGCCGAGCAGCTCCCGGCGTACGTCAAGGACCTCGGCTTCACCCACGTGGAGCTGATGCCCGTCGCCGAGCACCCCTTCGGCGGCTCCTGGGGCTACCAGGTCACCGGCTTCTACGCGCCCACCGCGCGCCTGGGCACCCCGGACGACTTCAAGTTCCTGGTCGACGCCCTGCACCGGGCGGGCATCGGCGTCCTGATGGACTGGGTGCCCGCGCACTTCCCGCGTGACGAGTGGGCCCTGGCCGAGTTCGACGGGCGGCCCCTGTACGAGCACGCGGACCCGCTGCGGGCCGCGCATCCGGACTGGGGCACCCTGGAGTTCGACTTCGGCCGCCGCGAGGTGCGCAACTTCCTCGTCGCCAACGCCCTGTACTGGTGCGAGGAGTTCCACATCGACGGCCTGCGCGTGGACGCGGTCGCCTCCATGCTCTACCTGGACTACTCGCGCGAGCCGGGCCAGTGGACGCCCAACGAGCACGGCGGCCGGGAGAACCTGGACGCGGTGGCCTTCCTCCAGGAGATGAACGCGACCGTGTACCGCAGGGTGCCGGGCGTGGTCACCGTCGCGGAGGAGTCCACGGCCTGGGACGGCGTGACCCGGGCGACCCACCACCGCGGCCCGAGCGGCTTCGGCGGCCTCGGTTTCGGGCTGAAGTGGAACATGGGCTGGATGCACGACTCGCTCCAGTACATGAGCCACGACCCCGTCCACCGCAAGTTCCACCACGGCGAGATGACGTTCTCGATGGTGTACGCCTACAGCGAGAACTACGTGCTGCCGATCTCGCACGACGAGGTGGTGCACGGCAAGCGTTCGCTGGTGTCGAAGATGCCCGGCGACTGGTGGCAGCAGCGGGCGAACCTGCGCTCCTACCTGGGCTTCATGTGGTCCCACCCGGGCAAGCAACTGCTGTTCATGGGCCAGGAGTTCGCGCAGGGCTCGGAGTGGTCGGAAACCCGCGGCCCGGACTGGTGGCTGCTCGACCCGAACTACGGCGCCGCGGCCGACCACCGGGGGGTCCTCGACCTGGTCCGCGACCTCAACGCCGTCTACCGGGCCACGCCCGCCCTGTGGACACGCGACGTCCACCCCGACGGCTTCGAGTGGATCACCGGGGACGCGGCGGACGACAACGTCCTCGCCTTCCTGCGCCACGACACCGACGGCACCCCGCTGCTGGCGGTGTCCCACTTCGCCCCGGTCGTCCGCCCCGACTACCGCATCGGCGTCCCCGACGACGTGCCCGCCTGGCGGGAGGTCCTCAACACCGACGCGGCCCGCTACGGCGGCAGCGAAGTCGTCCACCCCGACCCGGTCAAGCCGGAACCCCAGGGCCGCCACGGCCGCCCGGCGAGCATCCGCCTGACCCTGCCGCCCCTGGCGACGGTGTGGCTGCGACCGGCGTGAGCACAACCAGCCCGTCCGGCGTTCGAGGACGAGGCCGTCCAGGCCGAAGCGGGGGTCCGGGGGCGGCAGCCCCCGGAACAGCCACCCCTACTCCCCGAACGCCTCCCCCAGAGCCGGAGGCAACGCCTCCGCATACAGCACACCCAGCCGCTGCGTGGCGCGGGTCAGCGCCACGTAGAGGTCGCTCGTGCCGTAGCGCGCGGGTTCGACCACGAGGACGGAGTCGAACTCCAGGCCCTTGGCCTGGCGCGGGTCGAGGAGGACGACCGTCCGGGTCAGGTCGGGCTCGGCGCCCGCCGTGACCCCGTCGAGCCGGGCGGCCAGTCGCCGGTGCAGATCGCGCGGGGCGATCACGGCGAGCCGGCCCTCCTCCGGGGTGAGTTCCGCGACGGCCTTCTCCACCGCGCCGGGCAGGTCGTCGGTGGCGCGGGCCCAGGGCCGTACCCCCGTGGAGCGGACCGAGCCGGGCGGCTCGAAGCCGGGGTGCTCGGCGCGGACCACGGCCGCCGCCACGTCCATGATCTCGGCCGGGGTGCGGTAGTTGACGCCGAGACGGGTGTGCTCCCAGCGGTCCTCGACGTACGGCTGGAGGATGTCGGCCCAGGAGCCGACGCCGGCCGCCTCCGCCGTCTGCGCGGGGTCGCCGACGAGGGTCATGGAACGGGTCGGGCTGCGCCGCATCAGCAGCCGCCACGCCATCGGCGACAGCTCCTGCGCCTCGTCGACGATGATGTGCCCGAACGCCCAGGTGCGGTCGGCCGCCGCGCGCTCGGCGGCGCTGCGGTGGTCCTCCTCCTGCTGGCGTTCGGCGAACCGCTCGGCGTCGATGATGTCGTGCGCGGACAGCACCTCCGAGGCGTCCGGGTCACCGTCCTCCTTGTCCTCGAACTCGTACGTGCGGGACGCGAACGACACGTCCAGCACTCCCTGGGCGTAGGCGATCCGGGTCTCGCGGTCGTGCTCGGCGCGGGCGCGGGCCAGGCGGTCGTCCTCGCCGAGAAGTTCGGCGGCCTCGTCGAGGAGGGGGACGTCCGCGACGGTCCACGCCCGGGTCACCGGGCGGCGGATCGCGGCCGCGTCCTCGTCGCCGACGTACCCCTCCGGCTCCGCGAGGAAGTCCGCCACCAGCCGCTGCGGGGTCAGCCGCGGCCACAGCTCGTCGATGGCCGACCAGACCTCGGGGTTATCGGCGAGTTCGTCGCGGATCTGGGTGATGTCGCTGGGGTCGAGGAGGTTGGAGCCGTCGTAGGGGTCGGTGCCGATGCGTTCGGCGAGCAGGTCGGTGAGGGTGTTGAGGATGTGGCCCTCGAAGTGCTCGCGGGCCGCGTTGTGCGGCAGCTTCGCGGCGCGGGTGCGCTCACGGGCGACGCTCACCAGACCGTCGTCGAGCATCAGGACCTCGCGGTCGTGCTCGATGGCGATCACCGGATCGGGCAGCGCCTGCCGGTCCCGTACGACGGCGGCGAGCACGTCGGCCATGTCGGCGCGGCCCTTCACCGCGGCGGCCTCGGGGGTGTCCGACGCGGTCGCCCGCACCCCGGGGAACAGCTCGCCGACGGTCGCCAGGAGCACCCCGGTCTCGCCGAGCGAGGGCAGCACCTCGCCGATGTAGCCGAGGAACGCGGGGTTCGGGCCGACGATCAGCACGGCCCGCCGGGCGAGCAGCTCCCGGTGCTCGTACAGCAGGTAGGCGGCCCGGTGCAGGGCGACCGCGGTCTTGCCGGTGCCCGGGCCGCCCTCGACCACGAGCACGCCGCGGTGCGGCGCGCGGATGATGCGGTCCTGGTCGGCCTGGATGGTCCGCACGATGTCGCCCATCCGGCCGGTGCGCGCGGAGTCGAGCGCGGCGAGCAGCACCGCGTCGCCGGTCGGGTCCTCGTGGCCGGTCCGTGTGGTGTCGCCGAGGTCGAGGATCTCGTCGTGCAGGGCGGTGACCCGGCGGCCGTCGGTGGAGATGTGCCGGCGGCGGCGCAGGCCCATCGGGGTGTGGCCGGTGGCCAGGTAGAAGGGGCGGGCGACGTCGGCGCGCCAGTCGATGAGGACCGGTGTGCGCTCGGCGTCGTCGGCGCGCAGGCCGATGCGCCCGATGTGGTGGCTGTCGCCGCCGGTGAGGTCGATCCGGCCGAAGCAGAGCGAGCCGTCCACGGCGTTCAGCGCGGCCAGCAGCCCCGACCGCTCGGCGACGAGGATGTCCCGTTCCAGCCGGGCCTGCATGGGTGTGTCGCCCTGCGCGAGCGCGTCCGCGACGGAGGTCTCGGTGTCACCGCGCAGCGCGTCCACGCGTGCGTACAGTCCGTCGATGAATTCCTGCTCCTGCCGCAATTCACCGTCTGGAAATTCGGTGTTTGACAATTCAGCTCCCGCCCGGATATACTCTGCTTAGTGAACTTCTTCGCGGCCCAACGCATATCAAGTCGCGAATCACCGAATATACGCAGAGAAATCCCCCGGGCGCAATTGCCCGGGGGATTTCTCATTCTCCGGCCCGCCGTCACGGCCCCGGCGGTACCGTCCTGCAGGTCACAGCACGTCGGCCAGCTCCTCCAGCAGCCGCCGCTTGGGGCGTGCGCCCACCATGGACTTCACGGGTTCGCCGGCGCGGAAGACCACGAAGGTCGGCATCGACAGCACCTTGTACGCGTTCGTCGTGTCCGGGCTGGTGTCCACGTCGAGCTGGACCACCTTCAGCCGTTCGCCCTGCTCGGCGGCCAGTGCGCTGAGCACGGGCCCCATCTGCCGGCACGGCGGACACCAGTCGGCGGTCACCTTCTCGGCCGTGAACGACTGAGCTCGTACACTCGGTCGTTCACACCTTGTCGCGCTCCCGACTGTCCCCTACGGCAGGGCGGTCACGGGTCGCATCTCCCCACCCCAGCTCATGCCGGTGCAAGGACGGGTGTGGTGACGAACACCCACGCCGAGCGTGCGCGGCTACGCACGTTGACCCCGGCGACGACGTCGGCCGGGCCAGCGAGGCCGCACCGACGACAGAAGAAATGGTCCCTGGTGGACCGGTTGGCCCGCAAGGCGGCGGGTGGCCGAACGGGTCTGCTTCACTTGCAGCTCGGTGCGTTTGCGGGCCTGCCAGCGCCGGTAGCGGGACAGGCGGCGGCCCTGGTAGTTGGTGCCATCGCTGGTGGTGGCCAGGTTCACGATGCCGCGATCCACGCCGAGCCAGTCGACCGGCTCGTACACCTCTGCGTCCGGGACCTCGCAGGTGGCGATCAGGAACCACTTCCCGGCACTCGCGACGGCAGCAGCACGTTCGGATACTGCTACGGGAACCGAGCCGCTCAGACCGCCACGCCCGCCGACTCCTCCACTTCGAGCAGGGAGGCGCTGCGGCGTTCCTCGTCGAAGGCCCGGCGTCCGCCGCGCAGGCCGAACAGGCGCTTGGCGAAGGCGATGTAGAGGACGGCGACGATGTTGAGGACCAGTGTGGTGATCTTGACCGCGCTGATGTGCTCGGTGAGTTCGTAGACCTCCAGCGGCAGGAAGGCGGCGGTGGCGACCACCGTCAGGTATTCAGCCCAGCGCTTGGCGTACCACAGGCCGACGGCCTCGATCAGTTCGACCAGCGCGTAGGCGAGCAGGACGCAGGCCACCAGGAGCAGGGTCGAATGCCGGTAGCCGAAGGTCTTCTGGACGGTGCCGATGACGGGTGAGTGGTCGAGGTCGTAGTGGAAGTGCCGGAAGACGGGGCGGAAGACGTCCAGGTACTCGTCGAACAGGCGGCGTACCGCGTCCTGGCTGTTGCTGAATTTCCACACGGCCACCGCGACCAGCACGATGAACACCCCGCGCACGGCCCGCTCGAAGGCAAGGAACCGCAGGATGAACAGATCCCGCAGCACCTTGCCGCGCGGCACCAGCGGGGCGTCGCCGGCCGGTCCCGAGCCGTGCGGCTCGCCGAGCGCGAAGTCGCCGCAGCGCAGGCAGCGCCAGACGTCGCCCAGCGCGGTCCGCGCGTGCAGCCGGATCCGGAGCCTCGGGTCGTCCGGTGCGTAGGTCACATGCCCCTTGCGCGCGCACGTGCGCCGGTCCCAGTCGATCGCCATCCCGTGGTTTGCCTCTCCGTACCTGCCCTGTGCCTGCGGACGGTGCCGCGCCGATCGGCGCGGCACCGTCCAGCTCGGCACGCTAGTCCATCGCAGTAGGAGACGGCTGCCAGGAGCTTTCAGTTCACAGGGCGTCGTGGCGTGGGACGAACCGGTCGGCGCCGGGTCAGCGCCAGCACACTCAGAGCGAACATCAGGACACCCAGGGGGAGA
The DNA here is from genome assembly GCF_044750345.1 of Streptomyces sp. NPDC088817. Taxonomy (NCBI): domain Bacteria; kingdom Bacillati; phylum Actinomycetota; class Actinomycetes; order Kitasatosporales; family Streptomycetaceae; genus Streptomyces; species Streptomyces sp. NPDC088817. The sequence goes on from NZ_JBIVJN010000003.1 coordinate 11,232, forward strand.
TGGACCGACGGGACGTGCGCGATGCCGAGCACGACCTGGACCGAGGCGAGCACGAGGAAACCCGACGCGTGCCAGATGGGCCGGGGCGAGCCGCCGCCCGGCTTCCACGCCAGCACCGCCGCGAGCACGTACAGCATCGCCGCCCCGTACATCACACGGGCTCCGACACCGTGCAGCGTCTCTCCGTAGGACGAGGTCAGCAGTAGTCCGGCGGAGACCGCCTGAAAGAAGATGGTCAGGGTCTGCACCGCGATCGCGATCTGCAGGAACGAGAAGCCGCGCCGTGCGTTCGCCGTCACCTGAGTGGCCACGCCACACCCCTTTTCCGCCCTTCGGGCAGTAGGTCTATAAGGTCTCACCAGCTCGACGACGCGGGCCTGCGAAAGGTAAGGCGAGGGGGCGGCCGGAAGCATGGGGACTGTCGGGAACAGCACGGACGGCATAGCCGGCGAACGGCGCCACCTGATCAATGTCGCTTACCGGTTGCTCGGCTCGGCGTCCGAGGCCGAGGACGCCGTGCAGGACGCCTACGCACGCTGGTACGGGCTGCCACGAAGCCGGCGGGAGGAGATCCTGTCCCCCGGCGCCTGGCTGACGACGGTGACCGGCCGCATCTGCCTGGACCTGCTCGGCTCGGCGCGAGCCCGCCGCGAACGCTATGTCGGCGCGTGGCTGCCCGAGCCGCTGCCCGACCGCACCGAGTGGGACCACGCGGACGGCTCCGACCCCGCCGACCAGATCGTCCTGGACGAGTCGGTGGTCATGGCCTTCCTCGTCGTCCTGGAGTCGATGACGCCCGCCGAGCGGGTGGCGTTCGTCCTGCACGACGTCTTCCGGTACCCGTTCGCCGAGATCGCCGACGTTCTCGGCCGGACCCCTGCGGCCTGCAAGCAGTTGGCGGCGTCCGCTCGACGGCGGGTGGGCGTCGCGCGCGCTCCGGTCACGGCGACCGGCCAGGCCGACGTGGTGAGGCAGGTCAAAGAGGCATGGGAGACCAAGGACATCGAAGCCCTCGTCGGTCTCCTCGACCCGGCCGCGGTGATGACCGCCGACGGCGGCGGCACGGTCGGCACCGTCCTGCGCCCGGTCGAGGGCGGCGAGCGCATCGCCGGGTACATGGTCGCCATCGCCGACATGGCTCCGGGGCTCGAACTCCTGGAGCGGTCGGTCAACGGTGTGCCGGGCCTGGTGGCCCAGCGTGCCGGCGTCGTCGCGACCGTCGCCTCGTTCGACGTCTCCGACGGGCGTGTCACCCGGATCTGGGTGGTCCGCAACCCGGAGAAGCTGCGGCCGTGGGCACGGGAGGGATAGCGCCGCGGCGGAACGTGCGGAGGGGCCGGGACGGGGGCGGCCGGCCCCGCCCGAGCGCCGCGCGAAGACGTTGCTCGCACGGGACCGGTCCCGGCGTCAGACCCGGGCCGTCGACTTCACACCGCCGCCCACCAGCTCCTTCGCCTCCTCGGCCGGCTGCTCGTCGCGGGCGGCGCCGCGCGGCAGCAGCAGGGCGACGGCGAGGGTGCCCACGCCAAGGATCACCGCGCCGACCAGGCTGGTGTGGGCCACCGCGTCGGAGAAGGACGAGCCGACCGCGTCCTTCATCCCCCGGGCGCCCTCGGCGAGCCGGCCGGCCTGCTCCTTGAGCTGCGCGGCCTGCTGCGGGTCGCTCGTGCGGGCGGCCTGCGCCGCGAGCTTGTGGGCCTTGTCACCGATGCCCTGTGCGACGGCGTATCCGGCGCCGACCGAGTCCTGGGCGGTGGACAGGGCGCCCGCCGGGAGCCCGCTGCCCGCGGTGGCGTCGGAGAGGTGCCGGGCGTACGAGGTGGACAGCAGGGAGCCGAGGATCGCGATGCCGAGCGAGCCGCCCAGTTCCAGGGAGGTGTCGTTCACGGCGCCGCCGACGCCCAGCTCGGATTCCGGGAAGGCGCCCATGATGGCGTCGGTGCAGGGCGAGAGGGCGAGCCCGATCGCCAGGCCCAGGATCACCAGGGGTGCCACGAGGTCGCCGTAGCCGGACGAGCCGTCCACCCGGGTCAGCAGTGCCAGGGCCGCGGTGCCGCCGACCATGCCCGCGGTCACCGTCCACTTCATGCCGACGCGCGGGGTGAGGTACCCGGTCAGCGCCGAGCCTACGAAGACGGCGCCGGCCAGCGGCAGCATGCGCAGCCCGGTGGCCAGGGCGTCGTAGCCGAGGACGAACTGGAGGTGCTGGGTGAGGTAGTAGAAGGCGCCGAAGACGGCCAGGAAGAACAGGGCGACGGCCAGGTTGGAGCCGGCGAAGCGGCGCCGCGCGAAGCGCCGTACGTCGAGGACCGGGCGCGGATGGCGCAGCTCCCACAGGACGAAGGCCACCAGGCTCACGCCCGCGACCGCGGCCGCGGTGACCGCCTTGGCGTCCCAGCCGAAGTGCGGACCCTCGATGATCGTGTAGACCAGCGAGCCGATCCACACCACCGACAGCAGCCCGCCGACGTAGTCGATCCGGCCGTGCCGGGCCGCCCGTGAGGGCGGTACGAGGACGAAGGCGCCGACCAGGGCGACGGCGGCGACCGGCACGTTGATCAGGAAGGTCGAGGACCAGCCGTGCTTCTGGAGCAGCGCGCCGGCGACGAGGGGGCCGGCGGCGATGGCGAGGCCGGCGGTGGCGGTCCACAGGGTGATCGCCTTGGCGCGCTCGGCCCGCGGGAAGGTCGCGGCCAGCAGGGACAGGGTGGCCGGCATGATCAGCGCGGCGCCCACGCCCATGACGGCGCGGGCCGCGATGACGGCCGCCGCGCTGTCGGCGAGGTACCCGAGGACGGCGCCGCCGCCGAACACGACGAGACCGAGGACGAGCGCGCCGCGCCGGCTGTACTTGTCGCCGATCGCGCCGAGCAGCAGCATCAGCGCCGCGTACGGGACGGTGTAGCCGTCGATGACCCACTGGAGGTCGGCGCTGGACAGGCCGAGGTCCCGGGTCATGTCGGGCGCGGCGACCGTGAGCGCGGTGTTCGCCATCACGATGATCAGCAGGCTCAGGCAGAGCACGAGGAGCGCCCACCAGCGCCGGGCGTAGGGGCGGTCCATCCTCTCGGCCGGTTCGTTCATGACGAGTCGCATGGGCAGGATTCGCCTTCCTCGATCAACTTGCACAGGCAAGTGCAACTGCACAACGATGTGCAATGTACGGCCGCTGCACAGCACTGTGCAAGTCGAGGAGAGGGCAGAATGTCAGCCATGACCACGGGTAGCACCAGTCGCGCCGACGTGAACCGGCGCCGGATCCTCGACGTCGCCCTCGCGGAGCTGCTGCGCGACCCCGACGCGTCCATGGACCAGATCGCGCGCGCGGCCGGTGTCGTACGGCGCACGGTGTACGGCCACTTCCCGAGCCGGGAGGCGTTGATCAGCACGCTCGTCGACGAGGCGGTGCTCGCGCTCGCCACCGCGCACGCGACGGGCCGGGAGGGCGTCGGGGACCCGGCGGAAGCCGTGGCGCGGTCGGTGCTGGCGGTCTGGGAGATCGCCGACCGCTACCGCCTGCTGGTCTCGCTCGCCCAGCGCACGGTGAGCATGGAGGGCATCCGCGAACGCCTCACCCCCGTCCGGGAGAGCGCGGCGGGACTTCTCCAACGCGGCCTGGACGAGGGCGTCTTCGTCTCTCCCCTGCCCGCGCCCGCCCTGGCGTACGTGAAGGAGCAGATCCTGTTCGCCCTGATGGAGGCGGTGAACGACGGTCTGCTGGACCCCGGGGAGGCGGGCCGCACGGCCGCGGTGACGGTCCTGACGGCGGCCGGGTTGCCCGCCTCCCTCGCCGCCGCCCTGGTGGCCGGGCTCAGCGACTGACGCCCCGGCCGTCTGCCCCGGCGACTGTCCACCCCGGAACACGCCTCGGCGACCGTCCACCCCGCAGCACGCCACGGCGACCGTCCACCCCGCAGCACGCCACGGCGACCGTCCACCCCGCAGCACGCCACGGCAACTGTCCGCCCGAAGCGTGAAAAGACCCCGCACCCTCGGGGGTGCGGGGTCCCGGTGTCCTGCCGGAGCGCTACGCCTTGGCCAGTTCGCGCTGCTCGGGGATCCCGGCGCCGTCGTCGGTGTCGTCCAGCAGCGTCTTCTCGTCGAAGGGCAGCTCACCGGCGAGGACGCGCCGGACGCGGTCCTTGTCGACCTCACCGGTCCAGGTGCCGATCAGCAGGGTGGCGACCGCGTTGCCCGCGAAGTTGGTCAGGGCGCGGGCCTCGCTCATGAAGCGGTCGATGCCGACGATCAGGCCGACGCCGTCGACCAGGGCGGGCTTGTGGGACTGAAGCGCACCGGCGAGGGTGGCCAGTCCGGCGCCGGTGACACCGGCGGCGCCCTTGGACGCGATCATCATGAACAGCAGCAGCGTGATCTGCTGGCCGATGGACAGCGGCTGGTCCATCGCGTCGGCGATGAACAGCGAGGCCATGGTCAGGTAGATCATCGTGCCGTCGAGGTTGAAGGAGTAGCCGGTCGGCACGGTGATGCCGACGACCGGACGGCTCACGCCCAGGTGCTCCATCTTGGCGATGAGCCGGGGCAGCGCGGACTCCGACGACGACGTCGACAGGATCAGCAGGAACTCACGGCCCAGGTACCTCAGCAGGTGGAAGATGTTGACGCCGGCCACCAGCCGGGTCAGCGCGCCCAGCACCACCAGCACGAACAGCAGACAGGTGACGTAGAAGCCGAGCATGATCGCGGCGAGTGCCTTCAGGGCGTCGATGCCCGTCTCGCCGACGACGGCGGCCATGGCGCCGAAGGCGCCGATCGGGGCGGCCCACATGATCATGGCGAGCACGCGGAAGACCAGCCGCTGGATGTGCTCCACCCCGCGCAGCACCGGCTCGCCCTTGCGGCCCATGGCCTGGAGCGCGAACCCGACGAGCAGGGCGACCAGCAGGGTCTGCAGCACCTGGCCCTGGGTGAACGCCGACACGAGCGTGGTCGGGATGATGCCGAGCACGAAGTCGACCGGGCCCTCGCTCCCGGCCTGCGCCTGCGCCTGGCCGACGCCCTTGACCGCCTCCGTCAGGTGCATCCCGCTGCCCGGGTGCACGATGTTGCCGATCACGAGCCCGATGGCCAGCGCGACGAACGACATGGCGAGGAAGTAGCCGAGCGCGAGACCGCCGACCTTGCCGACCTTCGCGGCCTTGCGCACCGAGCCGACGCCGAGCACGATCGTGCAGAAGATGATCGGCGAGATCATCATCTTGATCAGGTTCACGAAGCCCGTGCCGAGCGGCTTGAGCTCCTTGGCGAAGTCGGGCGCGGCGAACCCGACGGCGACGCCCAGGACGACCGCGGCGATCACCGCTATGTACAGATAGTGGGTACGGTCCCGCTTGGCTGCGGGTGCGGCGGGTGCCGTATCGGCTGCGCTGCTCAAAGCGGCCCTCCTTGACGACGTCATCGGCATCACCGGCGTGCGGCTCACGTCCGGGCATGGGGGAATGCCGCGACTATCTCCCGTCCTGTGAGGGGGGTCACGCTTGCGTTCATTAAGTTCACGCCACATGGTTCACGCCAGAACGGAAGAGGCAGACTTGGCGGCATGCGCGTACCCGTCCTCCCCAGACCCCGCAGCCTGGCGGGCCAGCTGTTCGCCATGCAGGCCGTGCTGCTGGCGCTCGTCGTGGCCGGGTACGCGCTGTTCAGCTACTTCAGCGACCGCGGCCAGGCCGAGGAGTCGGCCCGCCGGCAGACCACGGCGGTGGCCCGCTCCATCGCCGACGCCCCCTCGGTCCTGACGGCCATCCGGACCTCCGACCCCTCCTCGGAGCTCCAGCCGTACGCGCTGCGGGTCCAGCGGGACACCGGGGTCGACTTCGTCACGATCATGACTCCGGGGGGCATCCGCTGGACGCACCCGGATCCGGACCAGATCGGGCGGCCCTTCCTCGGCAACATCTCCCGCGCCCAGCGCGGCGAGTCCTTCACCGAGACCTACACCGGCACCCTCGGCCCGTCCGTCCGCGCGGTCACCCCCGTCGAGGAGGACGGCCACGTGGTCGGTCTGGTCAGCGCCGGCATCAAGGTGGAGGCGATCAGCGAGCGGGTACGGGAACAGGTCATCGCCCTGTTCTCGGTCGCGGCCGGGATCCTCGCGCTCGGCGCGATCGCCACGTACGTCATCAACGCGCGTCTGCGCCGCCACACCCACGGCATGAACGCGGCGGAGCTCAGCCGGATGCACGACTACCACCAGGCCGCCCTGCACGCGGTGCGCGAGGGCCTGCTGATGCTGGACGCACAGCACCGGGTGGCGCTCATCAACGACGGCGGGCGCGAACTGCTGGGCGTGGCACGCCAGGAGGACGTGATGGGCCGGTCGGTGGCGGACCTCGGCCTGCCGGCCCCGCTGACCGGCGCCCTGCTGGCGTCCGAACCGCGGGTGGACGAGGTGCACCTGACCGACGCGCGGGTGCTGGTGGTCAACACCTCACCGGTGTCGGGCGGTCAGCGCCGGGGCACGGTGGTGACCCTGCGGGACGTCACCGAACTCCAGTCGCTGATGGGCGAACTGGACTCGGAGCGCGGCTTCAGCCAGGCGCTGCGCTCCCAGGCGCACGAGGCGGCCAACCGGCTGCACACGGTGGTGTCGCTGATCGAGCTGGGGCGGGCGGAGGAGGCCGTGGAGTTCGCGACGGCGGAGCTGGAACTGGCGCAGGCGCTGACCGACCAGGTGGTCACGGCGGTGAGCGAGCCGGTGCTGGCCGCGCTGCTGCTCGGCAAGGCGGCCCAGGCCAACGAGCGCGGCGTGGAGCTGGTGGTGTCCTCGGACAGCGGCCTCGACGACGGTCTGCTGCCGCGGAGCCTGCCGCCCCGTGACCTGGTGACGATCCTCGGCAACCTCGTCGACAACGCGGTGGACGCGGCGCAGGGCGGCACCCCGGCGCGGGTGACGGTCACGGCGTGCGCGGAGGGCGGCGAACTGGTGCTGCGGGTCGCGGACAACGGGCCGGGCGTGCACCCGGCCCACACGGACCGGGTGTTCCAGCACGGCTTCTCCACCAAGCCGACGGGCCCGGGCGGGCGGGGACTGGGCCTGGCGCTGGTACGGCAGGCGGTACGGCGGCACGAGGGGACGCTGACGGTGTCGGAGGCCGAGGGAGGCGGCGCGGTGTTCGAGGCGCGCCTGTCCCTGACCCACGGGACGGAGGGCCTCGTGACCGGCAGGGCCGGGTCGGGGGCCGAGGCCGGCGTGCCCGGAGGCGTGGCATGACGGACGGCGGGAGCGGGACGCAGCCCATCCGCGTCCTGGTGGTGGAGGACGACCCGGTCGCGGCGGACGCGCACGTGATGTACGTGGGCCGGGTGCCGGGATTCGTCGTGGTGGGCACGGCGCACACGGGCGCCGAGGCCCGGCGGGCCCTGGAGCGCACCCCGGTGGACCTGCTGCTCCTCGACCTCCATCTGCCGGACGTGCACGGCCTGAAGCTGGCCCGGTCGCTGCGGGCGGGCGGCCATCACGCGGACGTGATCGCGGTGACCTCGGCACGGGACCTCGCGGTGGTGCGCGAAGGGGTCTCCCTGGGGGTGGTCCAGTACGTCCTGAAACCGTTCACCTTCGCCACGCTCCGGGACCGGCTCGTGCGGTACGCCGAGTTCCGCGCGGCGGTCGGGGAGGTCGGCGGCCAGGACGAGGTGGACCGTGCGATAGCGACCCTGCGCGCCCCGAGCCCCGCGGCCCTCCCCAAGGGCCTGAGCGCGCCGACGCTCCAGCGGGTGACGGACGTGCTGCGCGCGGCGGAGGAAGGACTCACGGCGGCGGGGGTCGCCGGGACTGTCGGCATCTCCCGGATCACCGCCCGGCGCTATCTGGAGCACCTGGTGGACGCGGGCCGGGCCGGGCGCAGCCCGCTGTACGGGCAGGTGGGCAGGCCGGAGCTGGTGTACCGATGGGTGCGGAAGGCCGGCGGGGACCGCTAGTACCGCGGCAGGCAACGTTTGCCCGTGAAGGAGCGGCGTCCGGTGCGTGCTCTGGGGGTCCCCCCTGCTCGAAGAGCTTGGGGGAGTGCCGGGCGTCGCGACGGGGCGAACGTCGCCTGTCGGGGCACTAGGCAGCCTCACCCCCGCCCGGACCCCCGGTTCCTGAAACGCCCGGAGCGCCTAGAAGACGGACTCCGTCTCGTCCATGCGGTCCTTGGGGACGGTCTTCAGCTCCGTCACCGCCTGGGCCAGCGGGACCATCACGATGTCGGTGCCGCGCAGCGAGGTCATGTGGCCGAACTCACCGCGGTGGGCGGCCTCCACCGCGTGCCAGCCGAAGCGGGTGGCGAGGACGCGGTCGTAGGCGGTCGGGACACCGCCGCGCTGGACATGACCGAGGATGACCGGCTTGGCCTCCTTGCCGAGCCGGCTCTCCAGCTCGTACGCCAGCGCCGTGCCGATGCCCTGGAAGCGCTCGTGGCCGAACTTGTCGATCTCGCCCTTGCCGTAGTCCATGCTGCCCTCGACCGGGTGGGCGCCCTCGGCGACGCAGATCACCGCGAACTTCTTGCCGCGGGCGAACCGCTCCTCGACCATCTTCACCAGGTCGGCCGGGTCGAAGGGGCGCTCGGGCAGGCAGATGCCGTGCGCGCCGGCCGCCATGCCGGACTCCAGCGCGATCCAGCCCGCGTGCCGGCCCATGACCTCCACGACCATCACGCGCTGGTGGGACTCGGCCGTGGTCTTCAGCCGGTCCATGGCCTCGGTGGCCACGCCGACGGCCGTGTCGAAGCCGAAGGTGCGGTCCGTGGAGGAGATGTCGTTGTCGATCGTCTTCGGCACGCCCACCACCGGCAGCCCGGCGTCCGACAGCATGCGCGCCGCGGTCAGCGTGCCCTCGCCGCCGATCGGGATCAGCGCGTCGATGCCGAACCGGTGGATCATGTCCGAGGCGTTCTCGCAGGCCTCGCGGAGCCGGTCGCGCTCCAGCCGGGAGGAGCCGAGGATGGTGCCGCCGCGGGCGAGGATGCCGCCCACCGCGTTGAGGTCCAGGGTGCGGTAACGCCCGTCGAGCAGGCCCGCGTAGCCGTCCTCGAAGCCGATGACCTCGTCGCCGTACGCCGTGGCCGCCCGGTGCACGACCGACCGGATCACCGCGTTCAGTCCCGGGCAGTCGCCGCCCGCCGTGAGAACTCCGATACGCATCCTGCTGTGTCTCCTGCTCGCTGTTGACACCGGTGATCCCGTCCGATTGTTTCATGTCCGGACGATGGTCACGGCCTGGCGGGCGCCATAGCTACCGCCGGGGGTACTGTCAAGGGGATTCCGCTCACCCCGGTGGGCGTTTTTTGCAGGACGCCATCCCCGGCCGACGAGTGATCCCCGAGGAAACGGAGAGCCCGCGTGACCCGCAGCGTGTACGTGACCGGTATCGACCGCGGTGACGGCCGGCAGGTCGTCGAGCTGGGAGTCATGGAACTGCTGACCCGGCAGGTGGACCGGGTGGGCGTCTTCCGTCCCCTCGTCCACGACGGCCCCGACCGCCTCTTCGAGCTGCTGCGCGCCCGCTACCGGCTCCCCCAGGACCCGGCGACCGTCTACGGCCTCGACTACCAGGAGGCGTCCGCCCTCCAGGCCGAGCAGGGCACCGACGAACTGGTCTCCGCCCTCGTCGACCGCTTCCACGTGGTCGCCCGGGACTACGACGTGGTGCTCGTCCTCGGCACCGACTTCGCCGACACCCAGCTCCCGGACGAGCTGTCCCTCAACGCCCGGCTCGCCAACGAGTTCGGGGCCTCCGTCCTGCCGGTCGTGGGCGGCCGCAGGCAGAGCGCGGAGTCGGTGCTCGCCGAGACCCGCAACGCCTACCGCGCCTACGACGGCCTCGGCTGCGACGTGCTGGCCATGGTCACCAACCGGGTGGCCCGCGAGGACCGCGACGAGATCGCCGAGCGGCTGGCCGGCCGGCTGCCGGTGCCCTGCTGGGTGGTGCCCGACGAGCCGGCCCTGTCCGCGCCGACAGTCGCGCAGATCACCCAGGTCCTGGACGGCCGGGTGCTGCTGGGCGACGACTCCGGACTGGCCCGCGACGCCCTGGACTTCGTCTTCGGCGGCGCCATGCTGCCCAACCTCCTCAAGGCGCTGACCCCCGGCTGCCTGGTGGTCACCCCCGGCGACCGCGCCGACCTGGTCATCGGCTCGCTCGCCGCGCACAGCGCCGGCACCCCGCCGATAGCCGGCGTGCTGCTCACCCTGAACGAGGCGCCCCGGCAGGAGATCCTCACCCTGGCCGGCCGCCTCGCCCCGGGCACCCCGGTGGTCTCGGTGTCCGGCAACAGCTTCCCCACCGCCGAGCGGCTGTTCTCCCTGGAGGGCAAGCTCAACGCGGCCACCCCGCGCAAGGCGGAGACCGCGCTCGGCCTGTTCGAGCGGTACGTCGACACCGCCGACCTCAGCAAGCGGGTCTCCGCGCCCAGCGGCGACCGGGTCACCCCGATGATGTTCGAGCACCAGCTCCTCGAACAGGCCCGCCGCGACCGGCGCCGGGTCGTGCTGCCGGAGGGCACCGAGGAGCGCGTGCTGCACGCGGCGGAGGTGCTGCTGCGCCGGGGCGTGTGCGACCTGACGCTGCTCGGCCCGGTGGAGGTGATCCGCAAGAAGGCCGCCGACCTGGGCATCGACCTCGGGGACGCGCAGCTCATCGACCCGGCCGTCTCCGACCTGCGGGACGCCTTCGCCGAGCGGTACGCGGCGCTGCGCGCCCACAAGGGCGTCACGGTGGAGCTGGCGTACGACGTCGTCTCCGACGTGAACTACTTCGGCACGCTCATGGTGCAGGAGGGGCTGGCCGACGGCATGGTGTCGGGCTCGGTGCACTCCACGGCCGCGACCATCCGGCCCGCGTTCGAGATCATCAAGACCCGCGACGACGCCTCGATCGTCTCCTCCGTGTTCTTCATGTGCCTGGCCGACAAGGTCCTCGTCTACGGCGACTGCGCGGTCAACCCGGTCCCGGACGCCGAGCAACTGGCCGACATCGCCGTCCAGTCGGCGGCCACCGCCGCCCGGTTCGGGGTGGAACCGCGGATCGCCATGCTGTCGTACTCCACCGGCGACTCCGGTTCGGGCGCCGACGTGGACAAGGTGCGCGAGGCGACCGAGCTGGTCCGGCTGCGCCGCCCGGACCTGATGATCGAGGGGCCGATCCAGTACGACGCGGCCGTGGAACCCTCGGTGGCCGCCACCAAGCTGCCCGGCTCGGAGGTGGCGGGGCAGGCCACCGTGCTGATCTTCCCCGACCTGAACACCGGCAACAACACCTACAAGGCCGTGCAGCGTTCGGCCGGCGCGGTCGCGGTCGGCCCGGTCCTCCAGGGCCTGCGCAAGCCGATCAACGACCTGTCCCGCGGCGCCCTGGTGCCGGACATCGTCACCACCGCGGCCATCACGGCGATCCAGGCCCAGTCGTCCGGCGACTGACCCTCCCCCGGCCGCGTCCGCCGGGGCGCCGCCCCCGCGCGCGCGGCCGCAGACCTCCACCACTCCGACCAGAAAGCCCCAGCGCTCGTGACCGCGACCCGCGTCCTCGTCCTCAACTCCGGCTCCTCGTCGCTGAAGTACCAGCTGCTCGACATGCGCGACGCGACCCGGCTCGCCGTCGGCCTGGTGGAGCGCATCGGCGAGCAGACCTCACGGCTCAAGCACACCTGCCTGGCCACGGGGGACGGCCGCGAGCAGAACGGCCCGATCGCCGACCACGACGCCGCGCTGAAGGCGGTCGCGGAGGAACTGGCCAGGGACGGGCTCGGCCTGGACTCCCCCGAACTGGCCGCGATCGGGCACCGGGTGGTGCACGGCGGCATGTTCTTCACCCAGCCCACCGTCGTCGACTCCACCGTGCTCACCGAGATCGAGCGGCTGATCCCGGTGGCACCGCTGCACAACCCGGCCAACCTCACCGGCATCCGCACGGCCATGGCGCTGCGCCCCGACCTGCCGCAGGTCGCCGTCTTCGACACGGCGTTCCACACGACCATGCCGGAGTCCGCGGCCCGCTACGCGATCGACACGAAGCTCGCCGACCGGCACCGGGTGCGGCGCTACGGCTTCCACGGCACCTCGCACGCCTACGTCTCCCGCGCGACCGCCGAACTGCTGGGCAGGGCGCCGGAGGACGTCAACGTCATCGTGCTGCACCTGGGCAACGGCGCCTCGGCCTCGGCGGTCCGGGGCGGCCGGTGCGTGGACACCTCCATGGGGCTCACCCCGCTGGAGGGGCTGGTGATGGGAACGCGTTCCGGTGACCTCGACCCGGCCGTCATCTTCCATTTGCAGCGAGTCGGCGGAATGTCCATGGACGAGGTCGACACTCTCCTCAACAAGAGGAGTGGTTTGTTCGGTCTGTGCGGCGACAACGACATGCGGGAGATTCGGCGCCGGATGGAGGAGGGCGACGAGGACGCGCGGCTCGCGTTCGAGATCTACATCCACCGGCTGAAGAAGTACGTGGGCGCCTATTACGCGGTACTCGGCACGGTGGACGCGGTCGCCTTCACGGCCGGCGTCGGCGAGAACGCGGCCTTCGTGCGCGAGGCCGCCCTCGCGGGCCTTGAGGGCCTGGGCCTGGCCGTGGACCGCGACCGGAACGCCGTACGCGGCGAGGAGGCGCGGCTGATCTCGCCCGAGGGCGCGCGGGTCGCCGTGGCCGTGGTTCCCACGGACGAGGAAATGGAGATCGCCACCCAGACTTACGCACTGGTCGGAAAGGACGGCTGAGCACGTCCGCGGAATTCCCGCCGGCACTCGACTGAGCGCCGAGGCGCCCATTTGTATCTTCCATCAGACGGAATATTCCGGAGCGAAACAAACCGATAGGATCGCCCCATGCGCCGTTCGAAAATCGTCTGTACTCTCGGCCCAGCGGTCGACTCCCACGAGATGCTCGTCGCCATGATCGACGCGGGCATGAACGTGGCCCGGTTCAACTTCAGCCACGGAACGCACGCCGAGCACCAGGCACGGTACGACCGGGTCCGCGCCGCGGCCAAGGAGACCGGCCGGGCCATCGCCGTCCTCGCCGACCTCCAGGGCCCGAAGATCCGGCTGGAGACCTTCGCCGAGGGTCCGGTGGAGCTCGAGCGGGGTGACGAGTTCACCATCACCACCGAGGACGTCCCGGGCGACAAGCACGTCTGCGGTACGACGTACAAGGGGCTGCCGGGCGACGTCTCGCGCGGCGACCAGGTCCTCATCAACGACGGCAACGTCGAGCTGAAGGTCGTGGACGTCGAGGGCCCGCGGGTGAGGACGATCGTCATCGAGGGCGGCGTCATCTCCGACCACAAGGGCATCAACCTGCCCGGCGCCGCGGTGAACGTGCCCGCGCTGTCCGAGAAGGACGTCGAGGACCTGCGCTTCGCGCTCCGCATGGGCTGCGACATGGTCGCCCTGTCCTTCGTCCGCGACGCCAAGGACGTCTCCGACGTCCACCGGGTCATGGACGAGGAGGGCCGCCGCGTCCCCGTCATCGCCAAGGTGGAGAAGCCGCAGGCGGTGGAGAACATGCAGGACGTCGTGATGGCGTTCGACGGTGTGATGGTCGCCCGCGGCGACCTGGCCGTCGAGTACCCGCTCGAGAAGGTCCCCATGGTGCAGAAGCGCCTGATCGAGCTGTGCCGTCGCAACGCCAAGCCGGTGATCGTGGCGACCCAGATGATGGAGTCGATGATCACCAACTCCCGTCCGACCCGCGCTGAGGCCTCCGACGTGGCCAACGCGATCCTGGACGGCGCCGACGCGGTCATGCTGTCGGCCGAGTCGAGCGTGGGCGCCTACCCGGTCGAGACCGTCAAGACGATGTCGAAGATCGTCAGGGCGGCCGAGGAGGAGCTGCTCGCCAAGGGTCTGCAGCCGCTGGTGCCGGGCAAGAAGCCGCGCACGCAGGGCGGTTCGGTGGCCCGCGCCGCCTGCGAGATCGCCGACTTCCTGGGCGCCAAGGGCCTGGTGGGCTTCACCCAGTCCGGCGACACCGCGCGCCGGCTGTCCCGCTACCGCGCCTGCCAGCCGATCCTGGCCTTCACCACCGACGAGTCCACCCGCAACCAGCTCGCGCTCAGCTGGGGCGTGGAGCCGCACGTGGTGCCGTTCGTCAACAGCACCGACGAGATGGTCGACCTGGTCGACCAGGAGCTGGTCAAGCTCAACCGCTTCGCCCCCGGCGACACGGTCATCATCACCGCCGGCTCGCCCCCCGGCGTCCCCGGCACCACCAACATGGTCCGCGTCCACCACCTGGGCGGCGGCGCCCGCGACTGACCGCGCGCACGGCCGCCCGGCCGGCCGTCACACGACTGAGGGCGTCCCCTGCGAACAGGGGGCGCCCTCAGCGGTGTTCCGGCTCCCGGACAGGCCCGCGGCCGGTCAGTCGGTCGTGTACACATGCATCCCGGGGATGTGCAGGTCGCCGCCGAACTGGGCCGCCTGGACCACTTTGACCTTGGTGAAGTAGATCAGCGGGATGTTCAGCGGCGGAGGGCTCTTCGGGCTGAAGGTGACCGGGATCAGACCGAACAGGTTGCCGGAGATGCTCTCGGTGTACATCACCGTGTCTCCGTTGCGGATCGTGGACGTGGAGCCCTTGGCGGCCTGTACGTGGTAGGTCTTGCCTGCCTGCTTGTCCTTGACCGTCTGGTGCAGGTCCCCGATGTCGGTGCCATCCGAAATGACGTACTTCAGCACCCTCTTGACGGTGCCGTTGGCGGTGCGCACCTCCACGATGCCCTTGTAGTCGGCGCCCTTCAGCAGCAGTGAACTGGCGTCCAGGTACCAGGGGTCGTCCGCCAGGAGCACGCTGTTGTCCACGCCGCCCTCGGCGTCGGTGGCGGCCGGGCAGTTCTCCGGGTCCGTCGTGGAACCCGCCGACGGGCTCGGCGTGGCCGTCGCGGCGCCGGCCGCCTCTCCGGCCGCCTCCTTGGCGTCCTCGACGGCCTTCCCGGCCTCCTCGGCCGTCCCGGACACCGCGCCGGTCACGTCCTTCACGGTGCCCTTCACCGTGTCGGTGACCTTCCCGGCCGTGTCCTCGGCCGGATCGG
Source organism: Streptomyces sp. NPDC088817 (assembly GCF_044750345.1). Classification (NCBI taxonomy): domain Bacteria; kingdom Bacillati; phylum Actinomycetota; class Actinomycetes; order Kitasatosporales; family Streptomycetaceae; genus Streptomyces; species Streptomyces sp. NPDC088817. The sequence goes on from NZ_JBIVJN010000003.1 coordinate 26,261, forward strand.
AGACGCCGTCGCCGTCATCCTTGGTGCCGCCCGCCGAAGGCGTGGCGGAGGCGGTCGGCGCGACCCCGGGCTCCGCGGTGGCCCCGGAGCCCTTGCCCGCGAGGAGGCCTCCGAGCGCGTCCCCGACGCCACCGAGCGTGTCCCCGACGGTCCCCAGCAGGCCGCCGCCCCCGGACGCCGGCGGGGCCGTCGTGGCGGCGCCCCCGGTGCCCGAACCGCCCGGATCGCTCTGCGAGGCGGTGGGAGCGGGTTCGGGCTCGGCCTTGTCGGACGTGCGCGAGGAGGAGGCGTGCGAGGAGCCCTCGTCCTGCTGGCCGTTCTGGTCCGCCTGGCCGTTCTGGTCCGCCTGGCCGTCCTGTCCCGTGGAGGACGTGGCAGAGGGGTCCGGCTTCGCGGTGGCGCCCTGGTCGTCCTCGGCGGTGCCACCGGCGCTCTCGGAGGTCTCGGAGGAGGACGGGGCCGGTGAGGCCGAGTCCTTGTCCTGCGAGCCGTCCAGCGCCGCGACACAGTCCTTGTACTCGTCGGCGGTCAGGCTCTTGGCCGACGGCGCCGTCGCGTTGTTGTCGGCGACGGCGTGCGTGGACGTGAAGCCCATGCCCATGAGGACCGCCGTCGGCATCGCCGCCATGGCTATCGCCTTGCCGGCCGGCATGTGGAACCTGGTGAACAGCGGCTTCTTGGGTGCCGCGTGGCGCGGCCCGGTTCTCACACGGGACTCCTCCACTCCCGTCCCGTGAGTCACCTCGTCAGCCGGCACTGTGCCTCCCGTTCGCCCCGTTGGCCGGGCTCGTTCCTGACAGGTCGTTCTCCCCCAGTGCCTCGAAGCCCTGGGAGGGGCCTTCCTTGCTCATCGGGTCAACCACCGGCCCGGGCGGTACCGGGTCGCCCCCTGCCGGGCCGGGTGCGGCCTCGGGGGCCCCACCCCATACCGGACCGTCCCGTTCGATGTCCTCCGGCGCGGGCGGCACGCCCTCCGCCCACGACACGGCCATCGCGCCGCCGACGAGCGCCAGCAGGAAGCCGATGACGAAGCCGCCGAAGTTGGACACGGGGATGGACACCAGCGCCAGCAGTATCGCCGCGACACCCGCGAAGACCCGGATGTGCTTCTGGAACCACAGGCTGATGCCCAGGACGATGAGCAGCACGCCGATGATCAGGGACCCGGCTCCCGCGGTGGTGGCCATCGCCAGGGTCAGATGACCGAGCTGGAGGTGGGCGTACGGGAAGTACATGATCGGAAGGCCGCCGAGCAGGACGAACAGGCCTGCCCAGAACGGACGTGTGCCCCGCCAGGCGCGGAACTGCAGCCTCCGGCGGGTGAACTGGCCGTCTGCGGCAGGAGTCTCGGCGCTCATGGAAAACAGCTCCCTGGTGCAGCGTTGCTGTGATGAGGGTGGTGCTCGGTCGGTGTGGGGGGGGTGTGTGAAGAGCGGGCGGAAGGTGGAACGGGCGGGGGCGCCGTCGGCTCCCCCGCCCGTCACCGAGTGCCTAGTAGCACTCCTTGGTACCCGTCGCCAGCGACATGCTGAGTCCGCTGAGCTTGAAGGTCCCGGCGGTGGTCGCCCACGCCGTCTGCTTCACGTCGGTCAGAACGGCCGAGTCGGCCTGCTGGGCGAACCCGAAGGGGTTGGCCTGCTCGTTGCCGCCCTTCATGCCCGGACCCTTGCCGGCGTCCTTGGCCGCAACACCGATGTCGATGTTGTTGAAGGTGGCGTCGGCTTGCAGGTTGGCGACGTCGATGTAGAGGTTGTCGGCACTGACCGGCGTCTTGCCGCCGCCCGCCCTCAGGACCAGGCTCACATTACCGAAGGGCGTCGGGGTGACGACCGACTGGCACATATTGGTGATCGTGGCCTTCTTGAACGCCGAGACCGCGACCGGGTGAACCTCGTCCTTGCCCTCAAGGCTCTTGCCCGAGTCGATCGCGCCGTACTGGGAGAACCCCTTGCCTTCCAGCCGGTCGGCCGTCACCTTGAACGACTGACCCGACACACTGAACGACGCGGCGAGGGCACCCTGCGCCAGGGCCACGCCTATCGCCGCCGTCGCGGCCACGCTGGGCACCATGACCACAGCGAACCGCTTCCATCTGGTCCCGCCACGCACCTGGGACTCCATAATTCCTCCTTCTCGGACGTACATCTCCTGGCCCGGCTCGCCACCGGCCGGCGGCTCGGCCGGGCAGGGATGGGAGAAGTGCTACGTCCTCGGGAAGGAGAGCGCCCGCGCTCGGTGGCGCCAACCGCGCCCGAATCACCGGCGATCACCCCCGAGCGACAACCACTGGTCGCGCCTGACACGCATCACGCACAACCTTGCTGGACAGGCTTCGCCAGCCGGCGAAGACCCCCCTGCCCAAAGGGACGGCGTCACTGCCGCCGGCCCTGCTCGGTGGGGACCCAGGCACCCCATGTCCCGGTTGGCTGCCGGGGGTACGGGGATGGACCGAGCGTCGCCGATCGTGGTGCATTCTCGCCGCCCGCACAAGGGGGTTCGTTACTCGCTGGTAACGGCGGTATGACCGGGATACGACTCACCGGCCCCGAACGGCGACACTCGGTGCTAACAAAGGGGAGAACAAAACGGTGGATGCCCGGACGGAACCGGGCGGAACCACACCGTTGATTTACTGCCAGTAACAGCGGCCGCGTTGACCAAGTTTTGGTAAAGCGCGGCCGCCCTGACGACTCCTCGGCCAATCTTTCACTCGGGCATCACACGCCGGTGTTTAACGACCGGCCGCCCCGGGGCCGTTGGCCCGGATCAGAACAGCGCCCGCGCCAACGCCCGGCGCGCTCCCGTGACTCGCGGGTCCTCGGGCCCGACGACCTCGAAGAGTTCCAGCAGCCTCAGCCGCGCCGCGTCCCGGTCCTCACCGGCGGTGCGCCGCACGGTGTCGATGAGCCGGCCGAAGGCGTCCTCCACATGACCGCCCACCAGATCCAGGTCGGCGGCGGCGATCTGCGCCTGCACGTCGGCGGGCTTCTCGGCCGCCTCCTTGCGCACCCGCTGCGGGTCGAGACCCTGCACCCGCTGGAGCAACTCGGCCTGCACCAGGCCGAGTTTGGCCTCGGGGTTGGCCGGGTCGTCGGCCAGCACGTTCTTGTACGCCTGCACCGCGCCGCCCAGGTCGCCGGCGTCCAGCGCCTGCGAGGCCGCGTTCAGCAGCGCGTCGTACGGGCCGACCGGGACCTGCGGGGCCGGCTGCGCGCCCGCCTCGGCGTCCGGGTCGACGGTCAGGCCGGTCAGCCCGAACCGCTGCTCGGCGACCTGCACCAGCTGGTCCAGCGTCTGCCGGATCTGCTCCTCGCCCGCCGCCCCCTGGAACAGGGGCAGGGCCTGACCGGCGACCACCGCGAAGACCGCGGGGATCCCCTGGACGCCGAACTGCTGCATCAGCAACTGGTTGGCGTCGACGTCGATCTTGGCGAGCAGGAAGCGCCCGTTGTACTCGACGGCCAGCCGCTCCAGGACCGGGCTCAGCTGCTTGCACGGCTGACACCACTCGGCCCAGAAGTCGATGACGACGGGCACCTCCGCCGACCGCTGGAGGACATCGCGCTCGAAGGTGGCCTCGTCGACGTCGATCACGAGATCGGCCGGGGAGACCGCCCCCGCGCCGCCCTCCCTGGCCGCCTGGGCGCGCGCCTGCTCCGCCTTCGCCTTCGCCTCCTGGGCCGCCTTCACCGCGGCGAGGTCGACGACTCCGCTCATGGACATGTTCCGTGGCTGCATGCGCCTATCCTCCCCCGTTCTGCCCGCCTGAGTGAAAACCGCCGGGAAAGCCGTACCGCGCCGGGCGCCCGGTCCCCACCTGGCACCCTGTGGTCGTCGCTGGGACGCGGGCTCGCACCCGCGTTTCGCTACGACCCGTAGCGTAATGGCCGCGGACGCCCGCGCGGAAGCACGGCGCGGTGATCTCTCTCACGACCGGACAGGAACCACTCGTTTTCGGTCCGGTTATGGTCAGGGGATGCAGAGCCGTACCCCCGCCGCCCGCGCCGGCCGGCCGCGCAGCGCCGCCGCCGACGCGGCGATCCTGGCCGCCACCCGGGCGGCGCTGGTGGAACTGGGCTGGTCCCGGCTCACCCTGGGGGACGTGGCCACCCGGGCCGGGGTCGCGAAGACGACGCTGTACCGCCGCTGGGCGGGCAAGAACGAACTCGTGGTCGACGCCGTCGCCGAACTCTTCGACGAACTCCGTCTCCCCGACCGCGGCAGCCTCGCCGCCGACATCGAGGGCGTGGTCCTCCAGTTCGCCGGGATCCTGGCCCGGCCCGAGGCCAGGAGCGGCCTGATGGCCGTGGTCGCCGAGTCGACGCGCGACGAGGCGCTGCGCGAACGCATCCGCACCTCGATCGTGGACCGCCAGAAGCGCCTGGTCCTGGAGGGCCGCGCCCGCGCCCAGGACCGGGGCGAGCTCCCCCCGGAGCCGGACCCTGAGGAGGCCGCCCGCACGGTCGGCCTGATCTTCGACATCGTCGCGGGCGCCGTGGTGCACCGCACCCTGGTCAGCGCCGAACCGGCGGACGAGGAATGGGTGCGCGGCCTCACCCGGGTCCTGCTGACCGGGCTGGCTGCGAGCGGCTGACGAGGGTGCCGGGACGGAGGCGACCGCCCCGGCACCGGGTCTCAGAACCCCGCGGGCTCCGTGTAGACACCCCACTCGTCCCGCAGCACCCCGCAGATCTCGCCCAGCGTGGCCTCGGCGCGCACGGCGTCGAGCATCGGCTCGATCATGTTGGCGCCGGACCGCGCGGCCGCCAGCATCGCGTCCAGCGCGGAGCGGACGACGCCGTCGTCCCGCCCGGACCTGCGCTCCCCGAGCACGCGCACCTGCTCCCGCTCCACCTCGTGGCTGACCCGCAGGATCTCCAGATCGCCGGTGACCGAGCCGGTGTGGACGTTGACGCCGACGACCCTCTTGTCGCCCTTCTCCAGCGACCGCTGGTACCGGAACGCCGACTCCGCGATCTCTCCGGTGAACCACCCGTCCTCGATGCCCCGCAGGATCCCGGACGTGATCGGCCCGATCGGGTGCTGCCCGTCGGGGTGCGCCCGCAGCCCCCGCTCCTTGATCTGCTCGAAGATCTTCTCGGCGTCCGCCTCGATCCGGTCCGTCAGCTGCTCGATGTACCACGAACCGCCCAGCGGATCGGCGACGTTGGCGACCCCGGTCTCCTCCATCAGCACCTGCTGGGTGCGCAGCGCGATCTCCGCGGCCTGCTCGCTCGGCAGCGCGAGCGTCTCGTCGAGCGCGTTGGTGTGCAGCGAGTTGGTGCCGCCGAGCACCGCCGCGAGCGCCTCGACGGCCGTACGCACGACGTTGTTGTACGGCTGCTGGGCGGTCAGCGAGACCCCGGCGGTCTGCGTGTGGAAGCGCAGCCACTGCGCCTTGTCGGTCTTCGCGCCGTAGACGTCCCGCATCCACCGGGCCCAGATGCGGCGCGCGGCGCGGAACTTGGCGATCTCCTCGAAGAAGTCGAGGTGCGCGTCGAAGAAGAAGGACAGGCCGGGCGCGAAGACGTCGACGTCGAGGCCGCGGCTCAGCCCCAGTTCGACGTACCCGAAGCCGTCGGCGAGCGTGTACGCCAGCTCCTGCGCGGCCGTCGCCCCGGCCTCGCGGATGTGGTAACCGGAGACCGACAGCGGCTTGTACGCGGGGATCCTGGCGGCGCAGTGCTCCATCAGGTCGCCGATGAGGCGCAGATGCGGCTCGGGCTGGAAGAGCCACTCCTTCTGCGCGATGTACTCCTTGAAGATGTCCGTCTGGAGCGTGCCGTTGAGGACGGAGGCGTCCACGCCCTGCCGCTCCGCGGCGACCAGGTACATGCAGAAGACGGGGACGGCCGGCCCGCTGATCGTCATCGACGTGGTGACGTCACCGAGCGGGATGTCCTTGAACAGCACCTCCATGTCGGCCGCCGAGTCGATGGCCACGCCGCAGTGGCCGACCTCGCCCAGCGCACGGGGGTCGTCGGAGTCGCGGCCCATGAGCGTCGGCATGTCGAAGGCGACCGAGAGACCGCCTCCGCCGTTGCCGAGGATCATCTTGTAGCGCTCGTTCGTCTGCTCGGCGTTGCCGAACCCGGCGAACTGCCGGATCGTCCACGTACGCCCCCGGTAGCCGGTCGGGTACAGGCCGCGGGTGAAGGGGTACTCCCCCGGCCAGCCGATCCGCTCGAATCCCTCGTACGTGTCTCCCGGTCGGGGACCGTACACAGGCTCCACGGGGTCGCCGGAGAGCGTGGTGAAGTCCGCCTCGCGCTTGCGTGCGGCGTCGTACCGGGCCTGCCAGCGGTGGCGGCCCTCCTCGATGGCGTCAGCGTCCATACCCTCGAATTTACTAGGACGTCCAAGTAAATGTCGACGGCTGACCGCCATACGTGTTCCGTACGGCGGTGGCGCCGTGCCTACGCCTTGGCGACCGCGGGGGCCTCGCCCTGCTCGGCGAGCCGGGACTCCAGCTCGCGGCTGACCTTGCGCTCCACGAAGAACGCGGCGGTCGGGACGGTGCCGGCGAGGAGCACCCACAGCTGCTTGGTGACCGGCCACTTCGCCTTGGAGCCCAGGTCGAAGGCGAACACCAGGTACACGACGTACAGCCAGCCGTGCGCGATGCCGACGACGCTCGTGAAGCTCGCCGCGCCGTTCATGCCGAGCAGGTACTTGGCGATCACGCCGAGAGTCAGCAGGACCAGCAGCACACCGGTGACGTAGGCCATGACCCGGTAGCGGGTCAGCACGCTTCGTTTCATGGGGACGAGCGTAACCACCCGTTCCGGGAGATCTTGCCCGGGGTGGCCGTGGCGCGGCGGCCCGTGGCCCGGCCTCTCAGTCCTCGTCGAAGTCGTGCGCGGCGATCCGCAGCGGGCGCAGCATCGCGAAGATCTCGCCGCACTCCTCGGCGTCGTAGGCCCCGAGGCCGAACTCCATCGACATCAGGTCGCGGGTGGCCGAATCGACGACCTCGCGGCCCTTGTCGGTGATGACGGCGAGCGTGCCGCGCCCGTCGTTGGGGTTGGGGCGCCGGGCGACCAGGCCGGACTTGACCAGCCGGTCCACGGTGTTCGTCACGGACGTGGGGTGCACCATCAGGCGCTCGCCGATCTTGGACATCGGCAGTTCGCCGGCCTTGGAGAAGGTGAGCAGCACCAGGGCCTCGTAGCGCGCGAAGGTCAGCCCGTACGGCTTGACCACCGCGTCGACCTCGGCGAGCAGGATCTGGTGGGCGCGCATGATCGAGGTGATCGCGGCCATGGACGGCACGCTTCCCCAGCGCTGCTTCCAGAGCTCGTCGGCACGGGCGATGGGGTCGAAAGGGAGACTGAGGGGCTTCGGCACGTCACCAGACCCTACCGGGCGGTCATATGCCGCTCAGCCCCCGTCTCAGCTTTCGGTCCCCTCGGCTCGGCCCTCGGTCCGGCGGGCGGCCACCGCCAGCCCCACGCAGCACACCGTCCCCAGGACTCCCGCCCCCGCGACGGTCGCCGTCACCCCGGCGAACTCCGCCGCGACCCCGGCGAGCGCCATGCCCACGCCCTGGAGCGTCATGAGTCCGGCGGTGAGCAGGGTCATGGCCCGGCCGCGCAGTTCCCCGGGCACCGCCCGCACGAACCACTGGTCGAGGCCGAGCGTGTACGCCGACCCGGCGCCCGAGAGCACCAGCAGGAGCAGGGAGACGGCGAGGCCGGGGCGCAGGGCGTAGCCGAGGTAGGGCAGCAGGGTCAGGCAGACCAGTGGCAGGGCGATCCGCTCCCGGACGGCGGGCCGCAGCCGGGAGCCGGCGTACAGCTCGCTAGCGATCGTGCCGACGGGCAGCCCGCACATCAGCAGACCGAGGCCGACGGAGCCGGCCCCGAGCCCGTCGGCGTACGGGGCCGCGAGTGCCTCCGGCACGACCGCGAACATCGGCGGCACCCAGAACAGCAGGAGCAGTACGCGGACCCGGCGGTCGGCGAGCACCTGCCGGGCGCCGCGCAGGGAGTCGCCCACCAGGGCGCCGGGCCGGCCGGTCCGGGCGGGACGGTGCCGGGTGCCGAGGCGGAGCAGGGTGGCGGAGGCGAGGAAGGTGGCGACGGTGATCAGCAGGGCGTGCCGGGGGCTGACCACGGTGAGCAGCAGGCCGCCGAGGCCGAAGCCGGCGAGCAGCGCGCTCTGCGAGACGATCCGCAGCAGGGAGCGGCCGAGAACGAACAGCTCGCCGTCGCCGAGGATGTCGGTGAGGCCGGCCATCCGCGTTCCCTGGAACACCGGTGACACGAGGGCGACGGCGCAGCGCAGCGCGAGCAGGACGGCGATGTGGGCTCCGGGCACCACCATGGGCGCCACGCAGGCCGCGCACACCAGGTCGCAGACGACGAGCACGCGGCGGGCCGGGAAGCGGTCGGCGATCCCGCTGAGGAGGGTGCCGCCGACGACGTAGGGCATGAGGCCGAGCGCGAAGGTGAGGGCGCTCATCAGGGGCGAGCCGGTGAGGTCGTAGACGAGGACCGACAGGGCGATCTCGCTGACCATCACGCCGAGCAGGGAGAGGGCGTGGGCGGCGAAGACGGCCCGGAACTCGGGTATGGCGAAGACCCGGGCGTAGCCGGCCGCGGGTTCGGCCATGGGCACGGGGGCTGGTGCGGGGGCGGGCGTGGGTGCGGGCCGGTCCGGGGCCCGCGGGGTCGGGGTGGGCTCGGGAGCTTGCTGCTGCATGGGCGGCAGCGTGCCGGTGGGAGGGGCGGTCGGCGTAGAGTTTCGGCCACTGCCGAATCTTTGCTGTCGGTCGTGTCTTCCGCCGTGTCTTTCCGTCGTGCTCTTTCCTCCCGGGGGTGTCGTGCCGTTCCGTCTGCACTTCGGTGGCGACGACCTCCTGCGGTGCCGGTTCGCGGTGTCGCCGCTGTGGGAGACGCAGGAGGCGGTGCGGACGCTGCGGCGGCCGGACCGGCACGGGTACCACCCGCACTGGCTGCGCCGCATCCGGGAGGCCGCGCGGGGGCTGGACCTCGCCCCGCTGTGGCTGCTCATGCCCCGGCGCGGGCACAGCCCCGACTTCCTCGGGCCGCCGCCGATCGGTCCGGCGGCCGTGTTCGAGGACGAGATCGCCCAGGTGCGGGCGGCGGACCCCGGAGCGGCGCGGAACGATCTGGCGCGGGCGCTCGCCGACACGCCGGGGGCGCTGGAGTCGTCGCGGGGGCGGGCGATGCTCGCCGATCCGGGGCGCGCGGTGCGGGAGCTGGCCGATCTGATGGAGGCCGCGTGGCGTGCGCTGGTCGAGCCGGAGTGGCCGCGGCTGCGGGCGCTGCTCGAGGCGGATGTGGCCTTCCACTCGCGGCGGCTGGCCGAGGTGGGCCTGGGGGCGCTGCTGCCGGAGCTGGACCGCCGGCTGACCTGGGACGGGCGGACGCTGACGATCGACTGGCCGGGCGAGCACGGGCGCGACCTCGACGGGCGGGGGCTGGTGCTGATGCCGAGCGTGTTCTCGTGGCCGGACGTGATCAGCGGCTTCGATCCGCCCTGGCAGCCCACGCTGGTGTATCCGGCGCGGGGGCTAGCGGGCCTGTGGGCGCGGCCGGGCACGGAGGGCGGCGAGCCCCTGGTGCGGCTGCTGGGACGGGGGCGGGCCGGGGTCCTGGCCGCGCTGAGCGATCCGGCGACGACGACGGCCCTCGCCCACAGGCTGGGTCTTGCTCCGTCGTCGGTGTCGGCGCATCTGACGGTGCTGCGGGACGCGGGCCTGCTCACGTCCCGCCGGTACGGGCACCAGGTGCTGTACGAACGCACCCCGCTGGGGATGGCGCTGGTCTCGGGCGGGTGAGGGCGGCGGGGCGCGGAACGGGTGGCTCCTGGGACTCGCCGCCGGTTGCTACCGCGTCGGCCGGTCTTCCTGGGCGAGGTGCCTCTCGACCCGTTCCACCTTGGCGGTGAGGCCGTCCGTGACGCCGGGGCGGATGTCCGCCTTGAGGACCAGGGAGACGCGCGGCGCGCGTGCCTCCACCGCGGCGACGGCGCGCTTGACGACGTCCATGACCTGGTCCCACTCGCCTTCCACGGAGGTGAACATCGCGTCGGTGCGGTTGGGCAGGCCGGACTCGCGGACGACCCGGACGGCGTCGGCGACGTACTCCCCCACGTCCTCGCCGACGCCGAGCGGGGTCACGGAAAAGGCGACGATCACGCGTTCACGACTCCTTCGCGGCGGGCGCGGGAGGCGATCACCGCGTCCTCGGCCTCGCGCTTGAGCCTGCGCTCGGCGAAGAAGCCGCCGGTGGGCAGGACCGAGAGGACGAAGTAGAGGGCGGCGGTGCCCAGCGGCCACTTGGCGCGGTTCCAGGCGTCTGCCCAGAAGATCACGTACAGAATGAACAGGACGCCGTGGACCGCGCCCATCACGGGCACCGCGTTGAAGTCCGTGGTCCGCTTCAGGACCGAGCAGACCAGCAGCAGGAGGAAGGAGACCGCCTCGGGGGCGGAGACCAGACGGAGGCGGCGGAGGGCGGTGGCGGTCTTGATGTCCACGGGTCACCTTCGGTGGGAGACGGACCGGCGGGCCGCTGGGGTGTCGCGGGCCGGCTTGTGAATGCGAGCACAAACGTTCGTCCATTGTGGCAAACCCGGGAGCCGGGTCCGGGCAGGGGGTGGGTGCTGTCGTCCCGTAAGGGCGTGAATCAGGGTCGTTGTCCTCCCGCGGGCCCTGTCGGGCTCCCCCGTCCGCCGCTACCTTCGCTCCGTGGCGATGTTCCGACTTCAAGACAGCAGGGTGCTGGCCGTCGACATGACCGGTGACGCCGTGAAGGCGAAGAACGGCTCGATGGTCGCGTACGACGGACAGATGGCCTTCAAGAGGCTGACCGGGGGTGGCGAGGGGCTGCGCGGCATGGTGACCCGGCGGCTCACCGGCGAGCAGATGACGGTGATGGAGGTGCGGGGGCAGGGAACGTGCTGGTTCGCGGACCGGGCGGCCGAGATCAATCTGGTCCGGCTCCAGGGCGACAAGCTGTACGTCGAGTCGAGCAACCTGCTCGCGACGGACGCGGGGCTGCGCACCGGGACGACGTTCACCGGGCTGCGCGGCGCCTCGCAGGGCAACGGACTGTTCACGACCACGGTCGAGGGGCACGGGCAGGCGGCGATCATGTCGGACGGGCCGGCGGTGGTGCTCCGGGTCAGCCCGCAGTACCCGCTGATCGTCGACCCCGGCGCCTACGTGGCGCACCAGGGGAACGTCCGGCAGACCTTCCAGTCCGGGGTGACCTTCCGCACGTTCCTCGGGGAGGGCGGCGGGGAGGCCTTCCAGATCCGGTTCGAGGGTGACGGGCTGGTGTACGTCCAGCCCAGCGAGCGGAACACGATCGCGGGGGACCTGTGAGATGACCTTCCGGGAGATCAACTCGAAGATGGTCGAGGCGCCGGTCGTGCCCGGCCGGCGCCTGTTCAGCCAGCGCGGCGCGATGCTCGCGTACCGGGGCGACGTGGCGTTCACGCCCAACATCCAGGGCGGTCAGGGCGGTCTGATGTCGATGATCGGGCGCCGGGTGGCGGGTGAGGCGACCCCGCTGATGACCGTGGAGGGCAACGGCACGGTGCTCTTCGGGCACGGCGGCCACCATGTGCACGTGATCGAGATGACGGGCGACACCCTGTACGTGGAGGCGGACCGCCTGCTCGCCTTCGAGGGCACGCTTCAGCAGGGCACGATGTTCATGGGCTCGCAGGGCGGGGTCATGGGCCTGGTGCGGGGCCAGGCGACGGGCCAGGGGCTGTTCACGACGACCCTCCAGGGACACGGCTCGGTGGCCGTGATGGCGCACGGCGGCGTCTTCGAGGTGCCGGTCACCCCGCAACGCCCCGTCCACGTCGACCCGCAGGCCTACGTCGCCCACCACGGCGACATCCGCAACAAGCTGTCCACCGCGCTGGGCTGGCGCGAGATGGTGGGCCGCGGCTCCGGTGAGGGTTTCCAGCTGGAACTGAGCGGCAACGGCACGGTGTACGTCCAGGCCTCGGAGGAGAAGCTGTGAGCGCGTACGGAACCCCCGGCACGGGGCCGGTGGTCCACGACCCGTCGACCCTGCCGGCCGACGACAACGTGAACCCGTACACCTTCTGCGTGGAGCTCAAGGGGAGCCAGTGGTTCCTGCAGAAGGGGAAGATGATCGCCTACTACGGGTCGATCGGGTTCAACGGCATCGGGCACGGCGCCCTGGACGTTCTGACCCGTACGTCGTTCCATTCGCCTCTGCACGCGAGCGACTGGGTGGTGGCCGACGGCTCGGGCCGGATGCTGCTCGCCGACCGGGCCTTCGATGTCAACTCCTTCGACCTGGACGACGGCAATCTGACCATTCGCTCCGGCAATCTGCTCGCTTTTCAGCCAAGTCTCTCGCTGAAGCAGTCGATCGTGCCCGGCTTCCTGACCCTCATCGGAACCGGCAAGTTCGTGGCCGCGTCCAACGGGCCGGTGGTGTTCATGGAACCCCCGATCCGCGTGGACCCGCAGGCGCTGGTCGGCTGGGCCGACTGCCCGTCCCCGTGCCATCACTACGACCACGGGTACCTGACCGGCGTACTGGGCGGGCTGCGTTCGATGACGGGCCTCGGACCGGTCTCCGGGGAGGAGCACCAGTTCGAGTTCGTGGGCGCGGGTACGGTGCTGCTCCAGTCGAGCGAGAGCCTCATGGCCGAACTGGCGGCGGGGGTGCTGCCGGACGAGGCGGGGGTACCCGGCGGGGGAAGGGTGTCCGGAACCCGTGGACAGCAGGCCGGCCAACAGCGCCTTCCCGGACAGCTGGGAGATCTCCAGCGTCGCTTCGGTGTGTGAGCGGTAGTCTGCGGAGTGTGACGTCGAACGCGTGCACGCCGTCACATCACCCTCACTAGTTCGCCTTTCAACTTCTTAGGTAGACTTCATTCATGGAGACCGAGACGGCCACGAGCTGGCTGACCGATGCGGAGCAGTGCGCCTGGCGCACCCACCTGGAGGTCAACAGGCTGTTGACGTACCAGCTCGAAAAGGACCTGCAGCCGTTCGGCCTGACGATGAACGACTACGAGATCCTGGTGAATCTCTCCGAGTCGGAGGACGTGCGGATGCGCATGAGCGACCTCGCGTCCGCCACGCTCCAGTCCAAGAGCCGCCTCTCCCACCAGATCACCCGCATGGAGAACGCGAACCTGGTCCGCCGCGAGAACTGCGAGTCCGACCGCCGCGGCCTCTACGCGGTCCTCACGGACCACGGCATGGAGATCATGCAGAAGGTCGCCCCCCATCATGTGGCATCCGTCCGCAGGCACTTCATCGACCTGCTCGACCACGAGACCCTGACGGAACTGGACAAGGCCCTGAAGCCGATCGCCCAGCATCTGCGGGGGCAGCGGGGACGTCCCTGAGCCCGGTCGCGACGTCCGCCCGGCTCCGGGGTCCCGGAGCCGGGCGGACGGAACACCCCTGACGGCGCCGCCACGGTCCCGCGACCAGCGCCGCCGCCACGGAGGTCCCGCCCGCCAGCAGGAAGCACACCCCGACCGGCAGGGCGCCGATCAGCAGTCCCGTCACCAGCGCCCCGCCCGAACCACCGGCGTTCACCGCCGCGTTCACCCACGCTCCGGCCCGCGTCCGGGAGCCTTCCGCCGCCGTCTCGTCGGCCAGCAGGTACGCCGTGGTCAGCGCCGGAGCGATGAACGCACCCGCGCAGGCCATGACCGCCGCCAGGGTCCACAGGCCGGGCGCGAGGCCCGCCGCGGCGATCACGGGGCCGAGGCCCGCCGCGAACCAGGTCAGACGCACACGGGCGGGGGTGCGCCAGTCGATCGCCCCGTTGACGAGGCCGCCCACCGCGCTGCCCGCCGAGAGGGCGCCCAGGACCCACGGCACCACGGCCGTGTCGTACGACCTCCCGGCGGCGAACGCCATCACCAGCAGGTCCACCCCGCTGAGCGCCAGGCCGACGCCCGCGGCCACGGCGACCGGCGGCAGAAGGCCGCGGAGCCCGGCGAGCCGGCCGCGGGACCTCTCCCGCCGTGGCGCCGGGCGGGAGCCGGTCATCACCGGCGAGGTGACGAAGGCACAGGTGCCGGCGACGACCAGCAGCGCGCTGAGCAGGATGCCGGACGCCGGGGGCGCGAAGCCCACGAGCACGCCGACGAGGACCGGGCCCGAGACGAACAGCAGCTCCTCGGCGACACCGTCCAGGCTGTAGGCGCGCAGCAGGAGACCCCGGTCGGCGACGAGTTCGGACCACACGGCGCGCATGGTGGGGCCCAGCGGGGGCGCGCAGGCGCCCGCGAGGGCGGCGGCCGCGGCGACGGCCGCGGCGGGTGCGCCGGGCCCCCAGGTCAGGACGGCCAGGGCGCACAGCAGAGCGCCGTAGAGCACCGCCATGGGGAGCAGGGCGCGGCGCCGCCCGTACCGGTCGACGAGGGACGCCCGCAGGGGCATCAGGAAGACCGACGTGGCGCCGAACAGGGACATCACGGCGCCCGACACGGCGTACGACCCGGTGGCCCGGGTGACGGCCAGCATCACCGAGAGCGACACCGTCCCGTAGGACAGGCGTGCCGTCAGGGCGGCGGCGAAGGTGCGGCGCGCGTGCGGGACGCGCAGGACGGCGGCGTACGAGGGCCGCGCGGGCAGGGCGGGGCGCGACGAAGTGGGCGCGGACACGGGTGGTTCCTCACGTGAGGGCAGCAGGACGGGACACCGGAGCGCCGCGTCCCCCGACGGTCGGTCGTCGGTGCGGGACGCGGCGCGGGTGCGCGGTCTATGCCATGAGGAGGAACATGCGGATCAGGTTAGCGATACGCGCCGTGACGGGCCACGGAGTTTCCGGACGAGGCCGGGATCAGCCCTCGGTCAGGCCCGTCACCAGTTCGTCCGCCGCCTGGTAGGGGTCCAGTTCGCCGGCGACGATCCTTTCGGCGAGGGTGCTGAGACGGCGGTCGCCGTGGAGGTCGCCGATGCGTTCGCGCAGGGCCGTGACCGCGATGGTCTCCACCTCGCGTGAGGCACGGGCGCGGCGGCGCTCGGCCAGGACGCCCCGCTCCTCCATCCAGGCCCGGTGCTTCTCCAGTGCCTCGACGACCTCGTCGATGCCCTCGGAGCGCGCGGCGACCGTCTTGACGATGGGCGGGCGCCAGTCGCCGGGGCCGCGGGCCTCGCCGAGGCCCAGCATGTGGTTCAGCTCGCGGGCGGTGGCGTCCGCGCCGTCCCGGTCGGCCTTGTTGACCACGTAGACGTCGCCGATCTCCAGGATGCCGGCCTTGGCCGCCTGGATGCCGTCGCCCATTCCCGGGGCGAGCAGGACGACGGACGTGTCGGCCTGGGAGGCGATCTCCACCTCCGACTGGCCGACGCCGACCGTCTCGACCAGGATCACGTCGCAGCCCGCCGCGTCCAGGACGCGGATCGCCTGCGGGGCGGCCCACGCGAGCCCGCCCAGATGGCCGCGGGTGGCCATGGAGCGGATGTAGACGCCCGGGTCGGAGGCGTGCTCCGACATCCGCACCCGGTCGCCGAGCAGCGCGCCGCCGGAGAACGGCGAGGACGGGTCGACGGCCAGGACGCCGACCCGCCTGCCCTGCTTGCGGTACGCCGTCACCAGCGCGGACGTGGACGTGGACTTGCCCACGCCCGGGGAGCCCGTCAGACCGACGACGTACGCGTTGCCGGTCAGGGGCGCCAGCGTCCGCATCACCTCCCTCAGCTGCGGGGACGCCCCCTCCACCAGGGAGATCAGCCGGGCCACGGCCCTCGGCCGGCCTTCCCTGGCCTGGGCCACCAGAGAGGAGACGTCCTGCATCACAGCTCCGTTCACGTGATCCCCGTACGCGGTCGGCGTACGGGAGGTCCTACGAATGAGGTCGGTCGGGCGCCGCCCGGCTCAGGCCTTCGGCACCCGGACGATCAGCGCGTCGCCCTGACCGCCGCCGCCGCACAGCGCGGCCGCGCCGACACCGCCGCCGCGCCGCTTCAGCTCCAGCGCCAGGTGCAGCACGAGACGGGCGCCGGACATCCCGATCGGGTGACCCAGGGCGATGGCGCCGCCGTTCACGTTCACCTTTTCCGTGGACACTCCGAGGTCCTTCATTGACTGCACGGCCACGGCCGCGAACGCCTCGTTGATCTCGACGAGGTCCAGGTCGGACACCTCCAGGCCCTCCTTCTTGAGGGCGTGCAGGATGGCGTTGGAGGGCTGGGACTGCAGGGAGTTGTCCGGTCCCGCGACGTTGCCGTGGGCGCCGATCTCGGCGATCCACTCCAGGCCCAGTTCCTCGGCCTTGGCCCTGCTCATCACCACCACGGCCGCGGCCCCGTCGGAGATCTGCGAGGAGGAGCCGGCGGTGATCGTGCCGTCCTCGGCGAAGGCCGGGCGCAGCTTGGCCAGGCCCTCGGCCGTGGTGTCGCCGCGGATGCCCTCGTCCTTGCTGAACAGGACCGGGTCGCCCTTGCGCTGCGGGATCTCCACCGGGGTGATCTCGGCCTCGAAGACGCCGTTCTTCTGCGCCGCGGCGGCCCGCTGGTGGGACAGGGCGGCGATCTCGTCCTGCTCGGCACGCCCGATGCCCAGGCGGGTGTTGTGGTGCTCCGTCGACGCGCCCATGGCGATGCCCTCGAAGGAGTCGGTCAGGCCGTCGTGGGCCATCGAGTCCAGCATCTCCACCGCGCCGTACTTGTAGCCCTCGCGGGACTTCGGCAGGAGGTGCGGGGCGTTGGTCATGGACTCCTGGCCGCCGGCCACGACCACGTCGAACTCACCCGCACGGATCAACTGGTCGGCGAGCGCGATGGCGTCCAGGCCCGACAGGCAGACCTTGTTGACCGTGAGCGCGGGAACGCTCATGGGAATGCCGGCCTTGACCGCGGCCTGGCGGGCCGGGATCTGCCCCGCGCCGGCCTGGAGCACCTGGCCCATGATCACATACTGCACCTGGTCGCCCCCGATCCCCGCGCGGTCGAGGGCGGCCTTGATCGCGAAGCCGCCGAGGTCGGCTCCCGAGAAGGACTTCAGCGAGCCCAGCAGCCGCCCCATGGGCGTCCGCGCGCCCGCGACGATCACCGAGCCGGTCGTACCGGAAGTTCCAGAAGACATGAGCTGCGATCCCCTTACCGGCCTGCGCGGCCGAGGAGTGAACGAGGGTTTACTTCGAATGTACTGAGCGGTGCTCCGCCCCGTCATCGGGCCGTCGGTGTGATCGCGCGCACGTTGCGTAACCATCCCGGTGGCGCTGCACTGATTCCATGCTGACGCGAATCGACCACATCGGAATCGCCTGCCACGACCTCGACGCCACAGTCGAGTTCTACCGGTCCACCTACGGCTTCGAGGTGTTCCACACCGAGGTCAACGAGGAACAGGGCGTGCGCGAGGCCATGCTCAAGATCAACGAGACCTCCGACGGCGGGGCTTCCTACCTGCAACTCCTCGAACCGATCCGCGAGGACTCCACCGTCGCGAAGTGGCTCGCGAAGAACGGCGAGGGCGTGCATCACATCGCCTTCGGTACGGCGGACGTCGACGCGGAGGCGGCCGCCGTACGCGACAAGGGCGTACGCGTTCTGTACGACGAGCCGCGACGCGGCTCGATGGGGTCGAGGATCACTTTCCTGCACCCGAAGGATTGCCACGGAGTCCTGACAGAACTGGTCACTTCGGCGGCCGTTGAGTCGGTTGAGCACTGACTCCCGTACATAAGGGCCGGTAGGGTTGGGGGTGGTCGTCCTCCCAGCGGGGACGACCCGGTCCTGCCGTCAGGAATGACAGGACCGCCGGGGTCCGTGTTTCGGGGGACGAGCGGCGGGGCACCAGCCCGTGCTCCGCTGTTGATCTGACACCATTTCCCGGGGGCCCCGTTCGGCGGATGGACGGAGCTCGTTTGGACAGGGTTGCGACCAGGGGACGGATGGGACCGCGCAGTGCGGGGCTACGAACGCCAGGAGCGAGAGCCGGCGGCTGACGTCGACCACCTCTCTCGGTTCGAGGCCGAGATGGATCGGCTGAAGACCGAGCGGGAAAAGGCGATCCAGCACGCCGAGGACCTCGGCTACCAGGTCGAGGTGCTGCGCGCCAAGCTTCACGAGGCGCGCCGCACCATCATGACCCGGCCCGCCTACGACAGCGCCGACCTCGGCTATCAGGCCGAGCAGTTGCTGCGCAACGCTCAGATGCAGGCGGACCAGATCCGCGCCGACGCCGAGCGCGAGTTGAGCCAGGCCAGAACGCAGACGCAGCGCATCCTCCAGGAGCACGCGGAGCAGGCCGCGCGTCTCCAGGCCGAGCTGCACACCGAGGCGGTCAACCGGCGCCAGCAGCTCGACCAGGAGCTCGCCGAGCGCCGGCAGACCGTCGAGTCGCACGTCAACGAGAACGTGGCGTGGGCCGAGCAGCTGCGCGCCCGTACCGAGCAGCAGGCCAGGCGTCTGCTGGAGGAGTCGCGCGCCGAGGCCGAGCAGGCCATGGCCGCGGCCCGCGCCGAGGCCGAACGGGTGACCGCCGAGGCACGGCAGCGGCTGCAGGGCGAGGCCGAGGCGGCCCGCGCGGAGGCCGAGCAGCTCCTGCGCCGCGCCCGCACGGACGCCGAGCGGCTGCTGAACGCCGCCTCCAACCAGGCCCAGGAGGCCACCGACCACGCCGAGCAGCTGCGCTCGGCCACCGCCAGCGAGTCGGACGCCGCCCGCCGGCAGGCCGCCGAGCTGAGCCGGTCCGCCGAGCAGCGCCTGGCCGACGCCGAGGAGGCGCTGCGCAAGGCGCAGACCGAGTCCGACAAGCTGGTCACCGAGGCCAAGGAGGCCGCGGCCAAGACGCTCTCCGGCGCCGAGGCGGCCAACGAGCAGCGCACGCGCACCGCCAAGGAGCAGGTCGCCCGGCTGGTGCAGGAGGCCACCAAGGAGGCCGAGGCCACCAAGTCCGAGGCCGAGCAGCTGGTCGCGGACGCCCGCGCCGAGGCGGAGAAGATCGTCGCGGAGGCCTCCGAGAAGGCCCGTACGATCACCGCCGAGGAGAGCGCGACCCAGCTGTCCAAGGCGGCGAAGACCGCCGAGGACGTGCTGAACAAGGCGGCGGAGGACGCCAGGCGGACCACCAGGGCGGCCTCCGAGGAGGCCGAGCGGATCCGCAAGGAGGCCGAGGCCGAGGCGGACCGGCTGCGCGCCGAGGCGCACGACCTCGCCGAGCAGCTCAAGGGTGCCGCCAAGGACGACACCAAGGAGTACCGCGCCAAGACGGTCGAGCTCCAGGAGGAGGCACGCCGGCTGCGCGGCGAGGCCGAGCAGCTGCGGGCCGACGCGGTCGCCGAGGGCGAGCGGATCCGCGCCGAGGCCCGGCGCGAGGCCGTGGCGCAGATCGAGGAGGCGGCCAAGTCCGCCGAGGAGCTGCTGGCCAAGGCGAAGGCCGACGCCGACGAGCTGCGCGGCACCGCGCAGAGCGACAGCGAGAAGGTCCGCACCGAGGCCATCGAGCGGGCCACCACGCTGCGCCGGCAGGCCGAGGAGACCCTGGAGCGCACCCGCAAGGAGGCCGAGCGGCACCGCGCCGAGGCCGACGAGCAGGCCGAGTCGGTCAAGGCGGACGCCGAGCGGGCCGCGCGCGAGCTGCGCGAGGAGACCGAGGAGGCGGTCGCCGCCCGCAAGGCGGAGGCCGCCGAGGAGCTCACCCGGCTGCACACCGAGGCCGAGGACCGGCTCGCGAACGCCGAGAAGGCGCTCGGCGAGGCCCGCGAGGATGCCTCCCGCATCCGCCGTGAGGCGGCCGAGGAGGCCGAGCGGCTGCGCACCGAGGCCGCCGAGCGCATCCGGACGCTGCAGCAGCAGGCGGAGACGGAGGCCGAGCGGCTGCGCGACGAGGCCGCCGCCGACGCGTCCGCCTCCCGCGCCGAGGGCGAGGCCGTCGCCGTGCGGCTGCGGGCGGAGGCCGCCGCGGAGGCCGAGCGGCTCAAGACGGAGGCCCAGGACACCGCGGACCGGGTGCGCGCGGAGGCGCAGGCCGCCGCGGAACGGCTCGGCGCGGAGGCGTCCGAGACGCTGGCCGCCGCCCAGGAGGAGGCCGCCCGACGCCGCCGCGAGGCCGAGGAACTGCTCGGTGCCGCGCGCGCCGAGGCCGACCAGGAGCGCGAGCGGGCCCGCGAGCAGAGCGAGGAGCTGCTGGCCTCGGCGCGCAAGCGGGTGGAGGAGGCGCAGGCCGAGGCCACCCGTCTGGTGGAGGAGGCCGACCGGCGCGCCACCGAGATGGTGTCGGCCGCCGAGCAGCACGCGCAGCAGGTGCGGGACTCCGTCGCCGGGCTGCACGACCAGGCGCAGGAGGAGATCGCCGGACTGCGTTCGGCCGCCGAGCACGCGGCGGAGCGCACCCGCAGGGAGGCCGAGGAGGAGGCGGACCGGGTCCGCACCGACGCCTACGCCGAGCGGGAGCGGGCGAGCGAGGACGCGGGCCGGCTGCGCGGGGAGGCGCGGGAGGAGAC
Source organism: Streptomyces sp. NPDC088817 (assembly GCF_044750345.1). Taxonomy (NCBI): domain Bacteria; kingdom Bacillati; phylum Actinomycetota; class Actinomycetes; order Kitasatosporales; family Streptomycetaceae; genus Streptomyces; species Streptomyces sp. NPDC088817. The sequence goes on from NZ_JBIVJN010000003.1 coordinate 46,700, forward strand.
CGAGGCCGCCAAGGTGCTCGCCGAGCGGACCGTGTCCGAGGCGATCACGGAGGCGGAGCGGATCCGCGCGGACGTCTCCGAGCACGCCCAGCGGGTGCGCACCGAGGCCTCCGACACCGTCGCGCAGGCCGAGCAGGACGCCTCGCGCACCCGCGCGGAGGCCCGTGAGGACGCCAACCGCATCCGGACGGACGCGGCCACCCAGGCGGACACCCTCATCTCCGAGGCGCGCTCGGAGGCGGAGCGGCTCCAGACGGAGACGATCGCGGAGGCGGACCGGGTCCGCGCCGAGTCCGTCGCCAAGGCGGAGAAGCTGATCTCGGACGCCACCGGGGACGCGGAGCGGCTGCGCGCCGGCGCCGCCGAGACGGTCGGCTCCGCGCAGGCGCACGCAGAGCGGGTCCGTGCCGAGGCCGAGCGGGTCAGGTCGGACGCGCGGGCGGAGGCCGAGCGGACCCTGGACGAGGCCCGCCGGGACGCCAACAAGCGGCGCTCGGAGGCCGCCGAGCAGGTCGACGTCCTCATCACCGAGACCACGGCCGAGGCCGACAAGCTGCTCACCGAGGCGCAGACGAGCGCGGTCAAGACGAAGGCGGACGCCGAGTCCCAGGCCGACACGATGGTGGGCGCGGCCCGCAAGGAGGCCGACCGGATCCTGTCCGAGGCCAGGGTCGAGGGCAACTCCACGGTGGAGAAGGCCCGTACGGACGCGGACGAACTGCTCGTCGGCGCCCGCCGGGACGCCACGCAGATCCGGGAGCGCGCGGAGGAGCTGCGCGTGCGCCTGACGACCGAGATCGAGGAACTGCACGAGCGGGCCCGCCGCGAGGCGGCCGAGACGATGAAGTCGGCGGGCGACCGCTGCGACGCGCTCGTCAAGGCGGCCGAGGAGCAGCTCGCCAAGGCGCAGTCCAAGGCGAAGGAGATCGTCTCGGAGGCCAACTCCGAGGCGGGCAAGGTGCGGATCGCCGCGGTGAAGAAGGCCGAGGGGCTGCTGAAGGAGGCCGAGCAGAAGAAGGCCACGCTCGTGCGGGAGGCCGAGGAGCTCAAGGCCGAGGCGGTCCGCGAGGCCCGGCGCACGGTCGATGAGGGCAAGCGGGAGCTGGAGATCCTGGTGCGCCGGCGCGAGGACATCAACACCGAGATCTCCCGGGTGCAGGACGTGCTGGAGGCACTGGAGTCGTTCGAGGCGCCGGCCGGGAAGGACGGTGCGGTGAAGGCGGGAGCGACGGTGGGGGCACCCCGGTCGGGTGGCAAGTCGTCAGACGGATAGCCTGGAGGGGGATTCCGGCCTTCTGGGTGGTTTGACCCGTTCTCTTGGCAAGCCTTGGGACGGTCAGCCACCCAAAAGAGGTGTCATTCTCCAGATCAAACACGTATCCGCTCGATGACACACCGCTTCGGCCCCTAGGATTCCACCTATCACCTCACCGGTCTCATTCGGACAGGAACCCCATGAGCGACACTTCCCCCTACGGCTTCGAGCTTGTGCGGCGTGGGTACGACCGCGCTCAGGTGGACGAACGTATCTCCAAGCTCGTCTCCGACCGTGACAGTGCTCTCGCCCGCATCACCGCCCTGGAGAAGCGCATCGAGGAACTCCACCTCGAGACGCAGAACGCCCAGGCCCAGATCGGCGACGCCGAACCGTCGTACGCGGGCCTCGGCGCGCGGGTCGAGAAGATCCTCCGCCTCGCCGAGGAGGAGGCCAAGGATCTGCGCGAGGAGGCCCGGCGCGCGTCCGAACAGCACCGCGAACTCGCCGAGTCGGCGGCCCAGCAGGTTCGCAACGACGCCGAGTCCTTCGCCGCGGACCGCAAGTCCAAGGCCGAGGACGAGGGCGTCCGGATCGTCGAGAAGGCCAAGGGCGAGGCCTCCCAGCTGCGCGCCGACGCGCAGAAGGACGCGCAGTCCAAGCGCGAGGAGGCGGACGCCCTCTTCGAGGAGACCCGCGCCAAGGCCGCGCAGGCCGCCGCCGACTTCGAGACGAACCTCGCCAAGCGGCGCGAGCAGTCCGAGCGCGACCTGGCCTCCCGTCAGGCCAAGGCCGAGAAGCGGCTGGCGGAGATCGAGCACCGGGCCGAGCAGCTCCGCCTGGAGGCGGAGAAGCTGCGCACCGACGCCGAGCGCCGCGCCCGCCAGACGGTGGAGACGGCCCAGCGCCAGGCCGAGGACATCGTGGCCGACGCCAACGCCAAGGCCGACCGCATCCGTTCGGAATCCGAGCGCGAGCTCGCGGCGCTCACCAACCGCCGCGACTCCATCAACGCGCAGCTGACGAACGTGCGCGAGATGCTGGCGACCCTCACCGGTGCCGCGGTGGCCGCCGCGGGCGCGCCGACCGAGGACGAGCCGATCTCCCGCGGCGTTCCGGCCCAGCAGTCCCGCTGAACGGCGGTCGCCGGGCCCGACCGCGGCTGACATACGCCGCTGAACGCGAAGCTCTCTGCCCCAGGGGTGGCGGAGAGCTTCGCGGCGTTCTAGCGTGTCTGCCATGATCGAACTGGAGGGGTTGACCAAGCGGTACGGGGACAAGCTGGCGGTCGACGGCCTCAGCTTCACCGTCCGACCGGGCACCGTCACCGGGTTCCTCGGGCCCAACGGCGCCGGGAAGTCCACGACGATGCGGATGATCCTCGGCCTCGACCGGCCCACCTCCGGGTACGTCCGCATCGACGGCCGGCACTACCAGCAGCTCAAGGACCCGCTGACGTACATCGGCGCCCTGCTGGACGCCAAGGCCATGCACGGCGGGCGCAGCGCCTACAACCACCTGCTGTGCCTCGCCCAGAGCAACGGCATCCCCACCCACCGGGTGAACGAGGTCCTGGACACCGTCGGACTGACCCCGGTGGCGCGGAAGAAGGCGAAGGGCTTCTCGCTCGGCATGAGCCAGCGGCTCGGCATCGCCGGCGCGCTGCTCGGCGATCCGCGGATCCTGATGTTCGACGAGCCGGTCAACGGCCTCGACCCCGAGGGCATCCACTGGATCCGCGGTCTGATGAAGTCCCTCGCCGCCCAGGGCCGTACGGTGTTCGTCTCCTCGCATCTGATGAGCGAGATGGCGCTGACCGCGGACCACCTCGTCGTCATCGGCCAGGGCCGGCTGCTCGCCGACACCTCCATGGCCGACTTCATCGAGCGCAACTCCCGTTCCCACGTGCGGGTCCGCACCCCGCAGCACGAGCGTCTGCTCGACGTGCTGCACGAGGCCGGGATCACGGCCGTGCCGGGCGAGGCCGGGCTGATCCAGATCGAGGGCGGCAAGGCGGAGCGCGTCGGGGAGCTGGCCGCGCAGCATCAGGTCGTGCTGCACGAGCTGAGCAGTCAGCAGTCGTCGCTGGAGGAGGCGTTCATGCGGCTGACGGCCGGTGCGGTGGAGTACCACGCGCACACCGGAGCGGCCGCGCCGGAAGGGGCGCCCGCCCAGCCGTCGGGCGCCGACAGTGAGAAGGAGGGCTGAGCGATGGCGGCGACTCAGGTCATCAGGTCCGAGTGGACCAAGATCCGGTCGGTGGCGTCCACGGTGTGGACGCTGTCCCTGACGGCGGTCGTCACGATCGCCCTCGGCATGCTGCTCTCGGCCCTGTCGAAGCACGAGTTCGGCAACATGGACGCGCGGGACCGGGTCTCCTTCGACCCGACGTACGTCAGCTTCGCCGGCATGGGCCTCGGCCAGCTCGCGATGATCGTGTTCGCGGTGCTGGTGGTGTCCAACGAGTACAGCACCGGCATGATCCGCACCTCGCTGGCCGCCGTCCCGCAGCGCGGGGCCTTCCTGGCGAGCAAGGTGGCGGTGGCCGCCGGGCTGGCCCTGGTGGTCGGCATGGTCACCAGCTTCGCCTCGTTCTTCCTCGGGCAGGCGATGCTCGGCTCGCTCGGCACCTCCCTCGGCGAGCCGGGTGTGCTGCGCGCGGTGGTCGGCGGGGGCCTCTACATGACGCTCATCGCGCTGTTCTCCATGGGCGTCACCGTGATGCTGCGCTCGCCGATGCTGTCGCTGGGCATCCTGATGCCGTTCTTCTTCCTGATCTCCAACATCCTGGGCAATGTCTCGGCGACGAAGAAGGTCGGCCGGTTCCTGCCCGACCAGGCCGGCAGCCGCATCATGCAGGTGGTCCCCCGGGTCGGCGACGACACCCCCTACGGTCCCTGGGGCGGCCTCGGGATCATGCTGCTGTGGGTGATCGCGGCGCTCGCGGGAGGGTATGCACTGCTGCGGAAGCGGGACGCCTGAGCACGCAGGTTTTTACTTTCCTTTGGGCGGAACCGTCAGCGCCCGGATATCCTCCTAACCCTTACGGGGGGCGTGTGCCCCGCTGACCTGAACCGTTCGATGGGTGCGGAGCATGATCGAGGCAGTCGGCCTGACCAAGCGCTATGGCGACAAGACCGCCGTGCACAATCTCTCCTTCCAGGTGCGGCCGGGTGCCGTCACCGGCTTCCTCGGTCCGAACGGCTCGGGCAAGTCGACGACGATGCGGATGATCCTGGGGCTGGACAACCCCACCTCGGGGACGGTGACGATCGGCGGCCATCCGTACCGCACGCTGCCGAACGCGCCCCGCCAGGTCGGCGCCCTGCTGGACGCGAAGGCGGTGCACGGCGGCCGGTCCGCGCGCAACCACCTGCTGTCCCTGGCGCAGCTCTCCGGCATCCCGGCCCGCCGTGTCGACGAGGTGCTCGGGGTCGTCGGCCTCCAGGACGTGTCGAGGAGACGCTCCAAGGGCTTCTCCCTCGGTATGGGCCAGCGGCTGGGGATCGCCGCCGCGCTGCTCGGCGACCCGCAGGTGCTGCTGTTCGACGAGCCGGTGAACGGTCTCGACCCCGAGGGCATCCTCTGGGTGCGCAATCTGATGAAGTCGCTCGCGGCGGAGGGACGGACCGTGTTCGTCTCCAGTCACCTGATGAGCGAGATGGCGCTGACCGCCGACCACCTCATCGTCATCGGGCGCGGGCAGCTGCTCGCCGACATGAGTGTGACGGACTTCATCTCCGCGAACTCCGCGGACTTCGCGCGGGTCCGCACACCCGACACCGAGCCGCAGCAGCGGGAGAAGCTGACGTCCGCGCTGACCGAGGCGGGCGGGCACGTGCTGCCCGAGCAGGACGGCGCGCTGCGCGTGACCGGGCTGCCGCTGGCGCGCATCAGCGATCTCGCGCACGGGGCGGACGTACGCCTGTGGGAGCTGTCGCCGCACCAGGCCTCGCTGGAGGAGGCGTACATGCGGATGACCCAGGGGGTCGTCGACTACCGCTCCACCACCGACCAGAAGGCCGGGCTGATGCAGCCCCTGCCGCCCGGCGCCGAGCCGCCGATGCCGGTGCCCGGCCAGGGCCAGCCCGGCTGGTACGCGCCGCCACCGCCCCAGCCGGCCGGACACCCGTACGCGGGCTCGCACCAGAACTTGTACGCGGCTCCGGGCGCGGGCCGTCCCGGCCCCTACGGCGCCCCGGGCGCGGGCATCGTGAACCCGTACGCGCAGAGCGCCCCGCAGGCCCCGCAGGTGCCCGCCCAGCCCGCCACCGCGCCGCACGCGGGAGCCGCGCCGGCCACCGGGCCCGCCTCTCCCGCACCGCAGGTCTCCGCATCCGCCGACGACTCCGCCAAGCCCGAGGACGACCGATGAGCACGCCGCAGACCCCTGTGCCGCAGGCCGTGCCGCCCGCCTGGGAGGCGGCGGCCGGTTCCACCCACCCCGGCTACACCTCGCCGATCCCCGTCGTGCGTACGCACCTCGGGCACGCCATCGCCTCGGAGTGGACGAAGATCAAGTCGGTGCGCTCCACGATGTGGACGCTCGGGGTGTTCGTCCTGCTGGTGGTCGGTATCGGGCTGCTGATCGGCATGTTCGTCACCAACGTGGCCGGTGAGCTGCACGGCGACGAGAACATGCTGTCGATGGGCTTCTTCGGGCTGCTGCTCGGCAGCATCTGCGTCATCACGCTCGGCGTGATGACCACGGCCTCGGAGTACGGCACCGGCATGATCCGGACCACGATGACGGCGTGTCCGAGCCGTGGGCGGGTACTCACGGCCAAGGCGGTGGTGTTCTTCCTGGTCGCGTTCACGGTGACGCTGGTCTCCACCGGTGTGGTCGGCCTCGCGCAGACGGCCATGATGCAGGGCATCGGCGCCCGGCAGCCCACCGGTGCGGAGTGGTTCAAGGCCACCGTGGGCGTCAGCCTCTTCATGGCCCTGCTCGGGCTGATCTCGCTCGTCATCGGCTCGGTGCTGCGGCACTCGGCGGGCGCCATCACGATCATGATCGGTGTCGTGCTCGCCCCGCTGGTGATCGCGCTGTTCATGGTCACGCACTCGCTGGAGAAGGTGCGCGAGTTCCTGTTCGAGTACTCGATCCCGAGCCAGCTGAGCGTCTTCTACTCCAACTCCCTCACCAGTTCCGGACCGACCGGCTGGGACCCGCTGTGGATCCTGCTGGGCGCGACGGCCGTCGCGTTCGCCGGCGCCTGGGCCCTGCTGCACACGCGGGACGTCTGAGCGACGGAAACCGCGACTAGAACCGCGGCGCGTTACGGGACCGCTGCACCCGTGTGGTGCGGCGGTCCTTGGCGTTCCAGCACGCCTTGTGCCAGTGCCGGCGGTCGTCCACGCCCGCGTGCTGGGGCCAGGCCACCACGTGCGGGACGCCGGAGGGGATCAGCTGGTCGCAGCCGGGACAGCGGTACGTCTTGCCGTCGGCGGCGGAGCCCGCGACATGGCGCACGCTGAAGTCCTCGCCCCGCCAGCTCTCGGTGGACTGCCAACCGCCGTAGCGGCCCCCGCCGTCGTCCTCGGCGCTCCGGCCGGACGAGGCGACGCCTCTTCCACCCTTGGATCGGTTGCGGCGGGGGGACACGGGACACCTCACGAAACTGTGTGGAGGACAGGGACCTTCTCCAGCGTACGCGGCACCACCGCGGGCATGTGGGGAGAACCAAACACCACAAGTCCCCTTCCCGGACGACCCATTCCGCAGACAATCCGCAAATCTCTTCGCCAGGCCGTGTCCTCGGCACGTGTCCCGCGGTTATGCCGTGTGGGGGAGCTCCGTGTCGGAGCCGAGGAAGCAGGAAAGAGCAATGCACGTTGGAAGTTTCGTGCTGGCGGCCCAGTTCCCCGGGCAGGGCCAAGGCGAGGCGCTGCACCGGGCGGTCCGCTCCGCGGAGGTCGCCGAGGAGGCCGGTCTCGACGCGGTCTGGCTGGGCGAGCACCACTTCGTCCCGTACGGTACGTGCCCGTCCGCGATCACCCTGGCCGCGCTGCTACTCGGCCGTACCCGCCGGCTGCGGGTGGGTACGGCGGTCAGTGTGCTGCCCACGGTCCACCCGGTGGCGCTCGGCGAGCAGGCGGCGCTGCTGCACCTGACCAGCGGCGGGCGGTTCTCGCTCGGCGTCGGGCGCGGCGGCCCGTGGGTGGACCTGGAAGTGTTCGGCACGGGACTGGAGGCGTACGAGAAGGGGTTCCCCGAGTCGCTCGACCTGCTGGTGCGCTGGCTGCGCGAGCCGTCGGTGTCGGCCTCGGGACAGCGGTTCGCCTTCCGCGAGGTCCCCGTCGTACCGCGCCCGTCGGAGGCGCTGACCCCGGTGGCGGGTCCCGAGGTGATCGTCGCCTGCACCTCCGCGGCGAGCGTGCGGCTCGCCGCCGAGCGCGGGCTGCCGATGCTGCTGGGGATGCACATCGGGGACGAGGAGAAGGCCGAGATGGTCGCCCACTGGCAGCGGTGCGCGCGGGCGGCCGGACGGCCGGCCGAGGAGATCCGGGGCGCCGGCCATGTCTCGGCGGGCGTCTGCCAGATCGCGGACCGGCGCACGGACGCGGTGGAGACCCTGCTGAAGGCGATGCCGGGCTGGCTGAAACAGGGTCTGGACGCCCATGTCACCGTGGACGGCCGGGCCCGCGGGATGCGCGATCCGCTGGAGTACACCGAACTGCTCTGCGGGCTGCACCCGGTGGGCACCCCGCGGCTGTGCGCCGACCGGCTCGCGGCCACCGCCGAGCGGACCGGCATCTCCCGCTTCGCCCTGTTCACCGAGGGCTCGGGCGATCTGGCGGCGACGGAGGACAACCTGCGACGGCTCGGCGCCGAGGTACTGCCCGAGCTGCGGTGACCGGGAGCACGTCGTGGGACGCTTGCCGCCCCTGAGTCCAAGCACCTCCTGCGGACGGAGCGGCAAGCATCGACTCACGGCATCAGCAGTCCCGCAGTTCCGGGGACTGGTTGAGGAGCTGGCTGCGCACCGAGGTGAATCGGGCCAGCGTCTCGTCGACCGAGGCGTCCAGCGGGAACACCGCCACCCGGTGGCAGTTCTGGAAGGCGAGCCGCACGCCGAAGTGCCGCTGAAGCGCGCCGCGCATGGCGTCACTCGCCAGCACACGCAGCAGTTGACCGCGTGCGTACTCGTCCGGCGGGGGCGTCTGGTTGTCGGCGAACTGGCCGCCGTCCACCTTCAGCTGGGCCACCAGGGAGCTGATCATCTCCCACGCGTAGGGCAGGGAGGTCCGGACGCAGTCGACGAAGTCAGCTTCGTCGACCTCGCCTCGCTCGGCCTGTTCGAGTAGGGCCGGTGAGACGTCGAGCGACATGGGTTCTCCTCTCGCACCCCCGAAGAACAGGGGTTGCCGGACAGATAAGGGGGCACGCGACTCCCAACACGGTGAGTACACGGGTCGCGACCTCCCGTTCACTACGGTAGGCACAAGAACGGACGCCCACCAGGCGAATGCATATACAGACCGGGCTAGTTGGGCACACAATCGGCCACAAGTGAACACGGGTGATCCAGGGAAAAATGGGGCGACCCACGGGGAGTCCCGGCCTCCGCCCTGCCTGAGATCCCCGGGCGAATCGCGCGCACGGCCGTCCGTCCAGTAGCGTTGCCGACCATGCGTCTCGTCATTGCCCGGTGCTCCGTCGACTACGCCGGCCGGCTCACCGCCCATCTGCCGTCAGCGCCCCGTCTGATCCTGGTCAAGGCGGACGGCAGCGTCTCGATCCACGCGGACGACCGCGCCTACAAGCCCCTGAACTGGATGTCCCCGCCCTGCACGCTCAAGGAGGGCACCGGTGAGGAGGAAGGCGTCTGGACCGTCGTCAACAAGGCGGGCGAGAAGCTCATCATCACGATGGAGGAGGTCCTGCACGACTCCTCGCACGAACTCGGGGTGGATCCGGGGCTGATCAAGGACGGCGTGGAAGCGCACCTCCAGGAGCTGCTCGCCGACCGCATCGAGACGCTCGGCGAGGGCTACACGCTGATCCGCCGCGAGTACATGACGGCCATCGGGCCGGTCGACATCCTGTGCCGGGACGCCGAGGGCGGGACGGTCGCGGTCGAGATCAAGCGGCGCGGCGAGATCGACGGTGTGGAGCAGCTCACCCGCTATCTCGAACTGCTGAACCGCGATCCCCATCTGGCCCCGGTCCGCGGCGTCTTCGCGGCCCAGGAGATCAAGCCGCAGGCCCGCGTCCTCGCCACCGACCGCGGCATCGGCTGCCAGGTACTGGACTACGACGCCCTGCGCGGCATCGAGGACGACAAGCTGCGGCTGTTCTGACAACCGGCCGCGGCCGGTCCGAGGACGGCCGCGGCGCTCCCGTACGACACCGGGGGCCGGGTCCGTGCCACACGGACCCGGCCCCCGGTTCTGTGTGCGTCAGGCGAACGTCGCGGTGCCGGACGCCTCCGGTGCCGCGCCGCTCTCGGAGGTGTCGGCCGGCGGTCCGGCCGAGAGGCCGGACGCCGGCGCCGAGGTGCCGCCCGACGGCTCCCCGGACGTGCCTTCGGGGGGGCTGGTGGTACTTCCCGAGGAGTCGCCGCCGGGCTCGCCGGTGGTTCCGCCCGTGGGCTCGCCGCTGCTGCCCGAGGAGGAGCCACCGCCGCTCGTGGGGCCGCCTCCGGAGCCGCCGGAAGGGCTTCCGCCGCCTCCGCCGTTCCCGCCGTTCCCGCCCGGCGTGCCGCCGCCCGTGCCCCCGGTCTTCCCGCCGGTGCCGCCGCTCGGGGATCCGGCGGAGCCCGACGGCTTCGGGGTCTTGGACGAGGAGCCCGAGGAGGTGCCGTCGCCGGACGGCCCGAGGCTCTCCGAGGGCTCGGCGCCGCCCGGCGCCGCGTCCTCGGACGTGCCGGGGGCGGTGCCGTGGTCCGGATCCGTCGGACGGCTGGTGGCCGTGCCGGTGTCGTCTCCCCCGCTGCGGTCCTGCTTCGGCGTGTCGGCGCCCAGGCTGCCGTCGTCCAGGTCCTGGCCGGCGGACGGGTTGACGTTGTCGGAGGGGGTGTCGGGGCCGTTCTGCGAGGTGGCGCCGAGCGTCACCACGGTGCCGAGGACGGCCGCGAGCAGCGCGCCCGCGCCGGCCGCCACGAGGTTGCGCCGGGCCAGGCCCTTGAGGCCGACGCGGTGCTTGGCCGGGGCGTAGGGGTCGGACGGGCCGGACGGCGGACCGGGGATCGACAGCTTGTGGGTGACCAGCGTGGAGGCGTCCGCGCCGGGCGGCTGGAGCGCCGGGAAGGGCGAGGGCACCCCACCGGCCGGGGACGCCGACTCCTCGGTGCGGGCGTCGGGCACCTCCTCGCCCGCCGTCGCGCCGAGGCCCACTGGCGTGCCGGAGCGGTCGGCGACCAGGGCGAGGGCGCGGCGCCCGGCGACCGTGCCGCGCCTGTCGGCGAGCGCGCCGCGCAGCCCGATGGAGGCCTCCAGCTCGGCACGGGCCCGGTCGAGCTGACCGCCGCAGAGCGCGATGATGCCCAGCTCGTGCTGGAAGTAGGCCTGTTCGGCGACCTCTGCGGCGAGCCGGGAGGCCTCGGTGCCGTAACGCAGCGTCCGCGCCCAGGCGTTCCAGTCGAGGCCCGCCGCGAACGCGGGGGCGGCGGCGCGGGCGAGCAGTACGGCCGCGCTCTCCTCGCCCCCGGCGGACGGCACGGTGACCGGCACCAGGACGGCCAGCGCGGCGAGCAGGGCGTCCGCCTCGGCGCACACCCGCTCCGGCGCGACCGAGGGGTGGCCGGCCCACCAGATGTAGTGGCGGGCCGCGGTGAGGGCCTGCTCCTCGGCGTCCTCGCCGTATCCGGCGGCCTCCAGCTGGGTCAGCACACCGGCGGCGAGCCGGTGGCACGGGCCGGCCGGGGTGATCAGGCCGCAGCTCGCCAGCTCGCCGAGCGCGGCGTCGGCGTGGGTGTCGCCGACCAGCGCGGGCAGATGCGACTGGTGGGGCACCTCGCCGCCGAGCGCGACGGCGAACCGCAGCGTGGCCCGCGCGGAGGCGCTCAGCCGCGAGGCGAGCAGCGGCGCGGGCGCGGCGGCCTCGCCGAACGAGGGCAGGGGCAGGCCGTCGCCCTCGCCCTCGTCGAGGACGGCGTCCGCGGGCGGCGCGTCCTCGAAGACGCCGAACTCCTCGACGGCGCTGGTACCGGCCCGCAACCGGTCGTGCTGGCTCAGCAGGGCACCGGCCTGCACGAAGCGCAGCGGCAGGCCCTCGGACTCGAACCACAGGTCCCCGGCCCAGTTGGCCTCCTCCTCGGTGAGGACACGGCCGACGGCGCGCTCGATGAGTTCGACTCCGCCGGCCCGGTCCAGACCGCTGAGGGCGACCTCCTCGATCTCCGACTCCGCGGACGGCGCCGGCACATCCGGGGTCGCGCTGAACAGGAAGGCGCATTCGGGGGTGGCGTCGATCAGCTCGTCGAGCGCGCCGCCGCCGAGCTCGATGTCGTCCACCAGGACGACCGCGCCGATCTCACCGACGTACGCGAGCAGTTCGTCGGGGTCGGGCCGGTAGCGCGGGGCGCTGTGCACGGCATGGAAGAGTTCGTGCAGCAGGTCGCTCGCGGTGCGGCGGTAGCCGTTGAGCCGGACGACGCCGTCGGGGGCGAGGTCCGCGCAGTCCTCGGCGACGAGGTCGAGCAGGCTGGTGCGGCCGGAGCCACCCGGTCCGGTCAGGCGTACGGAGCGGCCGCGGGCGAGCAGCCGTACCAGTTGCTCACGCTCGGCCTGGCGCTCAAGGAGCGGCAGCGCGGACGGGGCGGGGCCGGGCAGGGCGGGCGGTACCGCGCCGCGGTCGTGCTCGGCGCGCTCGGCCGGTGTGTGCTTGCGCGGCCGGCCGGGGTGCGCGCCGGGCGGGCAGGCCACGATCTCGCTGCCGTCCACGGGGTTGACGGTGAGCAGGAAGTCGCCCGAGACGACCTGCGCCGTGCGGGCCGGTGCGGGCGCGTGCTGGACGAAGTCGGATGCGAGGGAATCCCTGGGCGGGCGCCGGCCCGGCACGTGGCCGTCGCCGCCATGGCCCATGTCCTCGGGTTCCCGGGTGTTCGGGTCCATAGGTTCCAAGCCCCCCAAAAGCGTCGTGTGCCGGACACGGCCGGCCCCTCCCGGCCTTGCCGCACACCGCGCTGTCGCTTCTGGTCCGGGCCCGCTCGAGGGTTGCTGAGCTGCGGGCGACCGAACCCTAAACCTTCGGCCAGTATCCACGACAGGCCGGGGTACCGCGTGGTCCGAGACGTCACGGTCTCATGAGGATTGCGCACCACGTACGGTTCGCCGACGTGCGCCCGGGCCTCCCCCGTCGCCCGGTTCACACCTGTTCGGTCCGGGCTGGAAGGTGCTCGCCTAGACGCGGGGCAGGGACTCGACGCCGATGCCGCCCTCGATGGCGAGGATGCGGTGCAGGCGGGTGGCCACCAGCAGGCGCTGCATCTGCGGCGGCACGTCCCGCAGCACCAGCCGCCGGCCGCAGCGCCCGGCCCGCCGGTGGACACCCATGATCACGCCGAGTCCGGTGGCGTCCCAGGAGTCGAGCTCGGACAGGTTGAGCACCAGGTCGCCGGCGCCGTCGTCGACGGCCGAGTGCAGGACCGTACGGGCGTCCGCCGCGCTGCGGACGTCGAGGCGGCCCCCGACGACCAGCTCGGCGTGGTCGCCCCTGATGTACATATGCGCTCCCCGTGAAAGCTGTGGCGTACTCCGTGACGGTGGCTGTGCAACCTCTGACTGCTTCTGCGGCGATCTGGTTGCTGGTTGTAAGCGAACCGATACCGAATTCACCCCGGCGGGTGATCCCAGTGGCCCCTGTGCGGTCTCAGTGCTTGTAGAAGCCCTGCCCGCTCTTGCGCCCGATGTCACCGGCGTCAACCATCCGGCGCATCAGCTCCGGCGGTGCGAACTTCTCGTCCTGGGTCTCGGTGTAGATGTTGTCGGCGGCGTGCAGCAGGATGTCGACGCCGGTCAGGTCCGCGGTCGCGAGCGGGCCCATGGCGTGGCCGAAGCCGAGCTTGCAGGCGAGGTCGATGTCCTCGGCGGTGGCGACGCCCGACTCGTACAGCTTGGTCGCCTCAACGACGAGCGCCGAGATGAGCCGGGTGGTCACGAAGCCGGCCACGTCCCGGTTGACCACGATGCAGGTCTTGCCGACGGACTCGGCGAACTCCCGTGCCCGGGCGAGGGTTTCGTCGCTGGTCTTGTAGCCGCGGACCAGCTCGACGAGCTGCATCATCGGCACCGGCGAGAAGAAGTGCACCCCGACGACCCGCTCCGGGCGCTCCGTCACGGCCGCGATCTTGGTGATCGGGAGGGCGGAGGTGTTGGAGGCGAGGACGGTGTCCTCGCGGACGAGCTTGTCGAGGGTGCGGAAGATCTCGTGCTTGACCTCGATCTTCTCGAAGACGGCCTCGACCACCACGTCCGCGTCGGCGGCCGCGTCCAGGTCGGTGGTCGTGGTGATGCGGGCGAGGGCGGCGTCGGCGTCGTGCGCCTCCATCCGGCCCTTGGCGACGAACCTGTCGTACGAGGCCTTGATGCCGTCCGTGCCACGCCTCAGTGCCTCGTCAGTGACGTCCCGCAGGACGACGTCCCAGCCCGCCTGCGCGGAGACCTGGGCGATGCCGGATCCCATGAGACCGGCCCCGATGACGGCGAGCTTCCGTGCCACTGACGACTCCCCTTCGAAACGACTGCACCGACGACTTGAGCGAGGACTGCGCGACTGCGTGAGCGCTTGGCGCTCACCCGCTGCTCACGCATGGCTCCTGTGCGGACATTAGCGCTCGCCCGGGTCCTTGAGACCCGTAAGTAATGCGTGTCACTGTCTCAGGGCGTGAGACACCCGTCACGTCCGGTACGGCGGGCACGGCCGTGAATTCCTCGCCCCTCGGGCCGGGTTGGCGCCACCGTGAAAACGGCGCTCGGCGTCCGTCCCGGGAGCGTCTAGATTGGCCTCATGGTCAACCTGACGCGCATCTACACCAGGACCGGGGACAAGGGCACCACCGCCCTCGGCGACATGAGCAGGGTCGCCAAGACCGACCTGCGGATCTCCGCGTACGCCGACGCCAACGAGGCGAACGCGGCGATCGGCACCGCGATCGCGCTGGGCGGGCTCGCCGAGGACATCGTCGAGGTCCTCACCCGGGTGCAGAACGACCTGTTCGACGTGGGCGCGGACCTGTGCACGCCGGTGGCGGAGAACCCGGAGTTCCCGCCGCTGCGGGTCGAGCAGTTCTACGTCGACCGGCTGGAGGAGGACTGCGACCGCTTCAACGCCGAACTCGACAAGCTCCGCTCCTTCATCCTCCCCGGCGGGACGCCCGGCGCGGCCCTCCTCCACCAGGCGTGCACGGTGGTCCGCCGCGCCGAGCGCTCGACCTGGGCCGCCCTGGAGGAGCACGGCGAGACGATGAACGCGCTCACCGCGACCTACCTCAACCGGCTGTCGGACCTGCTGTTCATCCTGGCGCGCACGGCCAACAAGGCCTCCGGCGACGTGCTGTGGGTGCCGGGCGGCGAACGCTGAGCGGCCCGGCGCCGATCGGCTCCGGGCTGTGGGCCCGCCCGCGAGGCCGGGCCCAAGCGGCTGCTTCGGCAGGGGAGTTGGGGACCCGAGACGCGAAGGACTAGTGGTCCAGACCTATTGACCCGTGGTCCAGACCTTTCTATTCTCGCGGCACCGGTGGCGTGATGGCTCAGTCACGCCCCCGACCACAACCCCCACCGCCGAAGGGGTGGCCGTAGCGCCCCGCAGGCGACATAAAAAGAGGAGGCGCGGTATGCGCTTCAGACACAGAGCCGCGGCCGGGTTCGCGACCCTGCTGCTCCCGCTGGCCGGCCTTGTCGGCCTCGCGGGCTCCGCCCAGGCCGCGACAACGGCCACCGCCACCTACGCCAAGACCCAGGACTGGGGCACCGGCTTCGAGGGCAAGTGGACGGTGACCAACTCCGGCTCCGCCGCCATCAGTTCATGGACCATCGAGTGGGACTTCCCCTCCGGGACCTCCGTCACCTCCGCCTGGGACGCGGACGTGACCAGCTCCGGCACCCACTGGACCGCCAAGAACAAGTCCTACAACGGCACCCTCGCCCCGGGCGCCTCCGTCTCCTTCGGCTTCAACGGCGCCGGCGCCGGCTCCCCGAGCAACTGCAAGCTCAACGGCGGCAGTTGTGACGGCGGCAGCACCGTACCCGGCGACAACCCGCCCTCCGCCCCCGGCACCCCGACCGCCTCCAACATCACCGACACCTCGGTGAAGCTCACCTGGGGCGCGGCCACCGACGACAAGGGCATCAAGAACTACGACGTGCTGCGTGACGGCAGGACGGTCGCGACCGTGACGACGACCTCGTACACGGACACCGGACTGACCGCCGGCACCGACTACTCCTACAGCGTCCAGGCCCGCGACACCGCCAACCAGACCGGCCCGGTCAGCGGCTCGGTCGCCGTGCGCACGACCGGCGGCGGTGGCGGCACCACTCCCCCGCCCGGCAACAAGGTCCGGCTCGGTTACTTCACCGAGTGGGGCATCTACGGCCGCAACTACAACGTCAAGAACATCGTGACGTCCGGCTCGGCCGCCAAGATCACGCACATCAACTACGCCTTCGGCAACGTCACCGGCGGCAAGTGCACGATCGGCGACTCCTACGCCGACTACGACAAGGCGTTCACCGCCGACCAGTCGGTCAGCGGCGTCGCCGACACCTGGGACCAGCCGCTGCGCGGCAACTTCAACCAGCTGCGCCAGCTCAAGGCCAAGTACCCGAACATCAAGGTGCTGTGGTCCTTCGGCGGCTGGACCTGGTCCGGCGGCTTCGCGGACGCGGCCAAGAACCCGACGGCCTTCGCCCAGTCCTGCTACGACCTGGTGAAGGACTCCCGCTGGGCCGATGTGTTCGACGGCATCGACATCGACTGGGAGTACCCGAACGCCTGCGGTCTGACCTGTGACACCAGCGGGTCCGCGGCCATCAAGAACGTGGCGGCCGCACTGCGCGCCAAGTTCGGCAACGGTGCCCTGGTCACGGCGGCCGTCTCCGCCGACGGTACCTCCGGCGGCAAGGTCGACGCCGCCGACTACGGCGGCGCCGCGCAGTACCTCGACTGGTACAACGTGATGACGTACGACTTCTTCGGTGCCTGGGACGCGAAGGGCCCCACCGCCCCGCACTCCCCGCTCACCTCGTACAACGGCATCCCGCAGGCCGGCTTCACCACCGCCGACGCGATGGCCAAGTACAAGTCCAAGGGCGTCCCGGCGAGCAAGCTGCTCATCGGCATCGGCCTGTACGGCCGCGGCTGGACCGGCGTCACCCAGGACGCCCCGGGCGGCACGGCCACGGGCCCGGCGAACGGCACGTACGAGCAGGGCATCGAGGACTACAAGGTGCTCAAGACGTCCTGCCCGGCCACCGGCACCGTCGCGGGCACGGCCTACGCGAAGTGCGGCAACAACTGGTGGTCCTACGACACCCCGGCCACCATCGGCACGAAGATGTCCTGGGCCAAGCAGCAGGGCCTCGGCGGCGCCTTCTTCTGGGAGTTCAGCGGTGACACCGGCAACGGCGAGCTGGTGAACGCCATCAACAGCGGTCTGTCGTAAGGGCCCACGGGTCCCGAGACCAGCGGAGCGCCCCCGGACCAGGTCCGGGGGCGCTCTTCGCCGTCCTACGCCACGTTCACCCTCTGTCCGGGCGGCGCCGCCTCCAGCCAGGCCAGGAAGCCCGTCAAGGCGTCCTCGCTCATCGCGAGTTCCAGGCGCGTGCCGCGGTGCAGACAGGTGAGGACGACCGCGTCGGAGAGCAGGGCGAGTTCCTCCTCGCCCTCGGGCAGACGGCGGCCGGCCACCTCGATGGAGGCCCGCTCCAGGGTGCGGCGCGGGCGGGGCGCGTAGGAGAAGACACGGAACCACTCGACACGGTCGCCGTTGTAGCGGGCGACACCGTAGCTCCAGCCCTTGCCGCTGGTGTCGGCCTTCTCCGGTACGTCCCAGCGCAGGCTGCAGTCGAAGGTGCCGCCCGAGCGCTGGATGAGCCTGCGTCGCAGGCCGAAGACGAACAGTCCCATCACCACGAGCAAGACCACCAGCCCGCACACAGTCAGAGCGAGGACCATCGACACCGACCTCCTCGTCTCCTAGGTAATGGAACGGAAAAAACACCCGCATTCACCTCAGCCGCGGCCGGTACCGGATTGCTCCGGTACCGGCCGCGGCTGAGTGACGTCATCGCACGGCTGGCTTGGGTTCAGCCCGTCGTCGCCGCGCGCAGTCGGACCTCCGCGCGGCGCTCGGCATGAGCGTCGCCCTCCGCCTTCGCGCGTTCGAGCTCACGCTCGGTGCGCTGGACGTCGATCTCGTCCGAGAGTTCGGCGATCTCCGCCAGCAGCGACAGCTTGTTGTCCGCGAACGAGATGAAACCGCCGTGCACCGCGGCGACGACCGTTCCACCTTCACTCGTACGGATGGTCACCGGGCCCGACTCCAGCACACCGAGCAGCGGCTGGTGACCGGGCATGACGCCGATGTCGCCGGACGTGGTGCGCGCGACGACCAGGGTGGCCTCGCCGGACCAGACCTGGCGGTCGGCGGCGACCAGCTCGACGTGCAGCTCAGCAGCCAAGAGTGGCTCCTCGGGTCACCACCCGGCTCTCCTGCCGGGTGTTGCGAACAAGTCTAGTGGGGCGAAGAGGGGGCGGGACCGCACCCGCCCCCTCGGGTGAGCTGGATGCTCAGGAGACGCCCAGCTCCTTCGCGTTCTTCTTCAGGTCCTCGATACCACCGCACATGAAGAACGCCTGCTCGGGGAAGTGGTCGTACTCGCCGTCGCAGATCGCGTTGAACGCCGCGATCGACTCGTCCAGCGGCACGTCCGAGCCGTCCACACCGGTGAACTGCTTGGCGACGTGGGTGTTCTGGGACAGGAAGCGCTCCACGCGACGGGCACGGTGGACGACGATCTTGTCCTCCTCGCCGAGCTCGTCGATACCGAGGATCGCGATGATGTCCTGCAGGTCCTTGTACTTCTGCAGGATGTTCTTCACGCGCATGGCCGCGTTGTAGTGGTCCGCCGCGATGTAGCGCGGGTCCAGGATCCGGGACGTGGAGTCCAGCGGGTCCACGGCCGGGTAGATGCCCTTCTCCGAGATCGGACGGGACAGAACCGTCGTCGCGTCGAGGTGGGCGAAGGTGGTGGCCGGGGCCGGGTCGGTCAGGTCGTCCGCGGGGACGTAGATCGCCTGCATCGAGGTGATCGAGTGACCGCGGGTCGAGGTGATGCGCTCCTGGAGGAGACCCATCTCGTCGGCCAGGTTCGGCTGGTAACCCACCGCGGACGGCATACGGCCGAGCAGCGTGGAGACCTCGGAACCGGCCTGCGTGAAGCGGAAGATGTTGTCGATGAAGAACAGCACGTCCTGCTTCTGGACGTCACGGAAGTACTCGGCCATGGTCAGGCCGGCCAGCGCGACGCGCAGACGGGTGCCCGGGGGCTCGTCCATCTGACCGAAGACCAGGGCGGTCTTGTCGATGACGCCCGACTCGCTCATCTCGTCGATGAGGTCGTTGCCCTCACGGGTGCGCTCGCCGACACCGGCGAACACGGAGACACCGTCGTGGTTGTTGGCGACGCGGTAGATCATCTCCTGGATGAGCACCGTCTTGCCGACGCCGGCACCGCCGAACAGACCGATCTTGCCGCCCTTGACGTACGGGGTCAGCAGGTCGATGACCTTGACGCCGGTCTCGAACATCTCGGTCTTCGACTCGAGCTCGTCGAAGTTCGGCGCCTTGCGGTGGATCGGCCAGCGCTCGCCGTCGTACTCGGCGTCGACGTTCAACACCTCACCGAGGGTGTTGAACACCTTGCCCTTGGTGAAGTCGCCGACCGGGACGGAGATCGGCGAGCCGGTGTCCGTCACCGAGGACTGGCGGACCAGGCCGTCGGTGGGCTGCATGGAGATCGTACGGACGATGCCGTCACCCAGGTGCTGGGCGACCTCGAGGGTCAGCGTCTTCTGCTCCCCCTCGTTGGCCGGGTCGGCGACCTGGACGTGAAGGGCGTTATTGATCTCCGGCATCGCGTCGACGGGGAACTCCACGTCGACGACCGGGCCGATGACCCGCGCGACGCGGCCCGCCGCCGTGGCCGTCTCAACAGTGGTGGTCATTACTTGTCACTCCCCGCGGTCGCGTCGGCCAGGGCGCTCGCGCCACCGACGATCTCGCTGATTTCCTGGGTGATTTCGGCCTGGCGGGCCGCGTTGGCAAGCCGGGAGAGCGTATTGATCAGCTCGCCCGCGTTGTCGGTGGCCGACTTCATCGCGCGCCGGGTGGCGGCGTGCTTCGAAGCGGCCGACTGGAGCAGCGCGTTGTAGATACGGCTCTCCACATAGCGCGGCAGCAGCGCGTCGAGGACGTCCTCCGCCGAGGGCTCGAAGTCGTACAGCGGAAGGATCTCGTCCTTCGCCGCGGACTCCTCCGACACCTCTTCGAGGCGCAGCGGCAGGAGCCGGGCGTCGGTCGCCGTCTGCGTCATCATCGAGACGAACTCCGTGTAGACGATGTGGAGTTCGTCCACGCCGCCGTCCGCGGTGTCCTGCTGGATGGCCTCGATCAGCGGGGCCGCCACCGTCTTGGCGTCCGCGTACGAGGGCTCGTCGGTGAAGCCGGTCCACGACTCCGCGATCTTGCGCTCACGGAAGTTGTAGTGGGCCACACCGCGCCGGCCGACGATGTACGCGTCGACCTGCTTGCCCTCGCCCTCGAGGCGCACGGTCAGCTTTTCCGCCGCCTTGATGGCGTTGGAGTTGAAGGCGCCGGCCAGGCCGCGGTCGCTCGTCAGGAGCAGCACCGCGGCGCGGGTCGGGTTCTCCGCCTCCGTGGTCAGCGGGTGCTTGGTGTTGGACCCGGTTCCGACCGCCGTGACCGCGCGGGTCAGTTCCTGCGCGTACGGCGTGGAGGCCGACACCTTGCGCATCGCCTTGACGACGCGCGAGGCGGCGATCATCTCCATCGCCTTGGTGATCTTCTTGGTCGCGGTGACGGATCGGATGCGACGCTTGTAGACCCGGAGCTGGGCTCCCATGAGTCAGGTCCCTTCCTTACGTCACTTGGCGGCAGCGGCCGGGGTGTCCTCGCCGAGCAGCTTTCCGTCGCTCGTCTCGAACTGCTTCTTGAACTCGGCGATCGCCTCGGCGGCGGCCTGGAGCGTGTCGTCGGACATCTTGCCGCCCTCCTTGATGGAGGTCATGAGGCCCTGCTCCTTGCGGTGCAGGTACTCCAGGAGCTCCTTCTCGAAGCGGCGGATGTCGGCGACCGGCACCTCGTCCATCTTGCCGGTGGTACCGGCCCACACGGAGACGACCTGGTCCTCGGTGGCCATCGGCTGGTACTGGTCCTGCTTCAGCAGCTCGACCATGCGCTGACCGCGCTCCAGCTGGGCCTTGGAGGCCGCGTCCAGGTCGGAACCGAAGGCGGCGAACGCCTCCAGCTCACGGAACTGGGCCAGGTCCACGCGCAGACGGCCGGAGACCTGCTTCATCGCCTTGTGCTGCGCGGAACCACCGACTCGGGAGACGGAGATACCGACGTTCAGCGCGGGGCGCTGACCGGCGTTGAACAGGTCCGACTCCAGGAAGCACTGGCCGTCGGTGATGGAGATGACGTTGGTCGGGATGAACGCCGAGACGTCGTTGGCCTTGGTCTCGACGATCGGCAGACCGGTCATCGAGCCCTTGCCCATGTCGTCGGACAGCTTCGCGCAGCGCTCCAGCAGGCGGGAGTGCAGGTAGAAGACGTCGCCCGGGTAGGCCTCACGGCCCGGCGGACGGCGCAGCAGCAGCGACACGGCGCGGTAGGCGTCGGCCTGCTTCGACAGGTCGTCGAAGATGATCAGGACGTGCTTGCCCTGGTACATCCAGTGCTGGCCGATGGCGGAACCGGTGTACGGCGCCAGGTACTTGAAGCCGGCCGGGTCGGACGCCGGGGCGGCCACGATGGTCGTGTACTCCAGCGCGCCGTTCTCCTCCAGCGAGCGCCGGACCGACGCGATGGTGGAGCCCTTCTGGCCGATGGCGACGTAGATGCAGCGGACCTGCTTGTTGGGGTCGCCGGTGCGCCAGTTGTCGCGCTGGTTGATGATCGTGTCGACGGCCAGGGCGGTCTTGCCGGTCTGGCGGTCGCCGATGATCAGCTGACGCTGGCCGCGGCCGATCGGGGTCATGGCGTCGACGGCCTTGTAGCCCGTCTCCATCGGCTCGTGCACCGACTTGCGCTGCATGACCGTGGGGGCCTGCAGTTCGAGGGCGCGGCGGCCCTCGGTCTCGATCTCGCCGAGGCCGTCGATCGGGTTGCCGAGCGGGTCCACCACGCGGCCGAGGTAGCCCTCGCCCACGGCGACGGACAGAACCTCACCGGTGCGCTGCACCGGCTGGCCCTCCTCGATACCGCTGAACTCACCGAGGACGATGGCACCGATCTCGCGCTCCTCGAGGTTGAGGGCGAGGCCGAGGGTGCCGTCCTCGAACTTCAGCAGTTCGTTGGCCATGGCCGAGGGAAGACCCTCGACCTTCGCGATGCCGTCGCCGGCAAGGGTGACCGTACCGACCTCCTCGCGCGAGGCCGCGTCCGGCTTGTACGACTGGACGAAGTTCTCCAGCGCGTCCCGGATCTCCTCCGGCCGGATCGTGAGCTCCGCCATCTGGGTTCCCTGCTCTCCTTGTTGGGCCCGAAGTTTCACTTGGGGGGTATTCCACGAGTCGGGGACTCCCCCCAATAAGAGGTGAATCCTCTGCACGGCCCAACCAGGGCCGTCGTGTACGTCTTGCGTCTTGAGTTGCTGCTAGCTCGCCATGCGGCGGGCGGCGTCCTCGAGCCGGTCCGCGAGGGAGCCGTTGATGACCTCGTCGCCGACCTGCACCCGCATCCCGCCGAGGACGTCGGGGTCCACGTCGAGGTTGAGGTGCATCTGGCGGCCGTAGAGCTTGGCGAGGGCCGCGCCGAGGCGCTGCTTCTGCGTGTCGCTCAGCGGGACCGCCGAGGTGACGACCGCGACCATGCGGTTGCGGCGTTCGGCGGCGAGCTTGGTCAGGGACTCCAGTCCCGCTTCCAGGCTACGTCCCCGCGGCGCCGTCACAAGGCGCGTCACCAGACGCTCGGTCGTCGCGGCCGTGCGGCCGCCGAGCAGCCGGCGCAGCAGTTCCTTCTTGGCCGAGGCGGCCGCGGCGCGGTCGGTCAGGGCCGCGCGCAGCCCGGTGTTCGAGGAGACGATCCGGCCGAAGCGGAACAGTTCGTCCTCGACGTTGTCGAGCGTGCCGTCCCGCTGCGCCGCCGTGAGGTCGGCGACGTCCGCCAGCTCCTCCAGCGTGTCGACCAGGTCGCGGGGCTGCGACCAGCGGGAACGCACCATGCCGGACACCAGGTCGGTGGCCGTGCCGCCGATCTGCGCACCGAGCAGGCGCTGCACCAGCGTGGCCTTGGCCTCGCCGGACTGCGCCGGGTCGGTCAGGACCCGACGCAGACCCACCTCGCGGTGGAGCAGCGCGGTGACGGCCGCCAGTTCGTCGGCGAGCCGGCCGGCGTCCACGGAGGTGGAGTCCGTCAGCGCGTCCAGACGCTCCCGTGCGGCGCTCAGCGCCTCACGGCTGGCTCCGTGCATGGTCATCGAGTCGCCTCGGCCTTCTCCTCGAGCTCGCCGAGGAAGCGGTCGATCACACGGCTCTGGCGGGCGTGGTCCTCGAGGGACTCGCCGACGAGCTTGCCGGCCAGCTCGGTGGCCAGCGTGCCGACGTCCTGCCGGAGCGCGGACGCGGCGGCCTTGCGGTCGGCCTCGATCTGGGCGTGACCGGCGGCGATGATCTCCTCGCGCTGACGCTGGCCCTCGGCCCGCATCTCGGCGATGAGCGTGGCGCCCTGCTCCTGCGCCTCCTGGCGCAGGCGAGCGGCCTCGTGGCGGGCCTCGGCGAGCTGAGCCTTGTACTGCTCAAGGACGCTCTGGGCCTCGGTCTGCGCGGCCTCGGCCTTCTCGATACCGCCCTCGATGGCCTCGCGGCGCTCCTCCAGAACCTTGTTGATGTTCGGGAGGAGCTTCTTGGCGAGGAGACCGAAGACGATGACGAAGGCGAGCAGGCCGATGACGAGCTCGGGGATCGGCGGGACGAGGGGGTTTTCCGTCTCGGCCGCCAGAATGAGCAGCTGGCTCATGTCATTGCCTTTCGTCTAGGAAGCTTTCGCTGATCGGCGAATCAGGTGCCGTAGACGAACGGCATGACCAGACCGATCAGGGCGAGCGCCTCACAGAAGGCGAAGCCGAGGATCTGGTTGGCGCGGATCAGGCCGGCGGCCTCGGGCTGGCGGGCCAGGGCCTGGGTGCCGTTACCGAAGATGATGCCGACGCCGACGCCGGGACCGATGGCAGCGAGGCCGTAACCGACGGAGCCGAGCGAGCCGGAAACAGCGGCAAGGGTCTGGGACATGCCAGTTCTTCCTTTTCTTTACGGACCGGTGGGGGTTGGCCACCGGACGATCAGGGGGTTGCTCTGCGGGGTGCTCAGTGGTGCTCTGCGAGCGCGCCCTGGATGTACGTGCAGGTCAGGAGGACGAAGACGTACGCCTGCAGTGCCTGGATGAAGAGCTCGAAGGCCGTCATCACGATCGTCATGATGAAGCTGACGCCCGCGTAGGCGATGCCGATGCCGTTGAGCAGGTACCAGCTGGCGATCGTGAAGAGCAGCAGCAGCGTGTGGCCCGCGAACATGTTCGCGAAGAGCCGGACCGCGTGGGTGAAGGGCCGGACCAGCAGGTTCGAGAAGAACTCGATGAGCATGGCCAGCGGGAGCACCGGGCCCAGCGACTTGTCGTAGCCGGTCACGTTCTTGAAGAAGCCCACGAAACCGTGACGCTTGAAGGTCAGCGAGACCCACAGGACGTAGACGATCAGGGCCAGCACGATCGGGTACGCGATGATCGAAGTCACCGGGAACTGGGCGACCGGGATGATCGACCAGAGGTTCATCATCCAGATGAAGAAGAACAGGGAGACGACGAGTGGAACGTACTTCTCGCCTTCCTTCTTGCCGATCGTCTCGTAGACGACTCCGCGCCGGATGAAGTCGTAGCCCGCCTCGGCAACCATCTGGAGCTTGCCCGGCACGACCTGGGGCCTGCGGAAGGCCGCCCAGAAGAATCCGACGACGATGATGGAGCCGAGCAGCGCCAGCAGCATCGGCTTGTTGAAGTACAGGTTGCTGTCCGCGTTGCCCCAGAGGGGCTCGAACAGGAACGAGTGCAGGCCCGGAGCGGGGAAGCCACAGCCGGCGAAGATGTGGCAGTCGGTCTCGAAGGCGAGCACCTGCGTCGGGTCAGCACTCACCGCGGGCTCCTTCAGCGTGGCGCATAGGTACGGCAACCTCGTTGTGTCGGCGCGGCGCGAGGCCGCGGTTCGGCACGGGACTGGTGTTACGGATGTGGGGGCGGCAGTGGGGCATCTCGCCTCGCGATCGAACAGGCGTCAGCTCGGATGCCCGCGCCCGCGATGCCGCAGTTGGCACCGGACGATAGCAGGATCTCTCGTGCGTCCTTATCCCGGCCCTACCGCTCACGACGAGCGCTCCGTCTTTTGGGACTTCTCGTCGGCCGTGGACGGAGCCGAGTCGGGCTCGACGTAAAGGATCTTGGACTTCATATGGGCCCGCGTCTGCGCCGCGATCCATGCCAGTGTGGCAGCGACCAGCGTGAAGGCGAAGGCCCTGGGGTTGAACAGCGTCGTGTGCTTGAACACGGCCATGAAGACGAACAGCAGCAGGATCTGCGCCGCGTAGAGCATCAGGCCCATCGCCTGGAAAAGGTGCGGAAGCGACTTGGCGGTGCGCTGCAGGACGTAGAGTCCGATCCCCATGAAGAGGATCGCGATCACGGTCGCGACGACAGCGCCGATCGCCCCCTTGCCACCCGCGACCACACCGCTGATGACGGCGGCGACCACACCGACGGCGGCTGTGGGCACAGCGGCCTCGGCCAGGATCCGGGCGTCATTGGACGGCATCGCGGCAACTCCGCATTCACAGGGGGCAGGGCGTCGTCATGGGACGAGCGTAGTCCCGGTGCCGAGGGGGAAACCTCGGCCCCACCAGGACCTTCGCACTGTGGCCCTTCGGCTGTCCGGGATACTCGTGAACGGTATCACAAACTATTTGATGAGGTCTTTACCTCATGGGTGTGCTGACCCTCACACGTGAGAGTACAGCCGCACTTCTGTGCAAAATCCAGACCTGTTCGCACGGTATTGGGGGGATTTGGCGTCCCACGGGTTGGCAACGCCTTAGTCAGATTCTTACCTTGGCGCCGTCAGCGCGACGTTCCGGCCTTCCGCCCGTCCAGGACCCGCGAACGGGCTCCCACGGCGGTCGCTCCGTTGACACCGCTGACACCGCCGGTCCCACCGGCACGGACACCCACGCCCGCCGCGACGGGCGTCTCCCCCTGCGCCGGGCTCTCCTCGGACGCGCGGGAGGCTGGGGACCCGGGAGCCTCGGACGGCGCGGACGACGCCGTCGCGGGCGTGGAGGCGTCCGGGACCGCGGCCCGGCGGCGCCGGTAGCGGGGCGGCACGAACTGCTCGGCCCAGCGCGGGGCGCGCGGCGTGAAGCGCGGCAGCAGGAGCAGCACCAGGCCGATGAAGCTGAGCACCACGATGCCCAGCACGATCCACATGGACGCCGACTTGACCGAGTAGGCGAGCGCGCCGAAGCCGATCAGGGCCGCCCAGAAGTACATGATCAGCACGGCCCGGCTGTGCGAGTGGCCGATCTCCAGCAGGCGGTGGTGCAGATGACCGCGGTCGGCGGCGAACGGCGACTTGCCGTGCCAGGTGCGCCGCACGATGGCCAGGATCAGGTCGGCGGCCGGGATGGCGATGATCGTCAGCGGCATCAGCAGCGGGATGTAGACCGGCACCATCTGGTGCACCGCGTTGCGCTCGGAGCCGGAGAACAGCTTCATCACGTCCGGGTCGATCTGCCCGGTCACCGAGATCGCGCCCGCCGCCAGGACCAGGCCGATCAGCATGGACCCCGAGTCGCCCATGAAGATCCGCGCGGGATGCATGTTGTGCGGCAGGAAGCCCAGGCACATGCCCATGAGGACGGCCGCGAAGAGGGTCGCGGGGGCGGCGGCCTCGATGCCGTACGAGTACCAGATCCGGTAGGCGTACATGAAGAACGCGGCGGCCGCGATGCACACCATGCCGGAGGCCAGGCCGTCGAGGCCGTCGACGAAGTTCACCGCGTTGATGGTGATGACGACCAGGGCGACCGTGAGCAGGGTGCCCTGCCACTGGGTGAGCGCGACCGTGCCGACGCCGGGCACGGGCAGCCAGAGGATCGTGAGGCCCTGCATCACCATGACGCCGGCCGCGATCATCTGGCCGCCCAGCTTGATCAGGGCGTCGATCTCGAACTTGTCGTCCAGGACGCCGATCAGCCAGATCAGGGCGGCGCCGGAGAGCAGCGCGCGCGGCTCGTTCGACTTCTCGAAGACGTCGTTGAGGTTGGTGAGGTGGTCGGCGACCAGCAGTCCCGCGCACAGTCCGAAGAACATCGCGATACCGCCGAGCCGGGGAGTGGGCTCCCGGTGCACGTCACGTGCCCGGATCTCCGGCACCGCCCCCGCAACGATCGCGAACTTGCGTACCGGCCCTGTCAGCAGATACGTCACCGCGGCCGTGATGCAGAGCGTCAGCAGGTATTCACGCACAGGCTTCCCCACAGGTCTCGCTGGCCTTCTCAGCCCCACACCCTAGCGACGCAGGCATATGTATGGGGACTTCCGGGTAGCGACGATGGTTGCACGTGTGGCTGTGTACGGTTTTGTACGGGCGTTCTGCTACCCCGTCTCAGCCGGGATACGGCGGAAAACGGCCTGTGAGTTCGCGCACGTCCTCACGCGCGCTCGCCCCGTCGACCTCGCCGCGCAGCACCTTGCCGAAGAGGACGGCTATCCATTCCATCTCCTGCTGGCCCATGCCCTGGGTGGTCAGCGCGGCGGTGCCCAGGCGCAGCCCGCGGCCGTCGGCGTGCGGCAGCGCGCAGCAGTCGAGGACGATACCGGCGGCGGCCAGCCGTCCGCGGGCGGTGCGGCCCTCGACGCCGAGCGGCGCCGGGTCGGCGGTGATCAGGTGGGTGTCCGTGCCGCCGGTGGTGACGATCAGGCCCTCCGCGGCCAGCCGGGCGGCGAGCACCCGCGCGTTGGCGACGACCTGGTGGGCGTAGGCGGCGAACGCCGGGGTCGCGGCCTCGCCGAACGCGACGGCCTTGGCCGCGATGGTGTGCATCTGGGCGCCGCCCTGGGTGAAGGGGAACACGGCGCGGTCGACGCGCTCGGCGAGCTCGCTCCCGCACAGCAGCATCCCGCCGCGCGGTCCGCGCAGCACCTTGTGGGTGGTGGCGCACACCACGTCGGCGTACGGCACGGGATTGGGCGCCGCCCGGCCCGCGACGAGTCCGATGGGGTGGGCCGCGTCGGCGATCAGATAGGCCCCGACCTCGTCGGCCACCGCGCGGAAGAAGGCGTAGTCGATGTGGCGCGGGAAGGCGATGGAACCGCACACGATCGCCTTGGGCCGGTGCGTGTGGGCGAGCGTGCGCACCTGCTGGTGGTCGATGAGCCCGCTCTCGGCGTCGACGCCGTAGCCGACGAAGTCGAACCAGCGGCCGGAGAAGTTCGCGGGCGAGCCGTGCGTGAGGTGGCCGCCGTAGGGCAGGCCGAGGGCGAGCACGGTGTCGCCGGGCCGCAGCAGCGCGGCGTAGGCGGCGAGCACCGCGGACGAGCCCGAGTGGGCCTGCACGTTGGCGTGCTCGGCGCCGAACAGGGCCTTGGCCCGCGCCACGGCGAGGCGTTCGGCGGCGTCGACGAACTCGCAGCCGCCGTGGTGACGTGCGCCCGGATAGCCCTCGGCGTACTTGTTCGCCAGCACCGAGCCGAGCGTGGCGAGCACCGCGGGCGAGGTGAAGTTCTCCGCCGCGGTCAGCTGGAGCGTCGTCGACTGCCGGTCCAGCTCCCCCAGCAGCACGTCGGCCAGCTCGGGATCCTGCCGGCGCAGGAGATCGGCCTCGAGAGCAGGGATGACCGACATGTGGCGCTCCGGACGGTCGACATCGACGTACACCCAATGTAGGCCCCCGACCCCCACCCCGCCCGCCTCCTTAGCCCAACACGCCCCCCACGCCCCGAACAGACGGGCCCGCACAGGGGCCACACGAAGCCCGGGCCGACCCGAGCGGGCCCGGGGGCCGGGAGACGACGCGGTGCCCGGCCAGAGGGGCCGTGCGGGCCCCGGGCGGGTGCCATGCGGAGCTCGGGCAGGGCACGGGCGGACGGGTCGCGGACAGGGGCCCCGAGCGGCCCGAGCGGGGGCTCCGGGAAGGCGGGCCTGTGCACAGCCCAGGAGGTGGGCCCGAGCAGGCCCGAGCGGATGGATCCCGTCCGGGGACCCCGGGCGGGTGCCATGCGGAGCTCGGGCGGGGCACGGGCCGACCGGCCCGAGCTGGGGCCTGGGCAAATGGGTCCGAGCGGGCCCCGGGGAGGCAGGCCCGAGAAGGCGGGCCCGACCAGGCCCCGGCGGACGAGTCCCACGCGGGGTCCGGGATAGCGGGTACGACCCGGCGGGCGGGCAGGCCCGGGTGGGGGGCCGTGCGGAGCCCGGCCGGGCCCGGGCGGGCTACGAGGCGGAGCCCAGGCCGACGGGTCCCGGGGCCCCGGACGGGGCCGCCCCGAGCGGGGCTCCCGAGAAGGCAGGCTCGTGCGGAGCCCGGGTAAGCGGGCCCGAGCAGGGGCCCGGGCGGACGTGCAGGGCGGGCGGGCCCGAGCAGGGGGCGGCGGGTGGTGGAGCGGGGCCGGGGGCCCGGTTCGCCTCGGCCGGCCCTTCACGAGCCGCCAGCGGGGCGTAGCGGCGCCGTGGACGGCCCTCCTGCCCGGTTCACCGGGCTTCGGTCCGCCCCGTGGACCTGCGGGGCTTCGGCGCGGATGTGGACGGGCGTGCGCGGGCCTGCGGGGCGTTTCCGGCCGGGGCGGCGTGCGTCCGCTCTGGGTCAGGCGCGTGCTCGTACGCCTGTCAGGGCCGTCACCACCGGGTCCAGGGCCTGGTGTATCTCGTCGCCCACCGAGCGGAAGAACGGCAGGGGGGCGCCGTAGGGGTCGTAGACCTCGTCGGCCTCGGCGGTGGGGGCCAGGAGCCACCCGCGTAGCGCGGCGGCGGCGCGGACCAGGGCGCGGGCGCGTTCGACCACGCCGTCCTCCAGCGGCGGCAGCGTGGCCGGGTCTATCGCCTTCACCAGGCGGGTGAACTCCTTGAGGGTGAAGGTGCGCAGACCGGCCGAGTGGCCCATCGAGATGACCTGGGCGCGGTGGTCGAGGGTCGCGGTGAGCACCAGGTCGGCCCGGATCACGTGCTCGTCCAGCAGTTCCCGGCCGGTGAAGCCGGAGGCGTCCGCGCCGAAGTCGGCCAGCACGGTCTCCGCGTTGGCCTCCATCGGCGCGCCCTCGTGACCCCAGGTGCCCGCGCTCTCCACGATCAGCCCGCCGCCCCGCGGATCCCCGAGCCGGTCCGCCACGAAGTGCCGGGTCAGCCGCTCGGTGATGGGCGAGCGGCAGACGTTCCCTGTGCTGACGTGCAGGATGCGGAAGGTGTCGCCTATGCCACGCCCCGCGTCAGGGGCCGTCAATTCGCCACCTCGAGGTCGGGTACCACCTTGCGCAGCTCCTCCGGCGACAGGGCGCCCTCACGCAGCAGCACGGGCACCTTGCGGCTGACGTCGACGATGGAGGACGGGACGTTGCCGGGGGTAGGACCGCCGTCGAGGTAGACGGAGACGGAGTCGCCGAGCATGTCCTGCGCCGCGTCGCACGTCTCCGGCGCCGGGTGCCCGGTCAGGTTCGCCGACGACACGGCCATCGGGCCGACCTCCGTGAGCAGTTCGATGGCGACCGGGTGCAGCGGCATCCGCACGGCGACCGTGCCCCGCGTGTCCCCGAGGTCCCACTGGAGGGACGGCTGGTGCCGGGCGACCAGCGTCAGCGCGCCCGGCCAGAAGGCGTCCACGAGCTCCCAGGCCATCTCGGAGAAGTCCGTGACCAGCCCGTGCAGCGTGTTCGGGGAACCGATGAGCACGGGAGTGGGCATGTTGCGGCCCCGGCCCTTCGCGGCGAGCAGGTCGGCCACGCCCTCGGAGGAGAACGCGTCGGCGCCGATGCCGTAGACCGTGTCGGTGGGCAGCACCACGAGCTCGCCCCGGCGGACGGCGGACGCGGCCTCGCGCAGACCGGTCACGCGGTCGGTGGCGTCGTTGGTGTCGTATCGCCGTGCCATTGTCAGCGGGCCTCCTCGTACACGTACTGCTGCTGGTCGGACGTCCTGATGAGGGTCACGGCAGCGCCTTGCGGGCGGTGGCGAACCGCGGCCGGTTGTTGAGGTCGGGGTGGTCGGCGGCGTCGGCCCAGCCCCGCTCCTCGGTGAAGATCCACGGCACCTGTCCCCCCTGGGTGTCGGCGTGCTCGACGACGACGACTCCGCCGGGCCGCAGCAGCCGGTGCGCGGTGCGCTCGATGCCGCGGATCAGGTCGAGGCCGTCCTCCCCGGAGAACAACGCCAGTTCCGGGTCGTAGTCGCGGGCCTCGGGGGCGACGTACTCCCATTCGGTGAGCGGGATGTACGGCGGGTTGGAGATGACGAGGTCGACCTGGCCGTCGAGGTCGGGGAAGGCCGTCCGGGCGTCGCCCTGGCGCAGGTCGACCCTGGACCCCTCCGTGTTCTTGCGGGTCCACTTCAGCGCGTCGTCGCTCAGCTCCACGGCGTGCACACGCGAGCGCGGCACCTCCTGGGCCAGGGCGAGCGCGATGGCCCCCGAGCCGGTGCACAGGTCGACGATGCACGGCTCGACCACGTCCATGGCCCGTACGGCGTCTATGGCCCAGCCCACCACGGACTCGGTCTCCGGCCGGGGCACGAACACCCCTGGCCCGACCTGGAGTTCCAGATAACGGAAGTAGGCACGCCCGGTGATGTGCTGGAGCGGCTCACGCTGCTCGCGCCGGGCGATGACCTCCCAGTAGCGGGCGTCGAAGTCGGCGTCCTTCACGGTGTGCAGCTGACCCCGCTTGACGCCGTGCACGAACGCGGCGAGTTCCTCCGCGTCGGTGCGCGGCGAGTCCACGCCCGCGTCGGCCAGCCGCTGGGTGGCCTGTGCCACCTCCGCGAGCAGCACGCTGCGGGGACTCGGGGGCCGCCCCCCGGATTCTTGCTGCACGCTGGTCCTCCGTTGGTGCTCGTACGTGCGCACGCCACGCGTGCGTACGTGTCTTACGCGGCCGCGAGCTTGGCGGCCGAGTCCGCGTCGACGCAGGCCTGGATCACCGCGTCCAGTTCGCCGTCCAGGACCTGGTCCAGGTTGTACGCCTTGAATCCGACGCGGTGGTCCGAGATGCGGTTCTCCGGGAAGTTGTACGTGCGGATCTTCTCGGAGCGGTCGACGGTGCGGACCTGGCTGCGGCGGGCGTCGGCGGCCTCCCGCTCCGCCTCCTCCTGCGCCATCGCCAGCAGCCTGGAGCGCAGGATACGCAGCGCCTGCTCCTTGTTCTGCAGCTGGCTCTTCTCGTTCTGGCAGGAGGCGACGACTCCGGTGGGCAGGTGCGTGATGCGCACCGCGGAGTCGGTGGTGTTGACGGACTGGCCGCCGGGCCCGGAGGAGCGGTAGACGTCGATGCGGAGGTCGTTGGGGTTGATCTCCACCTCCACCTCCTCGGCCTCGGGGGTGACCAGCACGCCGGCCGCGGAGGTGTGGATACGGCCCTGGGACTCGGTGGCCGGCACCCGCTGCACGCGGTGCACCCCGCCCTCGTACTTCAGCCGGGCCCACACGCCCTGGCCGGGCTCGGTCTGCCCGCGGGTCTTCACCGCGACCTGGACGTCCTTGTAGCCGCCCAGCTCGGACTCGGTGGCGTCGATGATCTCGGTCTTCCAGCCGACCCGCTCGGCGTACCGCAGGTACATGCGCAGCAGATCGCCGGCGAACAGCGCCGACTCGTCGCCGCCCGCGCCCGCCTTGATCTCCAGGATGACGTCCTTGTCGTCGCTGGGGTCGCGTGGGACGAGCAGGAGGCGCAGTTTCTCGGTCAACTCCTCGCGCCGCTGCTCCAGCTCCTTGACCTCGGCCGCGAAGTCGGGGTCCTCAGCGGCGAGTTCGCGCGCGGTGTCGATGTCGTCGCCGGTCTGCTTCCAGGAGCGGTACGCGGAGACGATCGGGGTGAGCTCGGCGTAGCGCTTGTTGAGCTTGCGCGCGTTGGCCTGGTCGGCGTGGACCGACGGGTCGGCGAGCTGCTTCTCCAGATCGGCGTGCTCGGCGACGAGTTCCTCGACGGCCTCGAACATCTTTCGGCTCCTGTACTGCCTGTACTGCTGGGGTGGGGGAAGGCGGGCGACCAAAAACGCCGGTCCCGGCGCACCCCGCGGTGGGGGCACGGCCATGGACCGGCGAAATGGGGCTCGCTACTTCTTGGAGCCGGCGGCAGCCTTGCCGAAGCGGGCCTCGAAGCGGGCCACACGGCCACCGGTGTCGAGGATCTTCTGCTTGCCCGTGTAGAACGGGTGGCACTCGGAGCAGACCTCGGCCCGGATGCTGCCCGAGTCGATGGTGCTGCGGGTGGTGAACGACGCGCCGCAGGTGCAGCTGACCTGCGTCTCGACGTACGCGGGGTGGATGTCGCGCTTCAAGGTGTCTCCTATGTTCCGGGAGGGCGCCGGGTCGCAGCCGCGGGATGCGGAGCGTGAACCGGAGCCGACGTACCAGTCTGCCAGGACTGGGGCCATCCACCCAAACCGGGGGGTGGGGTCGGGTATTCCCCGAGGGTCTCCGCGCCTCTAGGGGGCGCTCACCACTCCGCTCGCCTTGCCGGTGGCTGTGCCCTTGGTGGCGGTCCTGGGGATGGGGCGGTCGTTCCTCAGGGCGGTCCAGATCTGCTGGGCCTTGGCCTTCTCCACGAGGACGCGGTTGGGGTTGGCCGGGTCGTACTGGACCGGCATCGTGACCATGTTCATGTGGGAGGAGCTGATGCCCTTCAGGCCGTCGGCGAAGGCGATCAGGGAGTTCACCGAACCGAGGTCGGAGTCGGCGGTGACGGCCTTGGTCGCGGTGTCGGCGAGGTCGTAGAGCTTCTTGGGGTTGGTGAGCACGCCGATGTGCTTGACCTGGTCGGCCAGCGCCTTGACGAAGGCCTGCTGGAGCTGGATGCGGCCGAGGTCGGAGCCGTCGCCGACACCGTGCCGGGTGCGGACCAGACCGAGGGCCTGCCGCCCGTCGAGGGTGTGCGTGCCGGCCTTGAGGTCGAGGTGGCTGTTCGGGTCGTCGATGTTCCTCGTCGTGGTGACCTGGACCCCGCCGAGTTCGTCGATGAGTTTCTGGAAGCCGCTGAAGTCGACCTCCAGGTAGTGGTCCATGCGCAGGCCGGTCATCGACTCGACGGTCTTCACCGCGCAGGCGGCGCCACCGGCGGAGTACGACTCGTTGAACATCGCGGCGTGCGCCGCCGGGTGCGTGCCGCCCTTGGCGTCGGTGCACTCGGGGCGGTCGACCAGGGTGTCGCGGGGTATGGAGACCACGGCGGCCCTCTTGTGGCCCTCGTACACGTGCACGATCATCGCCGTGTCGGAGCGGGCGCTGCCGTCGTCGGTGCCGCCGCCGAGCTTCTTGTTGCCGCCGGCGCGGGTGTCGGAGCCGAGGACCAGGATGTTCTCGGAGCCGTTGTCGGCCTTGGTGGGCCGGTCGCCGCCGAGGGCCTGGTTGATGTCGATCGTCCTGAGATTGCCGTTGAGCTTGAAGTAGAGGAAGCCGGCCCCCGCGCCGCCGAGCACGACGATGCCCGCGGCGGTCCAGGCCATGGCCGTCAGGGCCCTGCGCCGCCCGGTGGGAGGCTTGCGACGGCGGCCCTTGCCCCGGCGGCGTGGCCCGGCGGCGCCGGGCTCCCCTGGTATGCCCGGTCCTCGCGTGCTGTCGGCAGGCATGCGCTCCTCGGCTCTCGTGTCCGCGTTCGGTTACCCCCTGCGGTCGGGGTCGGGCCCCGGTCTGTTCTCGGTCATCAGACCCGTACCGCACTATCGTCGCTCGTCCGGTCAGACGGGGGAACTCGGGAAAGGGTTGCACAACACCCTGTGTCCGCCAGATGCGGACATGGGAACCATGCACTCCTGTGTACCCCTTGGTAACCCCGCTCACCTGCGGCGACGCGAGGCCTGACCGTGCCGCGGAGGGCCTGGGCGGGGCGGAGCGCCTGTGGTGAAGGTCTCGTACGGGCCACAACGGCAGAAGGCCGCCCCCTGAAACAGGGGGCGGCCTTCTGTGTGTCTCCTACCGGCTCACCGGCTTGTCCGGCTGACGTCGCGGAACGCTCAGTCGCCGTTGCCGGGGGTCGGCGTCGTCTTCTGGATCTGCATCAGGAACTCGATGTTCGACTTGGTCTGCTTCATCTTGTCGAGGAGCAGCTCGATCGCCTGCTGCTGGTCGAGCGCGTGCAGCACCCGGCGCAGCTTCCAGACGACGGCCAGCTCCTCGTTGCCGAGCAGGATCTCTTCCTTACGGGTACCGGACGCGTCCACGTCCACCGCCGGGAAGATGCGCTTGTCGGCGAGCTTCCGGTCGAGCTTGAGCTCCATGTTGCCGGTGCCCTTGAACTCCTCGAAGATCACCTCGTCCATGCGGGACCCGGTGTCCACCAGGGCGGTGGCGAGGATGGTCAGCGAACCGCCGTCCTCGATGTTGCGGGCCGCACCGAAGAACCGCTTCGGCGGGTACAGGGCGGTCGAGTCGACACCACCGGACAGGATGCGGCCGGAGGCCGGGGCCGCCAGGTTGTACGCACGGCCCAGACGGGTGATCGAGTCCAGCAGCACGACCACGTCGTGACCCAGCTCCACCAGACGCTTGGCGCGCTCGATGGCGAGCTCGGCGACCGTGGTGTGGTCCTCGGCCGGACGGTCGAAGGTCGAGGAGATGACCTCGCCCTTCACCGACCGCTGCATGTCGGTGACCTCTTCCGGACGCTCGTCGACGAGGACGACCATCAGGTGGCACTCGGGGTTGTTGTGCGTGATCGCGTTGGCGACCGCCTGCATGATCATGGTCTTGCCGGTCTTCGGCGGGGCCACGATCAGACCGCGCTGGCCCTTGCCGATGGGCGAGACCATGTCGATGATGCGGGTCGTCAGGACGCCGGGGTCGGTCTCCAGACGGAGCCGGTCCTGCGGGTAAAGCGGCGTCAGCTTGTTGAACTCGGGCCGCCCACGGCCGTGTTCGGGCGCCATGCCGTTGACGGAGTCCAGCCGCACCAGCGCGTTGAACTTCTCGCGGCGCTCGCCGTCCTTCGGCTGACGGACCGCGCCGGTGACGTGGTCGCCCTTGCGCAGGCCGTTCTTGCGGACCTGGGCGAGGGAGACGTACACGTCGTTGGGACCCGGCAGGTAGCCCGACGTCCGGATGAAGGCGTAGTTGTCGAGGATGTCGAGGATGCCCGCGACCGGGATCAGGACATCGTCCTCGGTGATCTGCGGCTCGGAGACGTCGTCGCGGCCACGGCGGCCACGGCGGTCGCGGTAGCGGCCGCGCCGGCCCCGGCGGCCGTCGAAGTCGTCCCCGTCCTCGTCGGGCCGCTGCTGGCGGTCCTGACGGCCGCCGCCCTGCTGCTGGCCCTGCTGGCGCTGCTGCTGGCCGCCCTGGCCCTGCTGGTCGTCGCCCTTGCCGCGGCGGTCACGGTCCCGGCCGCGCTCACGGCGGTCGCGGCGGCGGCCCTCGCCGCCGTCACCGGCCTCGCCCTGCGACTGCTGCTGGCCCTGGTTCTCGGCCTTCGACTCGCTCTTCGCCTCGGCGGCGACGGTCTCGGCGCCACCCGCCGGGGCGCCCGCCTCGGCGGTGGCCCGGCGTCGGCGACGCTCGGCCGGAGCGTCCTCTCCCCCACGCTCGGCTTCACTCGGGCGGGAGGCACCCCCAGCGGGCTGGCCGGGGATCTCGATCTGCTTCTGCGCCACGGCCTTGGCGGGCGCGCCCGACTGCTCCACGTCGTTCGAGAGCTTGGCGGCGGCCTCGGCCGTCTTCTTCGCGGGCGCGGCCTCGTCGGCCGTACGGGTCCGTGAGGTGGCGCGGCGCTTCGGCTTCGTCTCGGCGGCGTCCCCCGCGGCGGGCGCGGCCTTCGCGGCGGGGGCGCCCCCGGCCGCCTGCGCCTCCTTGATGACCTCGATCAGCTGGCTCTTGCGCATGCGCGCGGTGCCCCTGATACCGAGGCCGGATGCGACCTGTTGCAACTCGGCCAGCACCATGCCCTCGAGGCCGGTACCGCGGCGCCGCCGGGAGCCGGCACCGCCGGCAGGCGCGGAGGCGTCCGTGGCGGGCGCGGCAGCGGTCTCCTCGACACGTGCGCCCATCAGATCGGTGGTGTCGCTCACGAAGGGTCCTTCCCTGGAGCGGACGTCGGCCTGTCTGGCTCGGCGACCGGTTGTGCTGTCCGGCTTCGGTCCTTGCAGGTGAACCGTGCCGGGGCGGTGGTCCGCCCAAAACGGCGGAAGAGATATCTGGTGATTGGCGCTTCCTCGGCCATCAGCGGCACCAAGTGTCACTGAGTCACGTGGCGTGGTCGCACCGATTCCGGAGCGTGCCCGGCGGACCGCTCAGTGTGCGCATACGAGGTACTGCCCAGGTACGACGTACACCACACAGTGCGGCTTGGGGGGCTCCCGGAGGAATGTCTGTCCCGGACGGGGACACGAGGCACCTCGCCATGGTGGGGTCGGGTGCAGACTTGAGGTTAACACTACCGGATCCAACAAACATTCCCCCTCTCGAAATCCGGCAACCGCCGGATTTCAGATCTCCGCGCCTGCCGACAGCGGCAGTACGCAGGCTCCTTGCAGGTCGAGACTCAGCCTGTTGGCGGCCCAGTCGGCGCCCGCCAGTTGCTCCACCTTGTCCGCGGTGCCCGCGTCGGCGAGTGCCATGACGGTGGGTCCGGCGCCGGAGATGACCGCGGGGATGCCGTCCGCCCGCAGCCGTTCCACCAGCGCCGCGCTCTCCGGCATGGCGGGGGCGCGGTACTCCTGGTGGAGACGGTCCTCGGTGGCCGGCAGCAGCAGCTCGGGGCGCCGGGTGAGGGCCTCGACGAGCAGGGCCGCGCGGCCCGCGTTAACGGCGGCGTCCACGTGCGGAACGGTGCGCGGGAGCAGGCCGCGCGCGGTTTCGGTGAGCACCGGCTTTCCCGGCACGAAAACCACCGGAACGATGGAATCGGAGGGCTCCATCCTGATGGCCCGGGCGGCTCCGGCCTCCATCCAGGACAGGGTGAACCCGCCCATCAGACAGGCCGCCACGTTGTCCGGGTGGCCCTCGATCTCGGTGGCCAGCTCGAGCAGCGCCGTGTCGTCGAGCCTGGCCTCGGCGCCTATGGTCACGGCGCGGGCCGCGACTATTCCGGCGCAGATGGCGGCGGAGGAGGAGCCGAGTCCGCGGCCGTGCGGAATGCGGTTGGCGCAGACGATCTCCAGGCCGCGCGGCTGTCCGCCGAGTACGTCGAAGGCGGTGCGCAGCGAGCGTACGAGCAGGTGCTTCTCGTCCCGCGGCAGCGTCTCACCGCCCTCGCCGGCGATGTCGATGTGCAGCCCGGAGTCGGCCACCCGGACCACGACGTCGTCGTAGAGCCCCAGCGACAGGCCGAGGGCGTCGAAGCCCGGGCCGAGGTTGGCGCTGGTGGCGGGGACGCGCACCCGGACGGCGGCGGCGCGGAACGCGGGACCGGCCATCGCTCGTTGACTCTCCTTGAGCTGCGTGATGGTCGAATGACACTCGACAGGAACGGGGAAGACCCTCGGGCCGCGAGGACGGCGCGGCGCCGCCACCTGCGTGGGCGTGTGCGGCGGTCGGGTTCCCTACAGCCTATCGAAGGAAAGTTCAGTGGCGACATAGGGCGCACGGGAGGCGCACGATGCGTGTCGCAAGCCCCCTGTGCCACCCTCCACCGAAGTCCCCTGTGGGAGACGCCTCCGCACGCCACGCGGTTGCGTACCTTGCGCGGTGCGCGCGCGTTGCGCCGACCGGGCGAAACGGGGCGGGCGGGGCGTCGGCGGCGGGGGCCGCCGAGCGTGGCCGCGCTCAGGCACTCGGGTATTTCGGGTATTCGGGCACTCAGTGCCGTACGTATCCGGAATCCGGAGGCCGTCGAGGTCAGGCGGACGGCGACGGACGGCTGAACCGGCGACGGACGACCGCCACCGGGCTGCGCGAGGGCGGGCCGTGCGGCGCCGGCCCGTGCGGGGCCGGTCGCCGTCGGTTGTCGCCGTTCGTCGTCCGTCGCCGCGGGTCGTCGTCGCGATCGCCGTCGACGGTACGGGCGGTGCCGTCAGCCCAGGCCCAGGCGTTCGGCCGCCGTGGCCGCGTCGACCGGGACCGTGACCGGCTGAGGGGCGCCGGCGACGGCCCAGTCGGGGTCCTTGAGGCCGTTGCCGGTGACCGTGCACACGATGCGCTGGCCGGGGTCGACCTTGCCCTGCTCGGCGGCCTTCAGCAGTCCGGCCACGGACGCGGCGGACGCCGGCTCGACGAAGACGCCCTCCTGCGCGGCCAACAGCCGGTAGGCGCGCAGGATTTCACGGTCCGTCACCTCGTCGATGGCCCCGCCGGACTCGTCGCGCGCGGCCAGCGCGTACGACCAGGAGGCCGGGTTGCCGATACGGATCGCGGTGGCGATCGTCGACGGGTCCTTGACGACCTCGCCGCGCACGATCGGGGCGCTGCCGGAGGCCTGGAAACCCCACATGCGGGGCGTCCTCGTGGCGACGCCGTCCGCGGCGTACTCGCGGTAGCCCTTCCAGTAGGCGGTGATGTTGCCCGCGTTGCCGACCGGCAGGACATGGATGTCGGGCGCGTCGCCGAGCATGTCGACGATCTCGAAGGAGGCCGTCTTCTGGCCCTCGATACGCACCGGGTTGACCGAATTGACCAGCGCCACGGGGTAGTTGTCGCTGAGGGCGCGGGCCAGCGTGAGGCAGTCGTCGAAGTTGCCGTCGACCTGGAGGATCTTCGCGCCGTGCACGAGCGCCTGGCCCATCTTGCCGAGCGCGATCTTGCCCTGCGGCACCAGCACCGCGGACACCATCCCGGCCCGTACGGCGTAGGCGGCCGCGGAGGCGGACGTGTTGCCGGTGGAGGCGCAGATGACGGCCTTCGCGCCCTCCTCCTTGGCCTTGCTGATCGCCATCGTCATGCCGCGGTCCTTGAAGGACCCGGTCGGGTTCGCGCCCTCGACCTTGAGGTGGACCTCGCAGCCGGTGCGCTCGGAGAGCACCTGCGCGGGCACGAGGGGCGTACCGCCCTCACGGAGCGTCACGACCGGCGTGCTGTCGGACACCGGCAGCCTGTCCCGGTACTCCTCGATGATTCCGCGCCACTGGTGGGTCATTGCTGGTTACTCTCCTTCAACCCGCATGATGCTGGCGACACCCCGCACGGTGTCGAGCTTGCGCAGCGCCTCCACGGTCCCGCCGAGGGCGGCGTCGGAAGCACGGTGGGTGACGACGACGAGGGAGGCCTCACCGTCCTTGCCCTGCTGGCGAACAGTGTCGATGGAAACCCCGTGCTCGGCGAACACGGTGGCGACCTGGGCGAGCACACCCGGTTTGTCGGCGACGTCCAGGCTGATGTGGTAGCGCGTGACGACGTCGCCCATGGGCGACACGGGCAGCGCCGCGTACGCCGAATCACCGGGCCCGGTGGCCCCGTTGAGCCGGTTGCGGCAGACGGCGACGAGGTCGCCGAGCACGGCGGAGGCGGTGGGCGAACCGCCGGCGCCGGGCCCGTAGAACATCAGCTGCCCGGCCGCGTCGGACTCGACGAACACGGCGTTGTAGGCGCCGCGCACGGAGGCCAGAGGGTGGGTGAGCGGAATCATCGCGGGGTGCACGCGCGCGGTGACGGACCCGCCGTCCTCGGCCCGTTCGCAGATGGCGAGCAGCTTGATGGTGCAGCCCATCTCCTTGGCGGAGACGAAGTCCGCGGCGGTGACCTCGGTCATGCCCTCGCGGTGGACGTCGTCGAGCCGTACGCGCGAGTGGAAGGCGATCCCGGCGAGGATGGCGGCCTTGGCGGCGGCGTCGAACCCCTCGACGTCGGCGGTCGGGTCGGCTTCCGCGTACCCGAGCGCGGTGGCCTCGTCGAGGGCCTCCTGGTAGCCGGCGCCCGAGGAGTCCATCTTGTCGAGGATGAAGTTGGTGGTGCCGTTGACGATGCCGAGCACCCGGTTGACCTTGTCCCCGGCGAGGGACTCGCGCAGCGGCCGGATCAGCGGGATGGCACCGGCGACGGCGGCCTCGTAGTAGAGGTCCCGGTCGTTCGACTCCGCGGCGGCGTGCAGGGCGGCCCCGTCCTGGGCGAGCAGGGCCTTGTTCGCGGAGACGACGGAGGCGCCGTGCTCGAAGGCGGTGGTGATGAGCGTCCGGGCGGGTTCGATCCCCCCGATGACCTCGACCACGACGTCGATGTCGCCGCGTTTGACGAGCGCGGTCGCGTCGGTGGTGACGAGCTCGGCGGGGATGCCCTCGCGCACCTTGCCGGGGCGCCGCACGGCGACCCCGGCGAGCTCCACCGGGGCACCGATCCTGGCCGTGAGGTCGTCGGCGTGCGTCGTCATGATGCGCGCCACCTCTGAGCCGACAACCCCACAGCCCAGCAGCGCCACCTTCAGCGGACGCGTACGCATCATCCGACCTCGTTTCCTCATACCGTCTACGGTTGAACCAGTCTCACTCACCGGAACGAAGTTTCTGCTATTTGTCCGGATCCTGAGACGTTTATTTCATTTTCGTCGGCCCGGAAGACAGGAGATCTTCCGGCCGCCCCGCGCCGCCCCTGTCACCGTCCTCTTCCCTGGTTCCTGAGTCCCGCCGGGCGTCATCCGACGTCGAGCCGCAGGAGATCCTCCTCCGTCTCCCGGCGGACGATCACCCGGGCCTCCTCGTCCGCGACGGCGACGACCGGTGGACGCAGCGCGTGGTTGTAGTTGCTGGCCATCGAACGGCAGTACGCGCCCGTGGCGG
This sequence comes from Streptomyces sp. NPDC088817, assembly GCF_044750345.1. NCBI lineage: Bacteria > Bacillati > Actinomycetota > Actinomycetes > Kitasatosporales > Streptomycetaceae > Streptomyces > Streptomyces sp. NPDC088817. The sequence continues at coordinate 88,071 of NZ_JBIVJN010000003.1, forward strand.
GCACGGCGATGAGGTCACCGGGTGCCAGGTCGGCCGGCAGGAAGGCGTCCTTGACCACGATGTCCCCGCTCTCGCAGTGCTTGCCCACGACCCGTACGAGCATCGGCTCGGCCTCGGAGACACGGGAGACGAGCGCGACGCTGTACTCGGCGTCGTAGAGCGCGGTGCGGATGTTGTCCGACATCCCCCCGTCGACGGACACGTACGTCCGCAGCCCCTCCAGCGGCTTGATGGTGCCGACCTCGTAGAGCGTGAAGGCGGTCGGCCCGACGATGGCGCGCCCCGGCTCGACGGAGATGCGGGGCGTACGGAGCCGGGCGGCATCGCACTCACGGGTGACGATCTCGGTGAGCGCCTTGGCGATCTCGTGCGGCTCGCGCGGGTCGTCGCTGCTGGTGTACGCGATCCCGAGCCCGCCGCCGAGGTCGATCTCCGGCAGTTCGACCCCGTGCTCGTCCCGGATGTCCCTGAGCAGCCGCACCACGCGGTGCGCGGCCACCTCGAACCCGGACATGTCGAAGATCTGCGACCCGATGTGGGAGTGGATCCCGATGAGTTCGAGCCCGTCGAGCTGGAGGGCCCGCCGTACGGCCTCGGCGGCCTGTCCCCCGGCCAGCGGGATGCCGAACTTCTGGTCCTCGTGCGCGGTGGCGATGAACTCGTGCGTGTGCGCCTCGACGCCGACCGTGATCCGGATCTGCACCCGCTGCCGCTTCCCGAGGGAGTGCGCGATGTGGGCGACCCGCACGATCTCCTGGAAGGAGTCGAGCACGATCCGCCCGACCCCGGCCTCGACGGCCCGCTCGATCTCGTTCGGCGACTTGTTGTTGCCGTGGAAGGCGATCCGCTCGGCGGGCATTCCGGCGGAGAGCGCGGTGGCGAGTTCGGTGCCGGAGCAGACGTCGAGGTTGAGCCCCTCCTCGTCGAGCCACTTCACGACGGCGCGGGACAGGAACGCCTTCCCGGCGTAGAAGACGTCGGCGTCGTGCCCGAAGGCGTTGCGCCAGGCCCGCGCCCGGGCCCGGAAGTCGGCCTCGTCGAGGACGTAGGCGGGGGTGCCGAAGCGTTCGGCGAGGTCGGTGACGGCGATGCCGCCGACGGTCACGACACCGTCCTCGCGCCGGCCGACGGTCTGCGCCCAGACCTTGGGGTCGAGGGCGTTGAGGTCGGCGGGCGGGGCGGAGTAGTGCCCCTCGGGCAGGACATCGGCGTGACGGGGCCCGGCGGGGTGTGCGGAACGGCTCATGTCAGTGCGGCTCTCTGTGGGCTCTCTCAGAGGTGTTCGGGTGCGTCGACGCCGAGCAGGGACAGGCCACCGGCCAGCACCGTCCCGGCGGCTTCGGCGAGGGCGAGCCGGGCACGGTGGGCGGCCGAGGGTTTCTCCTCCCCGCGCGGCAGCACGGTCGCGAGGAAGGGCAGCACGGCATCGGCAACGCTGACGAGGTGCCGGGCGAGAACATCGGGAGCGTGGTGGTCCGCGGCGCGGGCGAGCACGCGAGGATGGTCGGCGAGCAGGGTGAGCAAGTCGGGCGGGGCCACGTCGACGGGCCCCGCCTCGGCCCCGAAGCCCAGGTCGGCGGCGTTCCGGCCGAGGGCCCGGACACGGGCGTGGGCGTACCGGACGCGGAAGAGCGGGTTGCTCTCACGCTGAACGAGATGCTCGCCGCCGAGACGGGGCCGGTCGTGACCGGCCGGGTGAAGAAGGGCCCAGCGGGCGGCGTCACGGCCGAGGTGAAGGGGGTCGGCGGGGGCGGGGACGGGCCGAATGTGGACGGCGTTGTCGCCGATGGGATCGGCGGTATGGGGGTGGACGCCGAGGATCTGCTCCCAGCGGACGGGGATGGGGTCGACGGGGGTGGGGTCGACGGGGGTGGGACCCTCACAACTGACGCTTGCCTGGCTCCCCTGGGACCGGAGAAGCCGGGCCACGACATCCGCGACGACTAGGGCACGGACCTCACGTGGACAACGCAGCTCGACGACGGCCCCGGCAGCCCGCGGGGCGTACCCGTACCACTGACCGGCGCGCCGAACGTCCTCCACCAGCCGTACGAGGGCGGCCTCCGCGTCGGCGTCGCGGAGGCTGATGTTGAGGAACCCGGGTCCGGTGACGGTGACGTCGCCGATGCCGTCGAGGTCGAGCAGATACCCCCGGAGCACCTGGGCGACCAGTGGGGCGGGCTGACCGGCGGGCCGGGCGAGCTGGAGGGCGACGTTGGTGGCGTAGTCACCGCAGCCGCCGGGCCGGGGCGGCGTGACGACGACCCGCTCGGGCACGCTGACGTCGAGCTCCCCCACGTCGACAGCGCGACGGACCGCGCTGAGCACGGTACGGGAGAGCTCCACGGGGGTCACGGGACAAGCGTAGGGGAGGAGGGGGGTGGGTATGCGAACTGGTTTGGGCGCGGTATCGCCATGTGGACGGACACACCCGGAACTCGGGGTGGCACCGTCACGCCGTTGAAGGAATCACCCGCTACTACGCCCGGCGGGCTCGGCCTCCCCGGCCCCACGAGCCCCACCGTCGATCAACCGCCGCACGAGCCGCACGAGCTCCGCCGGCTCGAAGGGCTTGGCGAGGAAGGCGTCGACGCCGACGTCGAGCCCGGCCTCGATCTCGTACTGCGAACAGGCGCTGACGATGGCAAGGGGAAGATCGCGGGTGAGCGGATCGGCCCGCAGCCGGGCGGCGGTCCGCAGCCCGTCCAGTCGCGGCATGACGACATCGAGCGTGACGACATCAGGCTGCACCCGATGCACGACATCCAGACACTCGACACCGTCGGCGGCGGTCACGACCTCGAGCCCCTCAAGCTCAAGATTGACCCTGATCAGCTGCCGGATGACCTTGTTGTCGTCCACAACAAGCACCCGTCCCGAAGCGGCTGGCACCACTCGAGAGTAGGTCGGCACCGGCCACCGCGTCCGGCTTTTCCCCACTTCCACCCCGTCCGTGGGACCCACCCCCCGGGACCCACCGGAAAACGTTCATGACCACCGCCCCGGAACTGGTAGTGTTCTACCCGTCGCCGCGCAAACAACGCGCCCGACCCGCCCCCGTAGCTCAGGGGATAGAGCAACGGCCTCCGGAGCCGTGTGCGCAGGTTCGAATCCTGCCGGGGGCACTTCGCATGAAGTGCCTGAAGACCCCGCCACCAGCGAGTTCGCTGAGCGCGGGGTCTTGTTGCATGTGCAGGCAGATGCCGCCGGAAGCAGCCGTTTGCCAGTGATCACGTTGTAATAGCGTGTTGATCTTGGAGGGCTGAGAGGCAGGTCAGAGGCCGTTTCGCAGGCCCTTGAGAGTAGCCCTGTGGACCATCCGTGGACAGGCCGAAGCCCCAGACCTCTCACAGTCCGGGGCTTCCGTCGGTCGGTCATGTTCGGCTGTCAGTCCGTAGGGTCGTCCCCCTCCCCCAGCCCTTGCATGATCCGGTCGTTCATCTCCTTTTCCTGGCCGTCGACGCACTTGGCGTAGATCTTCAGCAGAACGTCCACCGAGTGGCCCGCACGAGCGGCGACCTCCGGCGCCGGCACTCCGGAGTTGAGCCACTGGGAGACACCCGCGTGCCGAAGGTCGTACGGGCGGAAGGCCAGGACCGAGGAGGCTTGGTCCGGCACGAGCGCCAGTTCCCGAGCCTGCTTCCACGCCCGGGAGTACGACGAGGCCGCGATCACGTTGCCCCGCTCGCTGGAGAACAGCCGGCCGTCTTCCGCCGTGCCGAATTCCTTCAGGTGCTCGCGGAGCAGCCGCACCAGCGGAGGCGGAATCGGCACGATCCGTACCTCACGCTGGGCTCGCTGCTTCAGGCCGCGCCGGTCGTGTGCTTCCCCGGAGTCCGTCCACGCCTTCCCGGCCGTGGGACGGGTCTCCGCCAGCTCGATACGGCCCCAGCCCGACGCCGGAAGAGCGCAGTCGGAGCGGCGAAGGCCGAGAGCCTCTCCCGGCCGCATGGCCGCGTAGTACAGGCACCCGAAGAATGCCCGCAGCCGCCGACCGCTCGCCCGGTCGTAGCCACCCACGTATGTGAGGGCGGTCAGCAGCTCCCGGGCCTGTCGAGGGTTGACCACCACCCGGCGGTCAACCTCCTGCAGCGCCCGCTTGCCCCGCTTGCGCCGGACCCGGCTCAGCGGGTTGGACGGGAGATATTCCAGCTCCACCGCGTACTCAAGCGCGTTGAAGGCGACGGCGCGCCGCCGCCGGTACGTCTGCGTCGCCGCGGGCTTGCCATCCAGCCGCCGACTCAGCGCGTCGATCAGGTCATGCGCCCGGGTGATCTCTTGCAGCTCCGCCACCGGAAGCGATGCCTTCTCGATCCACTTCACCGCCGCGGCGATCTCCTCCGGCCGCTCCCGCTCCCTACGGGGTACGGGCAGGACGTACGAACGCAGTGCCCGTCGCAGCACCTCGGGAGCAGGCCGCCCCCGCCCCGGCTTCACCAAGACAGGAACGACCGTCGCCAGCGCATCGGTCATGCTGTCCCGTTGCTTGGCCGACGCCTCCGCCCACCGGGCATCCACGTACTTCACCGCCAGGTCGAGGAAGGACAGCGCCGCCTTGCCACCGCGCAGCGAGTCGGGCAGACCGGTGACGGTGTCGAACGGCTCGCCCTTGTCGAGCGCCCGCACCAGCTTGGCCCGGAAGCGGTCGGCCAGCGTCTTAGTCTTGTACGACTCGCTGAACGGCTGTCCGTCGACCACCCAGCGCACGAGGTAGGTCGGCTTCTTGGTGGTCTTGTTGACCGACAGCTTCCAGACGGAAGCCTTGTACGACTTCACGACGCCGCCCCCTCCGCACGCTCCTCCAACCACTCGTTGAGCACGTCCCGACGGACCCTCAGCTCCCCATTCGGCAACCGGATGCAGGCCGGAGCGAGGCGCAGTTCCCGCCAGCGGTAGAAGGTGCGCCGGGAGACGCCGCCCAGTTCGTCGAGCACCTGCCGGACCGTGAGCAGTTCGGCCGGCTTCGTGCGGCTGTCACGCGCCATGGAGACCGCCGCCCTCCCGCACCGAGGCAGCCAGGAGAGCCGCTTCCGGCGAGTAGCCGCGCCCCGCGTAACGCCACTCGCCGACCGTGACCGTGGGGTGGTCGGCCAGGCCGAGGGAGGCCCGCTGCTGCTCCGCGCGATGGTCGGCACGGGCCTGCCGGAGCGCGGTCAGCGTGGTCGAGTACCGGCGTGACTTGGTGGAGAAGTGGCCGCCGTACCCGAGCATGTGGGCCCAGCGACGCAGGCCGAGCGGCTCGAACTCCGGCAGTCCGCCGAGCCACCAGCACGTGCCGATCATGCGCAGCACATGCGCGCGTACCGGAAGCATGACCATGTCCCGTGAGTGATGAATGCGGCCGTCCACCGCGCCGGCGGATTCCGCACCCTTGGTGGCGTACTTGGCGATGTAGCCCGCCACGGCCCCCGCAGAGGCAGGCCGCTCCCCCGCGTCCCGTCCGTACGAGGTGACCGGCCGAACGTCGACCTGCGTACCGAAGCGCAACATCCGCGGACCGACCACATCCGCGCCCGGAGCGGTCAGCCGCACCCGACCGACCACGGCCCAGACGGCGTCCACCAGGAGCGGCACAGTCGCCCAGCCGGGCGGAGCCGAGCCAGGACCGTCCGGACCGTCGAGTCGGATCACGGCATGGAAGTGGACCAGGCCCCGCCGCTGGTACTCGGCGACCTTCGCGTACGAGAGCCGGGCAACCTCCCCGAACTCCGTCCGCGACAGCCCTGCCCGCCGGGCGACCTCCCGCCGTAGCTCCAGTCCGAACCGGTGCCAGAGCCGACCGGCGAACGCGTGCCACAGGACGGCCCCCGCGTAGTCGTAGCAGCGCGGGCAGAGCGGTTCACCGAGACGGAGATCATTCGCCGGGTGCCGCTCCCGGCATCCAGCCGTAGTCCCGTGCGGACAGCACTCCCCCACCCGACGAGGCCGACAGGCCCGCACGCGCCCGTCACGTTCACGGCGCGTGTGGACCGGGCCGAAGCCGGGAGCGGTGAGCGTGGCGAACACCCGCGGGTGACCGCTCACCGCCTCCGGCACCTTCTTACCGCCGACGAGTCCGGCCCGGACGAGTTGGTACGTGTCCGCCCGGTACACAGCCGAGCAGGCCGGACAAACCGCCGCGCGCCGATTGCCGCATGCGGTGAGCAGGCGACCGCCGTAGACGTCCGAGCCGTAGGAGAGCAGGGCCGCGCCCGTTGTCGTGTCGTAGACGGTTGCCATACCGACCAGGTGAATCGGGTTGGTGCAGCCGCCGAGGCGGACGATGCTCCGGCGCCAGGCTGCGAAGTCCGGCTCTGCCGCCCTGGCGACCAGGGCAGCAGCAGCGTTCTCGGGAAGGGTTGTGGTCATCGGCGACCACCCCCGCCGCCGAACGCCTGCCCCATCACGGCCGAGATTCCCTCCGGCCGTGTCTTGGCGCTGAAGCGGAGCGTCGGATCCGTGAGCCAGAGGGCGGCAGCGTGCGCAGGGCACAGGCGCCGCTCGGTTCCGTCAAGGTGGACGAGGATGACCTGTTCGCGTCCGGCGCAGGTCGAGACGTCCGGGTCGTGCTGCCTGAGTTCGCAGTCGGGCAGGGGGGATTTGCGCGAATGATGCGCGGTGGACAAAGTGTGAGTGCTCCTTTCACTGCTCACGTGGCGGATGGAGTGGGTTCCTGACGGGGTCGGGTTTGGCGACTTCGCGCCCCGTCGGGAGCCCGTCGTACGGGCGATCACTGCCGCTCCTCGGGCGGAATCGCGACGACGACGTACGAGATCGGTCCGAAGTCGCGTCGCGCGTTGAAGTAGCCCCGGCCGATGTCCTCCACCGGCACGCCGAGCGGAGCGGCGACGAACTCCACCGCGTCCCGGCGTGCAACGGAGTCGGAGGCGTCGACCACGACCGTGACGGACGCGTAGCGCGGTACGACGACGGTCGGGTTGGCGGTCAGGAAGTCGATCAGCTCCCGTAGGCCGGCCAGGAACGCGGCACGGTCACCGGAGCGAATGACGTAGTCGGGCACAGAGAATCCCCTTCGCGGGTCGATGGAGAGGTTCAGAAGCGGAAGAGGCCGAGGAAGCCGCTCACGCCGTCGAGGAGCCCCTGAACGAACGGGGCAGCCATGGTCCGGGACAGCAGGAATCCGAAGGCTCCGCAGATCAGCGCGTCGGCCCACCTCAGGTAGCGAATGCGCAGGAGGAACCAGATCAGCAGTCCGAGCAGCAGAACGGCGGACGTGGACACCAGCACGGCAGGCCCCTTTCACGGCGCTTCGACGTGCAGTTCGGACAGAACCGGAGTCAGGTGCGCGTACTCGGCGGCGACGGCTTCCGCCTCTGCTTCCGTGATCAGGTGCGACCGGGCGCGTTCCCAGCCGTCGCCGGAGGCGAGGACGGCCGTACCGGCCTGTTCCGGAGTGATGGCCTGCGCCGCCTTCAGCGCGTCCGGGTTGAGATCCCCGAGCGCCATCTCGGCCGTGCCGGGGTCGGCCACGCGGTGGCAGACTCGGCCGCCCAGTTGGGCCCGCAGTGCGGTGACGCCGGGTCCCAGGTCGGAGCCGACGCGTTGGCCGGCGACGACGAGGAAGACCCCGAGAGCCGCGCCCAGTTGGGCCAGTCGGATCAGCGCCGTACCGGCCGCCCGCGCTTCGTCCTTCTCGTTGCGGCTTGCCACGACGAACAGTTCGGCGATCTCGTCGACGATCACCACGACAGGTACCGGGCGCTCCTTGTCCGGCAGGCCCCAGATGTTGCGGACGCGGGCAGCCCGGCAGACGGTCATGCGGTCGAGGGTCAGGTCTACGAGCGCGGCCAGCAGCCGGACTGCCTGTTCACGGTTGGTCGCGAGCGCGGACAACCGCGGTTCGTAGAGCGACAGTTCCATGCCGCCCTTGCAGTCGATGCCGATCAGTGCAACGGGTTGCGGAGCCAGGCCCGCCACGAGTGCGTTGATCAGCGTCGACTTACCGGAACGAGTGGCCCCGACGATCAGCCAGTGCGGCACGCGCCGCAGGTCGACGACCCACGCGGCCCCGGTCTCCAGCGCGCCCACGGTCACCCGGAGCAGGTGGCCAGGCCCCCGCTGCTTCGGCACGCGAGGAGCGGCCAGCGGGTCGGCCGCCGAAGCGATGATCCGTACGGCTCCTGGCTTCCAGGAGGTCACCCGTACCGCGTGCACCTGCCAGTCCTCCGCCATGGCGGGTGCAGCCTTGACGAAGTCCTCCGGCACTTGGCCTGGCAGCAGCCGAACCAGCAGCAGGAAGCCGCCGGAAGTAGGGCGTATGAGGCCAGGGCGCGGCACACGCGGTAGCGGCGGAGGCGCCCCGTTGCCGACGAGCCCGGACACGACCGTCAGCGCCGGCCGACGACTCACGGCGAGTCCGCACCCCGCCATCAAGGCCCGCCAGGTGCGCACCACCCGGAAGGCTGCGGCGGGAAAGCCGAGTAACAGCCACCAGGCGACGGGGTAGCGGCGGCGCAGGGCCGGGCCTGCGAGAAGCAGACCCGACACCAGCACTGCGGCGACCACCAGAGCCCAACTCGAACCGGTCGCCTCGGCCGAAGGGGTGGAGGCCAGGTTCATCACTGCCCGGCCCCCTTGCCCGCCGAAGCGGGAGCGCTCAGGGGCCGGATCTCCGCCGCGCGGAACGCGATCCCGTGCCGCCCCTCGTTCTCCCACGGCGTGGCGACCAGGTCCCGCACGGCCACCGGCATACCGAGCTGCACACCGGCCGGTTCACCCGCCACGCTCACGGTGACGACGTCCGCCGACGCTCCGGCCATCAGGCACAGGCCGACCTGGTACATGGTCTTGCCGGTCTCGCGGTCGACGCGAAGCTGACCGGTCTCACGGTTGGCGACCCGCGGAGCCGGGGGCACGGCGCAGATGATCCCCGTGAACTTCGCGGTGTCGATCGGAAGGCTTGCCACTGTTCGGATCTCCTCATCTCTGGCACCCGAAGGCCCATCCTCCGGGTTGCTAGACCACCCGTAGTACGGGTGACGCCAGACCAGAGTGGCGACCCGTAGTACGGGTTGTCAACCGACCAAGCGATGAGGGAAGCTGTCCACGATCGTGGGCACGCTGTCTACGACGACGAACAGCCGCGAAAGCCACGGCAACGGAGGGCCCGCATGCCGCCGAAGAAGACGCAGCCGAAGTACCGGCAGATCGCCGACTACCTGCGCGAAGGCATCCTGAACGGCACCTTCCCGGCCGGCCAACCGCTCCCCTCGGAGGAAGCGTTGGCGAAGCAGTTCGGTGTGACGCGCCCCACAGTTCGTCAGGGCCTCACGGAGCTAAGGGCGTCGGGACTCGTCGAGGCCATCATGGGCCGAGGCACCTTCGCCCGCTCCCCCCACAGCCGCCCCAGCCTTACGCGCCCGCGCGGCGTGCGCCGAGCGTCCGACGGCCGGTACGTCGAGGCTGACGGCATCCGCTGGACAGACGCCGAGCCCCCCGTAGCCACCCGCACCGACGCCCCGCTAGCCCTGGCAGACCTGCTCCGCATCCCGCCGGGCGAGCCGATGTTCACGTACGACGCCCTACAGACCGCGGACCAAGGCCGCCTCCGTCAACTCCACCGCACCTACATCCCGTTCTCGGTCCTCATCGACACCAAGTACGAGGAAGAAGCCCCACCACCGGCCCCCGACCTCTACACCGCACTTGCCAACCTGGGCCACGATCTCCACTTCACGGAGTACGTCCGCACCCGCATGCCCCTCCCGGACCAGGCCCAGGCCCTACGCCTCGCGGACGGGGTCCCACTACTTCACGTCATCCGCGTGACTCTCACTGAGGCAGACAAGCCCCTAGCCCTGGAGGAGTTCCACCTTCCGGGCGACGAGCTGGAACTGTCGTTCCGGCTGTAGCACGGCCAAGTTGGCTCAGACTTTCTCTACGTCATCAAGCACCCGTCGTCGCTTCGCTCCTCCGGGCGGGCGCGGGCGGCCGGCGGCGCCCGCGCTCATGTCTCCGCCCCGCTCGGCACCGCCGGCCGCCCACGCCCGCCCAAGAGGCAGGCACACAGTGCATGAGGTCAGAACACGTCGTGGCTGGGGCGGTCGGCTCCGCGACTTTAGCCAGCCACTTTGGCGCGAGCCTCGAAGATCATGGCCCCAACGTCGTGCTTTACCGGGCAGGTCCACAGACTGCCCGACGCGCCGGAAGCTTACGGGGCCATGATCACTCGCGCCAAAGCAGCTCCCGGCCAAAGTCGCTACGCCGACCGCTCTGTAGGGTGCGGCCCGGAGGTGCCAACCCCGTGTCAGGCGCAGTCAGGCAGCAGCTGATCTCTCACTTCGAGACACGCTAAGGGATTGAACACAATGGGTGACGATGAAGCTGTGTCGGCATACCTAGAGCAGACCCGTCACCTCGCCAACCAGCTCGTGCATGCAGACGACCCCTATGACACTGGCTTGCAATTCATGGGCGCCACGCTGGACGTCTTCACCACATACGAGCACGCGGGCAGCATCTACCTCCTGTGGGGCGCCCTGACGGACTGGGTTGAACTCAGGCCGCACGAGGAAGCTCTCGCCATGAGGCACATGGTGACTGCCGCGCGAGAATGGCTCCAACTTGACCCTCATGACGGCGATGCCGTTCGCCGCTACTTCCAGCACTGGCTTCATGACATCCTCGGCTACGGCCAGGAGTAGCAGCGGAGCATGTGGTCTACCTCCCAGTCCTCCACCCCATCTGTCGGGCCGTCTCGGGGCCGTCGGAGGGCGCTCAACGACGACCAACGCTGACAACCACCGACGGCTAAGTGGCAGGTCGCAGCGTTGATCGATTACGTGGCCGCAGGTCAGAGACCCGGCCCTTCACTTCTTCGGCGAATGTGACTGCGGCACGGTATAGGGCGGCGGGGTAGCTGGCACCATCGAGGCGAGCGAGCATGCCCGCAGCCGCTGATACCAGCAGCGCCGTGAGGACCTGGCGCGGACGGTCCGCACTTGCCCTGCCCTCCCCCCACCAGCACGCCGGCGGCCTCCAACTTGTCCAGCGCCTTGGTGACCGTAGGACGAGATACCCCGAACCGCTCTGCCAGCGCCGAGGTACTCGGGAACGCTTCCCCGACTTCAAGCGCGTCAGTCGCGATGACCTCAGCGATGCGCTGGTGCAGCGGGCGGCGGTCGATGCGGACGCCTGAGCGCACAACGCGCCACCGTCCGCCCGGTACTGGTTCGGCCACCCCTTACCGCTTCAGTACGTCGAACGCACGCACAGCGACCCCGCGGGACACCATGTGGTCGCGCACAACGTCGGCTAGGGACGGCAGCTCAGACATGTCCGGGTTGTCAGCGATCCGCTTGTTCAACGAGTCGGCGACCTTCGAGGGCTCAGAGCAGTGTGACTTGGATCTATAGGAAGGCCGACTGAGCATGCCCGCTTCGGGTGCGCTGACGAACACAGGGGCTGCACGCCGTCAACCGGTAACAGTCAGGTTGCGGTGGGGCCCCCACCACTCCCGCAGAGGCTGAGCGGACCCATCTCTAGCGCTGATTTAAGCAGCTCAGCACCGCCGCGGTGGTTCTACACAGCGCTGGATATAGCAGGGTGGCGCGACATCCCCGACGTCGGCAGAATTCCTTGCATGCCGAAGAAAAAGCGCACTTCTCGTTACACCTCCCCCGCTCCCTCGACCTCGGAGAAGCGGCTTCGATACCTGAGTGGCGATTTGAGAGACCCGAAGATCAAAGAGTTCTCTGAACTTTCGCATGCCGCCGTCCGTGAGATGGAGCGGAACGGTCAGGAAGCCACCTATGAGGAGTGGTGCGGGTTTGCCTCATTGGCTCCTACAGCCAGCGAATGGGGATTGCTGCACTGTACGGTCCGAGACAAGCGGGGGCGGCGCGCCCGGGTAACGCTAGCGACCAACGACTTGACTTATCACCGCACTTATGTCCAAGCCGCCGAATATGACCATTCCGGCACATTGGAGTTGGCTATCGCCCGGTACCCCTTCAGGCGTCGCGGATGGCCAGGGCCGACGGGTCAGGGTGGGAGTTGGCCTCTGGGAGAAGCCATTCCTTGGAGGCCGACATACCTAGGGGCGAGCCCAGAGGTAGAAAACGCAAGGCATGTACATGGCGTACAGGTAGCAACTTCGGGCGAAGCAAGGGAAATGTGCGTGATTTTCGCCAGAAGCCCCACAGGTGCCACATGGACCATGTTGGACGATGACCCGATGGACGAGCCCTCGAAGGTTGTAGTCCCTGTCCCCGAAGTTCAGTTCTACCTTCCGGCCGGTGTTGCGGTGATCCCGGGATGGCCCCTGCCGGCCGAGCCAGATCCATGCCCTATCTCGGGCTGCAATTAATGCAAACTCACCCACTTGTTCAGCAACGGATCGGAGGAATCGAAATTCCCCTAAATGAGGTTATTCTGCTCGCGTTCCTGACACTCCTCACACTGCCGGCTTTCGCTTGGTATGCACGTCAGGCTCGGCATCTCTGCCACGTTGCCGAGCACTGGTTGCTTCGGTTCCGCTCATGGTTCCGCAAGAAAGGTCGCGACCTGCTGAGATGGCTGCTGGCAGACGGAGATTAGTCGATTTTCCTGGCACGCCGATGCATGGTGAGTCGCGAGTGACGACGGGACCGGACGAAGTTCCTGTCCCGTCGTCACTAACCGAGAGGGAGTGCGTTGGGCACAGCAGATCTGTCAGGAGGGTGCTTCATCTGAGGAATTGGAGACTTCTGACTCTGTTTCATCTTTCTCTTTTTTGGGCCCTAGAGTCCAGAGGTACATCACACATTGAAACAGGATGGCTGCTCCCGGCGATCCGGAGTTCTCAACGAATCCATGTGCGAGTTCGTTCCTGAGATTCCAGCCACCCGCCGGATTTCCGCAAATAGTGAGGATGTTGCGGTACCAGGATTCATCGAGCCCTCTCTCTCGTAGAGTTGAAAGCAGGGATGCTAGCCCTGGGTACTGTCCCGGTTTTTCCTGGCGCTGTAGTCGATAGACACCCGCGTCCAGACTCAAGACGAGATTTCGAGCCAACGTTTCAATCTTTGGGGCGATGGTGAACGTAGCTCCTTCGGGGTCTCCGGTCCAAAAGCGGATGAAACACCGAGAGATCGACGATGCCAACTCATGCGAAGCAAGCGGACCTTGAGAAAAGAACTCAGTAAGATCCGCTTCACTTGGAATTCCGTGCGCCTCAGCCACTTTATGCAAAAGATGCGCTAACAGGGGTGCCGAAGTTTGCAATGCAAACGCCTCTTGTCGGGCTAGGCGCATTTCATTTTTCTCGGCATCGGTTTGCGGAGAAAAGCGCGGCAGGCCATCGGATCCAAAAATCTCCGTCGTGGCGAGACTCTCGATGATGGAAACGCGAGCGTACTCTTCGGCAGCTTTCCTTGTGCGTTCCACCGTACCGACGGCAGGCCCGTAAGCGAAGGCGAACTGCACCAAAGCTTCCCGCCAGTCGGCGGCGTTGACCACTGGCGCCATCATTTCCTGGAACTGCTCTCGACTTATAGCGCCGGAGGAAGTAAAGGAGACGAGCCCGAGATCTTCTTCCCGGATCTTTTGCAGGGCCGCAGCGGCACGCTCAATCAGATCGGATTTACCTGTCTCCTGGGCGCGCTGAAGGGCGGTCTTGAGATGGCCGGCTCTCCTTAGACCGGTTTCGCCGGCGGCAGCATCTAGCCAAATCTGCACTCGCTGCACATGCAGGGCATCACGCTCCTTGACCGTGACTGGGCGACGCAACGCAAGGGACAATAGTTCATCTCGGATGAACGGGGAGTCGTACGTTTGCAAGGCGATGTCAATAGTGGAAGTCAGGGCTGGGGGAGGTGAACTCTCATCGACGAGAGGTCGAAGGACGCGCAATGCAACTCCAGGCACTTCCTCCTCGCTTGACAGGGCTTGACCAACTAGTTTTAGCATATCCGCCATAATCTGCGAGGCGAGTTCTCTTTCCCCTACTGCGCGCGCCAACCGCAAAGCTATGTTCAGAGCTTCTTCTTTATCAAGCCACTCAGTCCAGTCTTTGGCTGCTTGGAAATAACTCTGCGCTGCCTGAATTGCGTGATCGCGGACGTTCCCGTGTTTGCGCTCAAAGAGCAAGTGATGCAGCCTGGCCTTACCAAAGTTCGAGGACACCATTTCACTCAATCTAGACCATACCGCGACGCCGGAGTTGGGTACGTCGACAATTCGCGGCGGCATTGATGAGTCGTCTGGATATTCGAGGTAAGGAATAATCTGAGTTCGCCATTTGCCGCTGTTTTCTACTACTTGAACGTGGTAAGCGAAGGCCCAAGCAGTTGCCTTCCGTGCGGTAGCCTGGGAGTCCTCTTCGTCCAACGTCCCTCGTTGCTCGGCGATCGGAATACGGCTAGTGAGTGATCGATGAGCCGCAAAGCTGGTCTCGGCTTGAGCCGCTTCGTCGATCCAGCTTGCCAGAGGCGCTAGTTGATCATCTGCGAAGTCCATGCATTGTAGTTTGCAGGGCAACTGTCGCAATATCTACTGGTTTCTGACGTGTGGTCCCGTGGTGTAGTGCAACAGTTTCCACCGTTCCTTCAGCTTCCGCTGCTGGAACCAACCTCGAAGACAGTCTGCGGCCGTCTGTGAGCCGTCATAGGGGGCTTGCGGCAGGTTAACGACGGCCGCGTAGCTTAAGGCGACCAGATACCACGACGCCCCCGCTTGGGCCGTGCCTGGGCCGTCCAACGGCACTCAATGACGACCAACATCGACAGTCGTTGAACAGCTAAGTCGCAGTTCACAGCGTTGATGAATCACGTAGACGGAGGTCGCGGACCTTTCCCGTCACTTCTTCGACTACTGATCGCGTTCGGTGAAGATTGACTCGCCCCTTGAGACTCCGCCGACCTGGTGCGGCATCCTCACTCACTGAGTGCTCTACCAGTGGTGCCAGACTTCTTTCGGTGCGATGTCCCACGAGGTGCCCGCGATTCCACCGGTGTTGAAGAACAGGGCCCAGGTGACGACGCCATCGCCGGCCCGCTGCGTGCCCAGTTCGATCTCGAAGCCGTCGACGAACATGTCTCCCCCAGGGCTGAACCTGATCCCCGCGTCGTGCTCGATGGCGTACGCCTCCATCTCTCGCGAGAGCTCAGACGGCACACGGCCGATCAAGCGGATCCCCTCGTAGGTGACTTGCGGGCCACGCAGCCCGTCGACAAGGGTGCAGGTCAACCCCACGTCTTCGACGAAGTAGCACTTCACGGCCGGTCGCTTCCACCTGTCCGCTTCGGCCTGGTGGAACTGGACGCGCCACTGGGAGCGGTCCCGGTTCCAGCGTTCGATCTCATTCTGCTCGGCGGTGAAGCCATGCCCCGCCATGGTGGTAACCGCATCGTGCCGGTCCATACCGAAGCACAGGGACCCGATCGTCTGACGGGGGACGAACCCCCACTGCTCGCGCTCAGAGTCCGTGAGTGCCGCCCAGTAGTCCGTGTTCATGGCCCGATGATCGTTCACACAGATCCGCCCAGCACAATCGGACCAAAAGATCCGCCGGACAGCGTTCCGCGAACGCGCAGGTCAGCGTCTTGCCAGATCAGGCCGGATCCGCGCCGCGTACGCGATCTTCCAAACTGGTACACCGCCGATCACGAGTAGAAGCCCTGCCCGTACTCCTCAGGCGGGACTGAGAAGTCGCCCGGACGGTCACGGCGCAGCTCCTCATACCGGACCACGAACACGTCGATGGCTTCGGGGATCGTGCAGCCCAGCGTTTCGCGGATCGTCTTGAGCGCGAAGATGATCCGGTGATCGAGGATGTCGCGGTCTACGCTTGCAGGCAGTGCGGTCACGAGTCCTCCAAAGTCGCTGTACAGCAGCGGAGTACAGCAACCGCTCAGACCGCAGTCAACCGAGTTAGACCTCAGGAAACCTCCTGGACAGCAAGGCGACCTTCAGCGACCCTCCCGCCCGTAGTTCGCATCGAGGGAGCCCAAGGCACGGTCCCGTGGCCGTGCCACTCTCGTGCCAGAACGGACGGGGACTCACGGGGAACCGGGGTCCGCAGGGGTGAGTTCGGCCGGGCTCTGCCCACGGTACGGAATCCGCAGGTCACGCGCGTGATCGCCCAACCTCGCTCCTAAAGCGGTGATCGGTGGCAGCTCCGTGACCTTCGCGTGCCCAGCCTGGCGGGAAGCCACGCGGAGCCGACGCACCATGGCCGCACCACAAGCGCACCAGATCGAGCGGGGAACAGCGGGGAACCACGGTGAAAGCAGCGGTGCCAGACGGCCCCTTCTCGTCCGTTCGCCCAGGTCAACGCTCGAGCTGGCCACAAATGATCACAGCTCCCCAAGCTGAGGCTCACGTCACTCGTTGGCAACCCAGCCGGTGTGCCTCAAGGTCGGCATGAGCCGGGTTAGCACGTAGGCGATGGCGGGTGTCTCCCGATCCTCATCCTGGAAGCGGAGCGCGTGCTGGAACTTTTCCGTGTCCTGCGGCTTGGCGAGGTCGAAGGAGGGATCAAGCGAAACATCGGGGCGCGCCACAAGTTCGCGCAGGAGTTGCTTCCCGCAGCCCTCCGCTAGCTGAGCCGTGGTAAGAGCCCGTTTCTGCTTCGGCCTCCCGTCCGGCTGAGGCAGTGAGAGAAAAGCCGTGATTCGCAGTATCCCCGGAGCAATCTCGGTGATCCCAGCGCGGTGTCGACCGTGCAGGTTGGCTAACGCCGCTGGCATCTCGGGTACGAGCGGGGGCTGTTGAAGCACTACGTCCCGTTCGCCGTTGTCCCACTGTGTGTCGTGGATGGTTAACTGCGGATGGCCGGGAACTTCGAACTGCCATTCGGTGGCGAAGCCGGCGTCGCTCACGCCCGAAATCGTGGAGCCCTGCTTGGCGACGTAGGTGCGCGCCAGCTCAAGGGTGAGTGTGTTACCAATCTTCATTGTTCTACCCAGGTCAGAAGTCGTCGTCCTCGATCCGGAAGCGTGCACCAGCCTGCTCAGCCTTCTGCTGGATCGCACCCTGTGCCCCCTCAGCAGTGACGAGTGTGACGTTCAAGGTGAGGAGTTGGTGGTCGGCGTCCGCGTCGATGACCTTGCTCAGCTCTTTGAGGAGTTCCCACGCTTGGCTGCGTGCATCGGGTGCGGTGATGCTGCGGTTGGTGAGCTCGACGATGTACCGCTTGAAGACGACCGGCTGCAAGGCGGTGCTCGGTGCATCGTCAGAGGTGCTGGCTGCGTCGGTCCTACCGGCTTGTCCCGCCGTGGACCGGTACTGCTGGTCGTCGCTGTCGACTGGCAGCACGTCTCCCTGCCAGTCGGCGGATACGCGTCGCTGCTGGGGCAGTACGGCCGTCGTGGTGCTCCTGGTTGCCGCGGTGGCGGACACGGCCTCGGGTGCCTCGACTGCGCGGCGGAGGCTCTGGCTGATGGAGTTGATGGAGATCTGGCCGGCGGAGGCGATGGCGAGCGGATTGCCGTCGGAGTCGGCCAGCTCCCACCCGTCGAGGAGCAGGGCGAAGACCGCCTGGCGTATGTCGTCGGTAGCCGGAACCAGGGGGAAGGAGGGGTTCTTGTAGAAGAACTGAACGACCTCACGAGGAGTCAGGGTGCGTTCGAAGGTGTCGAGCAGGGTGGCAAGGTACTCGGCTGAGAGACCGCCGGTGGTCGTCGCACGACCGGCCTCCACCAGCGCGGACCACACCTGGTCCCCGCGCAGCGAGGACGTGCCGTCCCCGTCGAACCGCTTGAACTCCACGTGCAGCCCGTCGGCGGCGCGCACCAGGTAGGCATAGTGTTGGAAGGCCTTTTCGAGGTCCTTCTTGAACTTGTCCTCGGCCTCGGTGGTCCTGGCGGTGGCCTCGCGGTACTCGTCGGCTTCCTCGGGGTCGATCTGCTTGAGGACGTTGCGCCAGGCGAGGACCTCCTTGGCACGCTTGCGTGCCATGTCCCGCCGCTGGGTGTTCACGCAGGCCACGGTGCAGCTGGCGGCGTTGTCCACGCGGAGCGCGTCGGGACCGAGGCCGAACAGCGCGGTGATCTCGGCGCGGCTACGGGTGTCCTTGCCGTTGAGCAGTGTCCAGCGGCGCGGGTCGAGCACCACCAGGCGGGTGGTGGCCGAGTCCACGCCCTCGAAGGTCCGCGCCAGGTCGATGGTGCCAGTGGCGGCTGGGGCATCGATGAAGTGGATCTCGTCGAAGATCCCCTTGTGGGCGAGTTTCTGCGCCTTGTCCCAGAGCAGCTTCTCGCAGGCCTGCTGGTCCACCAGGGCGTGGCAGGCGGTGTAGTACATCCGCAGCGTCTGTTTGATCGACAGGTAGTAGCGGCCGGGTGCGTTGGCGGGCTGGGTGATCTCCAGTGCGCCGAGGCCGTCCTCGCCGGTGAGGGCATTGAAGACCTCCTCGGCGTCTGTGTAGGGGGTGCCGGGGGCCGGGGTTGGTTCCAGGATGGCGGCGAGGAGTTCGGCCTTGGTCGCGCCCCGGCCGGCGCGGGGGCGGGCGACCATGGAGTAGCAGAACAGGGCGGTGGCCATGCGTACGGCGGCGTGCTGCTGGCCGGCAGTGACGCCGTCGGCGCGTAGTCGGCGGTCGATGGCGACCGCGCGTCCTGCGGAGCCGTCGCTGCTGGTGATGTCGGTGGTGGCCACCGAGCGGTAGCCTTGGACGGCCCGGTCGTTGTTCATGAACAGGCCGGAAGACAGCAGTTGCTCCAGGGCGGTGGTCAGCGGGATGTCGCCGACACCGATAAGGGCTGGGGCCCAGCGTCCGGCCTGGTGCTCGGTGACCCAGTGCAGCGCGGTCCGGGCGAAGATGGCGACCGTGGAGCGTACCCGCTGGAAGTTCTGTACGCGCGACCACTCCTCTCGTACTAGCCGCATCAGCTCGGGGTGGAAGGGGTAGCTGGCCGTGACCCGCTCGGCGAAGCTGGCTGCCCCTCGCCCGGGGCCGAGCTTGTCGAGGACCTTGTCCCGCCAGCTGCCCTGGTGCGCTGCGGCGTATTGCTGGGCGGTCTGCGCGGCCGCGGCGCTCACATCGGTCGACTCGAACAGGCGGCGCTGGATGATGGCAGCGAAGTCGTGGGACGAGTTGACCGCGACCCTGCCGTCGGGGCCGTTGCGTACCAGCCGTTCGGAGACGTAGCTGCGGAAGGCCTCGGCCTGCGGGGGGTAGCCGCGCTCGTCAAGTTCGCTGCGGATCATGACCACGACGAGGGCGACGTTTGGCACGTCGTCGCACACGTCCATCAGGGCGTTGAGGAACGCCTGCTCGCCGGGCATGGAGGCGATGTTCTCGGGCTCGGCGAGCTGCAGGACGTAGTCCATGAGCTCGTCCAGCAGGATGAGCACTGGGCGTCCCGCATCGGTGAGTGCCTGCTGCAGGGTGTCCTTGTTCGGGCCGCCCTTGGCGTATCGCTGGTAGCGGTCCATGTCGCCGCCTGTCAGCGACCACAGGAACCGTTCGAACAGGTTGGTGGCCGGGCCGAAGGTCTCGCTGGTCCTGCCGGGGCTGAAGTAGTCGGCGGTCAGAACGACGGTCTGGGTGCCGGCCAGGTCCACGTCGGTGCCACCCTGTTCGGCTTCGGCGCGGACCTTGCGGCCCAGTTCTGTGGCGAAGAACTCCTGCGGGGAATGGGCCATGTGGTAGAGCCCGACCAGGGCGTGGCTCTTGCCTCCGCCCATGCCCTGGTCGAGGTGGAACAGTGCCGCGCAGTCGGCATCGGTTCCCAGTCGGCGCGCGATGCGGCCGAAGAAGCCGACGAGGTTCGGGGTGGGCTGGGTGATGTCGCTGTAGTAGTCGACCTTGCGGTAGGGCACGTCGACGGTCTGATAGACGGCCTTGTGCAGGCTCATCTGCAGTTCCCCGACCGAGCCGTCGGAGTCTGTGACCTCGGGCCGTAGGGTCAGCAGGTCCGCCCAGTGCGCAGCGATGCCGGTCGACATGCTCAGGACTCCTCATCAGGCAGGGACAGGGCGAGCTGGGCGACGGGCTCGCCGGGGGCGGATGCGGTGGCGGCGCGGTGCGCCAGGCTGGTGATGGTGGCGGCGTTGCGCTGCACGGCGGTCAGCGCCTTGGCGACCTGGTCGCTGGGCGGGAGCTGCGCGACGATCTCCCCGACGACCGCCCATAGGTGCGCGTCGGTGGGCTGGCGTTCGCAGTCGGCCAGCACGGCGGCGACGCCTTCGGTGGCGTTCTGGTCCCATGCGGCGGCCATGGCCCGGACCACCTCGAAGGCCGAGGATTGCTCGCCGACGGCGTCCGGCGCGTCCAGCCGCAGCCGGTAGCCGCTCTTGCTCTCCGTCAGCAGTGCGCCACGCAGGTCCTCCAGCCGCAGGTTGTCCGCCTGGGCGAGGAAGCGCGCCTCACCCTTGGGGACGTCCGAACGCGCGTACAGGCGCTGCCAGAAGACCGCGAAGCGGGTGGGGGAGTCGAAAGTCTCCAGCGGCAACTCGTCCAGCTTGAGCGCGGTGGCGTCGCGGACCGCGGTACGCGCCAGCGTCAGGTAACGGTCGAGTTCGGCCCGGCTGCCGTCGGGCTTGAGGATCTTGGAGTAGCGGCCGAAGATCTCCATGGCCGGCCCGTAGGCGGCCATGAGCTGGTCGGTAAGGGCCAGCCCGTCGCGGTCCCACTCCCGGGCTGCAGCCTTGACCCGCTCGGTGACTTCGCGGTCGACCTGGGCGGCAGTGGCGGCCGGGCGGTTGGGGGCGGCTACGCGGCAGCCGATGGTGACCGTGACCTTGATGCTGGCCACACCCGTCGCGGCCGTCTCGGTCCTGGAGGGCCAGGAGCTGGTGACCACGAAGCCGGCGTCGTGCAGGGCGCCGAGCAGGCGACGCCAGGCGTCGGGGTCGGAGTGCCCGAAGACGACGACGAGGTGGCCATCCGGACGCAGGACGCGCCGGGCCTCGCCGAAAGCCCGACTCAGCATCTGCTCGTAGAAGTCACGGGTGCGGTGCTCGCCGGGGGCGTTGCCGCGCTTGACGATAATCTCGTCGCTCTTGTCCTGCAGCCCCGGAACATCGAAAAGGTCGGGGAACACATCGAAGAGGCAACGCTTCAGCCAGACGTGAAAGAGGTCCGACGCATCGGCATAGTCGATCATGTTGTAGTACGGCGGGTCGGTGACGACCGCATCTACCGACCCGTCGCGAAAGGGGAGGGCTACTGCGGAGGCACGACGGAATCGGCCCGGACGTCCTGCAGCGCTTCCCTGGATGACCTTCTTGAGGGCCTGCAGGCCACTGTCAGTCACACTTTCCCAAGTGCCAGGACCGCTGCCCGGCCCGGACTCGAGATAGTCGAACTGGAAGGACACCTTGCTTTCGTCTGCAAAGATGTCGTGGACCTGGACCCACGTCCCCTTGCGCGAGGCGTTGCCGCCGAAGGCGCGCAACTTCGCGCCCCGAGTGGAATACCTGAGTCGCCGCTGCATGTTCGCTGCAGCGTAGGCAGTGAGTGCGCCCGCGTAGTCCAGCGTGAGCCCTGCAGCCAAGAGGTCGGTGCGCACGGAGCGGATAGCGCGGACGGTCTCGGCGAAGAGAAGGGCCTGCCGGTCGTTCATTAGGGCGCCATAGGTGCAGTAGCCGTAGCCGCTGGCTCGGATTGTGTCCTGGTTGCCTGGCGGGATCGCCTCGTCAGGAACAGCAGTGAAGGGGCCAAAGCCATCGAGTTGAGTAAGGTCGACAGATTTTGCTGCTCGCACCTCGTCAGGCGTCGGTATTCGGAAGGTTTTACCAACCCCCTCGTTCTCCTCCCCGACGGCGAGAAGTTCGTCATCGTACTGGCCAGCGAAGCCAATCGCCTTGACGGCATCGAGCGTGTGAACGTGTCCGCAGGACGGAAATGGGCAACGAGCACTCTTGCCTTTGCGGCCAGCTGCGGCCGAGAAGGTCGGCTGCTGGGTGGGGTCTCCGCCCACCACCTGAGGCTGCCACTGATCTCCGTCGATGACGAGTTCGAGCGACTGCCCGTAATCCCCCTCACGTCCGGAGGCGAACTGCAGGCGCATACTGCCGATGAGTGGGAAGCGCCGACGGCACTGGTCGCACGGGATGCTCACGGCCCATAGGTAAGCCCAGGGCACCTTTCCGCGATCGTTGGCCGGGTAGTAAGGCGCCACAGCTTCGGCCACACGCCTGTTCACCTCTGCTAGTACGGCACGGACATCTCGGAGAAGCCGTGGCCCTTCAGCGGAGAAGAGCCCGTCTTCTAGATCCGCGCCATCAATGAAGGGGACGGCAGCCTCGGCCGACCAGTCATGCAGTGGATAGTCGGCTAGCAGTCGCCCGCCCAGGGTCGCCACCGGACTGAGATCTGTGCCGACGGCGGTCACGCCCAGGCGCGCGGCCTCCAGTGGGAGGATGCCGCGCCCACTGAACATGTCAAGGACCACCGGGCGACCTGACGGGTACTGGGCAGCAATGGCCTTCCGCAGGCGTTGCTGGGCTTCGGCGTCGCCGCTCCCGACCGCCTTCTCCACATCGTCGTGGTGGGCCACCTGGTCCGGCAGCAGGGCCGTCAGCACGGCCGCGCGGGCCTGGGCAATAGGCCGAGAGGCGAACCAGGTGAACAGCGCCTTCTCACTGCGTCCGGACCCGGCCGGTCTACCGACCGCGGCGTCGACCGAGGCGCACGGGAACCAGCGGTCGATCAGGCGGCTCCCCATATCATCGCCGCCGCTTGGCGCGGCAGGCGGCGTACTCGCCGAGTGCACCTGTTCGATGGCGGTCACCGCTGTTCTCCCATCAGCCGACGCAGGTCGGCAACCTTGATCTGGAACCGTTCGATGCGCCGCGGCCCGCTGGCCAGCAGACCGGCCGGGTCCTGGACCCGTACCGCAACCGCAGGGGCAGTGGCGCAGTCGACCACGACGTACAGCCAGTAGTCCTGGCCGCGCTGCTGTGCCTGGGCCCACTCATGCTGCTCCAGCCACACCGGCGCCAGGCCCGCCTGCAGGCCCTTGACCTCCACCAGGCGCTGCTCGCGGGTAGTGCGGTGCCGGGCCAGCAGGTCATAGCCCACCCCGGCGCTCTGACGGTCGTCCACGTCAAAGCCGAGCCGTTCCAGCTCGGCCAGGACGGCGGCCACTGCGACCGCCTCGCTGTCGGGGTCGTAGCCGAGCTGGTCGGCGCGGGCCTCACCGACCACGTACGCCCAGCCGACCAGGCGCGGAGCGCTCTGCCCGACCCTGCTGATGTCGTCGAGCTGGGCGAGGCGGTCGCGCTTGAGCTCCCCGAAACGGGCCATTCGCTCGCGCCGCTCCGGAGTGGGCAGGTCTTCGAGCTCGTCGAGGTAGCGATATTCGACCTGGTCGAGCTGCCGACGCGCCTGATCGACCCACGCCTCCCGCTCGGCGCGGGCCCGCGCGGCTTCGCGGGCCAGTGCTGCGCGGGCTTCGTGCTCGGCGTCGTGGCGCAGCGCGGGGGAGAGCGGCGGTGCCGTCCGGCGGACAGCGCCGCTGGGAGTGAGCAGCATCAGGGACTCCCAGGCGCTCTCGAAGGCTCCGGCGCCGGAGTACCGGATCAAGACCGGTGACTTACGCCGTCGGCGGCGGATGCCGTCGTGGACCTCGACCTCGGCGTCGTAGACCAGCAGGGTGTAGTCGGTCAGCGAAGCGGGGTCGGTGAGAATCGTGCCGCGGATCAGGTCGCTCTCGCCGATGCGCAGGGCCAGGTCGGTCAGTTCGTGAAACGGCTCCTCGGTGGGACCCAGCACGACGACGTCGTCCAGTCCCTGGGCGCCATCGTTGACGGCCTTCCGGACCGAGGCACCATCGGCGGCCACCAGTGCCTCGTGCGTGCCGCCGAGCGCCGGCGGTAACAGCCGGGTCGCGCTCAGGTGGCGGATCCCCTTGGCCGGGCCCGGGCCCGATCTCCAGTGCTCAGCGAAGGCGAGCTGGTCGACGAAGCCGTCGACGATGACCGGGTTGATCGCCTCCAGGCGGTCGCTGCGGAACCGCTCCAGTGCCGCCTCGGTGTTTGCCGGCGTGTGGAGCCGGTTCTCGTCCCTGACCAGCTCCTTGGCCGTAGCCAGCAACTCGGCCACCGCAGGAACGGCAACGTCGCGGCCGGCCTGGGCCTCGGTAAGAGCGCGGGTGTAGTCGAAGCCGACACGGTCGGCGGTGGCGTCCATCAGGTCGAAGATCCGCCCACCGAGCGACTCCCCAGCGGCCTGGAGGTTGCCCAGCATGACTTCCTGGACCCGCCCCTCGCGGGTCTGCGGCGCCACTAGGTGGTAGATGTACACGGGCTGGGACTGGCCGATGCGGTGCAGGCGGCCCATACGCTGCTCAAGACGGACCAGGGACCACGGGATATCCCAGTTGATCATCACGTGGGCGGACTGCAGGTCGATCCCCTCGCCGCCGGCGTCGGTCGAGACCAGTACCTGGAACTGCCCGGTCAGGAATCGCTGCTGGAGTCGATCCCGCTCGTGGTGGCTGACCGCGCCCTGCAGCACCTCCACGCTGTAGCCAGCCCGGTCGAAACGCTCGGCCAGCCAGCGGGCAGTATCGGCGAACTCGGTGAACACCAGCAACTGCCCCTGCCCGGGCGCGATGCCGTGGACTGCCAGGAGCTTCTGCGCCCGCTCCCACTTCGTGGATAATCCGGAAGTCTTGGCCTGCTCGATCGCAGCCAAGACCCCTTCGACGGCCGCCAGTTCACTGTCCTTGTCACGGCTGCGCGCGCGAACAAGGGCCTCCTCAGCCCGCTGCCAGGCCTCGTCGTCCTCCACCGCGAGGTCGACCGTCCCGTCGCTGCGGGCGAACTCCTCGGGCACCACCGCGCTCGTCCGGCCCGTGGCCGGCCCCTTGAGCGCCTCCGCTCGCCGCCGGACCGTCGCGGCCGCGGCCACCAGAGAGGACGCGGCCCGCTTACCGTAGATCGAGCGGGCCAGCGTCGCGTTCTCGCCGTAGTGGACATCCACGTAGTCCATGACCGCGGTGTAGGCCGCCGCCTCCGGGCCGTTGAGATCCACCGGCACCGTCTCGGCGAACCTGGGCGGGAACAGATCGGTACCGTCAAAGCCCTTCAATTCCTCCTTCATTCGGCGAAGGAAGGACAGCGTCGAGGGCTTCAGCGCCCTGTCGTACTCGGACTGCCGCGGATCCCACGGGTACAGCGTGGGATCCAGCAGGTTGAGCAGGGCACGGAAGTAATGCTCCTTGCCCCGGTGTGGGGTCGCGGTCAGCAGCAGTAGGTGGTGCGAGCGGTTCGCCACCTCCCGCGCCGCACCTAAGTACTGGGAGGTGGGCGTCAGCCGGTGCGCCTCGTCGAAGACGGCCAGTGACCACGACGCCCGAGCCCCGGAGATCGTGCGGCGGACGTCCGCGTTGTGCGTGTACAGGTCCACGCTCGCCACCCACACACTGACCCGCGGATCCAGATCCCGGGGACTTCTGGCGACCTCGGCTGTCACTGTCGCCGCCTCGATCGCGAAGTAGCGGCGCAGATCTCGCTGCCACTTGGCCACCAGGTGCGCTGGCACGATGATGATTGTCCGGCCCGGCACCAGCCCGCGCCGGGTGCCCTCGGCGATGTACATCCCCGTCATGATGGTCTTGCCGGTACCCGGCTCATCGGCAAGCAGGAACCGCAGCCGTGGCTGGGCGAGCATGTGGCTGAACACTGCCTCGTCCTGATGCGCGTACGGCCGAAGCGGACGGGTGGCCAGCACAGCGGACCGGATGCGGGGGACGGCGTACTGCATCCACCGGCCCCATAACCCTGCCAGCGCCCGCCCTGAATCGCCCTTCCCGTCGTTAACCGGCACCGTCGCCGCGCGCAGATCGGCGTGACTCAATACCACGTCGGTGAGCGTGCCGTCGCTGCGTCGAACGACAAGATCAGCGCCGTCAACGGTGGGCACTGCCGCAACGACGGTGAGCATCTCGCCATCGATGCGCACTTGAGCGCCACTAGCCGGAAGATCGTCCGACTCAGCCATACCCACAGCATTCCCCCATCCCCGAAGCTGCGTCAGGACCGCCGGAGGGATGGAATCGCCGCCGCGCCCTACCTCCTCGAAGTCGACTCGCAACCTCCCCAGAATCTTCATATCAACTCACTCATGGATGGCACAACTTGGTCCACACATACGCGAGATCGCGCACAGGCCAGCACATGCATCGACGTCTTCACCTGCACTAGCTGAGTGAGATGCCTGTGGGATGGCCTCCTCCGCCGAATGACCTCCACATCACTCTCTGACGCATGGTCAGCGATATGAAGTTCCCAACTGCGCGGCAGTTATGCACTCCACCCTCACTGGGCTGGGAGGCGGCGAGCAGGCACAGTGCCTCAGGGCCAGCACTCCGTCGCCAGTCTGGGAACCGCAGGGCGCAATCTTCACGGACCACTTGTGGACTGAGCTGCCCCGAGTTTCGTAGAGTCCGGCGATCTTGTTTAGGCGGAGCGCGGGGAGGCTTCCCGTTGTCGCCACCAGTCGCGTTCGTACTCGGCGGGCGGTACGTAGCCGAGGGCGGAGTGGAGCCGTTCCTCGTTGTACCACGTGACCCACTGGAAGATCGCCCGCTCGACCTGGTCGAAGCCGGTCCAGGGGCCCTGCATCTCGATCAGCTCGGCCTTGAAGGTGCCGTTCAGGGCCTCGGCCATCGCGTTGTCATAGCTGTCCGCGACCGAGCCGGCCGAGGCCGAAGCCCCGATGTCGGACAGCCTCTCGGTGTACCGAATTGATACGTATTGCGACCCGCGGTCGCTGTGGTGAATGAGACCGGAGTCCTTCTTGATCCTCCGTCTCCACAGCGCCATCTCCAGGGCATCCAACGGGAGTTCGGTGCGCATGTGGTTCGCGACCTGCCAGCCGACGATCGTCCGGGAGAACACGTCCAGGACGAACGCCACATACACCCAGCCCGACCAGGTACGGACATACGTCATGTCCGCCACCCAGAGCTGGTCGGGCCGACTCGCGGTGAAGTCCCGGTCGACCAGGTCCGGCGGGCGGGGCGCCGACGGTTCGGGGACGGTGGTCCGCCGGCGCTGCCCGCGGATGACGCCCTCCAGGCCCAGCTCGGCCATCAGTCGCTCGACAGTGCAGCGGGCCACCTGGACGCCCTTGCGCCGCAGCGCGCGGGTGATCCGGCGGGCGCCATAGGTGCCGCCGGATTCGGCGTGGACCCGTTCGATCAGCGGCATGAGCTGCTCGTCGCGGAGCCGGCGGGCCGACTTCGGCCGCTTCTTGCGGGCGAAGTACGTCGACGGCGACAGCTCAAGAACCCGGCAGACGGGATCGACCCCGAGGCCCTTCTGGCGCAGGTGGTCGATCACTTGCTCGGCCTCGTCCGGGGACGGTCGATCTCCTGGGCAAAAAACACGCTGGCGGCTTTCAGGATCTCGTTCGCCCGCTTCAACTCCGCGACTTCTTTGCGGAGTTGCTTCAGCTCCTCGCGTTCGGCGGTGGTGAGCCGGTCGTCCCGGTCACCGGCGTCGGCTTCGGCCTGGCGGACCCATCCCCGCAGGGCTTCTTTGTGGATGCCGAGGTCCCGGGCGACATGCGCGACCGGGCGGCCGGTGGTGCGGACTTCGCGGACGGCCCGCTCGCGGAGCTCGTCCGGGTATTTACGTGGTGCTGGCACTGCTCGTGGTTCTCCTTCGAGCCAGGATCATAAGCCTGGCTTCAGGGACTCCACGAAACGGGGGTCAGCTCAGACTGGTGTGCGACCCAAGACCGGCCCAAAGCGTTGAACAAGCCTTTTAGCCGTCGATGCAGTGGCCTCCGAAGCTGTTGCTGTGCCAGAACCGTGTCAGATCGTGCGGGGAACCACGGGGAACCAGTCTGCGGCGCGCAAGGAGTTGTCAACACCGCTCCCCAGCAGGTCAGGCAGCCACCGGTAGATAACCCGAGCCTCCCAGGCTGATGTCACCCATCGGCCCGCCGCTTCGTCCGGGCTGCGGCGCTGGGGCGCCGGTCCCGGCCGAACGGCAGGCCGAGGAACGCACCAGAGCGCACCAGGGCAGCGAAGAGCCCCTTGCCACAGTGCCGGGACACGATGTCGCAAGGGGCCAGGTCGTCTGATCGCGGGACTGCTCTCGAATCGCGCCCAACCTGCGTCCGAGGAACGGTTCAGGCCGCAGGCGCTTCCCGCCGGGTGGTCATAGGCGGTTCGGCCGTCGCGCCGCGTAGCTCCGCTTCCAGTCCTGTCGTGATCAGCTTCGCCAGCAGTTCGGCCGCTTCAGGGCGAACGGTGCCGAGCTGCACCAACCCGTCACCGAAGACGTTCACGTCGGCCACTAGGCCGGGGAAGTCGGAGTCCAGCCCGAGCAGCACCAGCTGATCGGCCAGGGTGCCGGCGCTTCGCCGTGCTCGGTTCCAGCCGCGGACGTAGGGCACGCCGGGCAACAAGTCTTC
The DNA here is from genome assembly GCF_044750345.1 of Streptomyces sp. NPDC088817. Lineage (NCBI taxonomy): Bacteria > Bacillati > Actinomycetota > Actinomycetes > Kitasatosporales > Streptomycetaceae > Streptomyces > Streptomyces sp. NPDC088817. The sequence goes on from NZ_JBIVJN010000003.1 coordinate 116,368, forward strand.
TGCGCGCTTGGCCACCACTCCTCGCCGGTCGGTCATGACGTCAGGTCCTACCCTTGTGTTCATTGGCGGTGGTCGGTGCGTGCCCGAGCCCGCCACGGTCCGTGCCGAAGCCGCTTGCCAGTGCCAGGCGCAGGAGTTCTGCGAGGCGTTCGGCCGTGTCGGGGGACACCCGGCCCAGTTCGACGAGGCCGTGTCCGAAGGCGTTCAAGTCCGCGCGCAGGTACGGGAAGTCTTTTTCCAGACCCGCGCGTACGAGGGCGTCCCGCAGTGCGGTGGTCGCGTTTCGGGCCGCGTACCATCCGTCGCTGTCGAGAGGTGACCACGTGGCAGCGTCGTGCCCGCTGGCCGGCTCATCCCGCATCGGTGGTCGTCTCCTCGGGAAGCGCAGCGACCGCCGCGTACGGAGTCGGGTACTGCTCGTCGAAGCGGTCGATCCTCGCCAGCAGTTCCGCGGAGGCCACCAGCGCGGTCGCGAGGGCGACCGGCCGCAGCGGGTTGGCCGCCGGCCGGCGCATCGGCGCGCGAAGCCACTGATAGCGGTCACTGGACAGCGGGATGGGGCCGGGTACTACGACGGCGGAGCCGTGACCGAGGTACCGGTACGACGGCGGGGAGGATGTTTCGCGTTCGAGGTAGTGCGTAAAGGTCTCGCGGCTCTGTGAGCCGAGGAAGAATCCGACACGCTGCGCCTTGCGGTCGACAACCGAGGGCCCGAACGGCAAGCCACTGCGCAAAAGCCGGTCGAACATCTCCAAGCCGAGGCGCTGTTCTACGCTCACCACGTCGAAGAAACGCCCCGTCGCCAGCAGGCAGGGCATCCGCGGGTCATCCGCCCAAACCTGTCGGCACTGCGCTGGGTCGTCCGCCGCCGCAGACAGCCATTCCATGCCCCGCCTGGTCATCCTCTGCACGTCGTCTCACCTTCAGTCGGACTACGGTGCGGCCCCGATGCCGCAGTGCATCCAGACTCACGGCCGGCCCCCTGGCCAGGGCAGATGACGAGAGGTGACGGGGGATGACGCGTCCATGCACGACACGTCATCCCCCGTCCTCCCCATTCCTTGCAGACGATCTCCGGTTACTGCCTGCACGAAGCGATGACCAACACGTACATTCAGTAATGAAACCCCGAGTTGTCGCACTGGCATCACCCAGGGAGTGAAAGGCCGCCTTGAAGCCGACCAGTGTCCGCTTACGTGAGGCTCGCACGGGCCGAGGCTGGAGTCAGCCACGGTTGGTAAGGGAGCTTCGCCAGGCCGCCGCCCAGCGCGGCCACCAACTCCCGTCGGACGCCAGCGTGAAGCGGCGTATTGCCAGTTGGGAGAACGGCCACAGCACCCCGGACGACTTCTACGGCCCGCTTCTGTGCGACGCTTTCACCACCAGGGTCGTGTCCTTTCTCGTGGTGTAGCCGATCATCCGGCGGTTGTGTTGGGGGTGTTGGGTAGTGCGGGGGCGCTTTCGGGGCGCTCGGCGGGGTACAGCTGGTCCATGCTTCCCTCGGGCAGGTAGCGGCGGGGGAAGGCGATCCATTCGTCGTGCAGTTCGAAAAGCACGGCGGTGACCAGTCGCAGGAGCGCGTCATCGTTGGGGAAGACCTGGACGACGTCGGTGCGGCGTTTGACCTCGCGGTTGATCCGCTCCAGGGGGTTGGTGGACTGGATCTTCTTCCAATGTCGCTCCGGGAAGGCGGCGAAGGCGGTCAGGTCGTCCTTCGCCTCCAGCAGCATCGCTTTGACCTTGGGAAACTGTTTGCCGAGCATGTCGGCGACGGTGTCCAGCTGGGTGCGGACCGCGTCGGCGGTGGGCTGGGCGAAGATCGTGCGGATTGTCGCGGCGGCCATCTCGGCCGCTTCCTTGTTGATCACGCTGAACACGTTGCGCAGGAAGTGAACCCTGCAGCGTTGGTAGGCGGCGCCGAGCATGACCTTCCGGATGGCCTTGACCAGCCCTAAGTGGTGGTCGCCGATCACGAGTCGGACCCCGGTCAGACCGCGTTCGCGCAGGTGACGCAGGAACTCGGTCCAGAACGCCTCGGTCTCGCTGTCGCCGACCATCACTCCCAGCACCTCGCGGCCACCGTCGTCGGTGATCCCGGTGGCGATCACCACGGCCCGGGACACGATCTGGTGCTCGACCCGCGCCTTGCAGTAGGTCGCGTCCAGGTAGATGTACGGGAAGCGGACGTGGTCCAGGGGCCTGTTGCGGAATGCGGTCAGCTGGCCGTCCAGGTCCTGGCAGATCCGCGAGACCTCGCTCTTGGATATCCCGGTGTCCGCGCCGAGGGCCTTGACCAGGTCGTCGACCGATCTCGTGGACACGCCATGGACGTAGGCCTCCATGATGACCGCATACAGGGCCTGGTCGATCCGGCGTCGTCGCTCCAGCAGTACGGGGAAGAAGCTCCCCGACCGCAGCTTTGGGATCGCCAGGTCCAGGTCGCCGGCCTGCGTGCTGAGCGTCTTGTCCCGGTGCCCGTTGCGAAGCGCGGTGCGCGTCTCGGTGTGCTCGTTCCACTCCGCGCCGATCCGGGCCGTGGCCTCGGCCTCGATCAGCTCTTGGAGCATCCGCTCGGCCACACCGCGGACGAGTTCGAGCCCGTCCGCCGAACGTAGTGACTCAAGCAGCCGGAGTAGGTCATGCTGAGACAGGGCCACCCCGCACCTCCCGCGTTGAACTGCCCGTTCATTACGGAGAGTTGCACGGTGGCCCACCCTGCGGGCAGGGAGCGAAAGCCACATTGGCGCACGCCCCCGGCGCACTCCCTAACCTTGATCGGCTACACCACGACAAGGGACGCCATCCACCACCAGCGCGGTCGAGCTCGGATTGAGTCACGGGGAACTCAAAGACACCGCTCTGCTCGACGCCGCGTATCCCGCCAGCCCGGATGACGCCATTCGGACGGTTGGCCAACTGTGGCGTGCTGACCTCAACCAGTACGACCCGTTGCTCACAGCAGAGCCGTCCGAGCCCGCGTGGAACGAGGCGTCCCTTCGGTGGTTGGTCGCGCCCGAGCCGGGCATCCCCCGGCCACGGACCGAAGGCGCCCGGGTCAGTCTCGGCGACGTGGCAGCCATAAAGACCACGGCGGACATGTTCGCCCAGCTCGACGACCAGTTCGGCGGAGACCACGCACGTCACTCGGTCATCCAGTACCTCAACAACGACGTGGCCCCACTCCTCCGAGGCCGGTACACCGAACAGGTGGGCCGGGCCCTGTTCTCCACCGTGGCAGAAGCAACCCTCCTTGCTGGATGGATGTCGTACGACGCCTGCCATCACGGACTCGCCCAGAGGTACTTCCTCCAGGCCCTCCGTCTCGCCCAAGACGCCAACGACCGCCGGCTCGCGGGCAGCATCCTGTCAGCGATGAGCCATCAGGCGACGTTCCTGGGGCGGTACACCCAGGCCGCCACTCTCGCCCGTGCCGCCCTCATGGGCATCTCTCCGGTGGCCACGCCGACATTGCGCGCGCAGTTCCATGCCATGGAGGCCCGCGCCCTTGCACGTACCGGCGACGTCGCTGCCTGCGAGGCCGCCCTGAGCGCAGCGACCAAAGCTCTCGAAAGCCGGAACAACGAGGACGAGCCGGAGTGGATCAGCTACTTCGACGAAGCCGAGCTTGCCGCCGAAGCCGCCCACTGCTTCCGTGACGTCAACAGCGCCCGCCGAGCCGTCGCCCACGCCGAGAACGCCATGAGCGGCAGCCACGTACGGAGCGACTTCTTCGCGACCATGGTCCTGGCCGACGCCCACTTACGGGCCGGAGACGTCGAGGAGGCATGCCGCGTGGCACTCGACGCACTGGATCTCGGAGAACAGCTCAAGTCGGCGCGATGCATCAGCTACCTGACCGAGTTCCGCCGAAACCTCAGCGCGGCCGGCCGAAGCAGCGCAGCACGTGAACTTGCAGAGCAGGTCCGCGAACACAGGTTGTGGATCGCTACGGAGCAGTAGGGCCGACCGAAAGCTACCGGCCTCAGCAGGAAGACGACCGCCGCCCCTCAGAAGGGGTTCCACTCCTCGCGTCCCTTACCCGTCCGCAGGGACCGCACCCGCCGGGCGAACTCGGCAGCAGAACGCTCGCTCACGCCGACCTGGTGACCGAGCCACGCCACCATCATCAGCTCCCGCAGGTCGGCCAAGGTCTCGTATCCGGGCCAGTTCATGAGGTCGAACCCATACCGGTGGACGAACTCGGCGTACTCCACTTCGCTGTGCCAGCCATACCGGTCGTAGAAGAGCGCGGTCTGGATCAGGTCCCACTCGCGCGGAGCGAGGGCGAATCCGTCGAGGTCGATGAGGACGGCATGACCATCCCGGTGGCGGAGGATGTTTCCGATGCTGGCATCCCCGTGGATCAACCCGAAGGGGAGCACGAAGTCCAGCCGGTCGTACTCTTTGGCGAGCTTGGCCGCCCGTTCCTCCAGGAAGGACCGATCTTCCTCGGAGACGGCATTCAGTCCATCCAGCGAGGCAGACAGCTTGGCCATGGGGTCAAAGTACGGGAGGCCCAGTGACTCGGGTTCCTCCAGCCAGTGCAGCCGGCGGAGCAGGTCGGCCAGTTCGCCGACCGTCGCGTACTCCTCGCGCTCCTGGACGCTCTCCCAGAAGGTGACCACCAGACCGCGTACGACGACGGGCTGAGCGATCCCGGCCGGCACTCGGGTGGCCGGGAAGTCGACCGTCTGCAGCCAGCGGGCCACGCCCACGGCGCGTTCCATCTCCGGCAGCACACCAGGGTCACGGGCGATGCGGACAATGATCGGTAAGGACGCCAGTCGGTACACCGCGTTGGAGCCGAGCCGCAACAGCTCCGCCCCGTTCGCATCCAGTCCGGCAGCCTCGCATGCCTCACGCAGGACGACTGCCACGCCCTCCGCTGTGAACTCCGTACCGCCGCCGACCGGTCCCCCGCCACTGCCCGAGATCATGCCTCCGACGATACGGCGCAGCCGCACCCCCGCACAGGGCGCCCACGTAATAGGAGCGTAATGATCTTGGATGGAGCGGCGTCCCTGCACCCCTCCCCCGCAGGTCAGCGCGCCCGACACTCCGCGCACTCACCTGGGCTCCGGAGCCGTGTGCGCAGGTTCGAATCCTGCCGGGGGCACTTCGCATGAAGTGCCCAAAGACCCCGTCACCAGCGGAAACGCTGAGGCCGGGGTCTTCTTGCATGTGCAGGCGTGCAGCGCCGAGCGACCCTAGGACGCCGTCTGTGGACTGTTCGTGGACAGGATCTTGGAGCGTCTGCCCAGGTCAGCCCCTACAAATGGGAAGGCCCCTGGCCCAGTCCACGGGCCCGCGCTCCTCCATGGCCGTAGCCCTTCCGCCGACAGGAGCCTGTGACTGCCGGCGGAAGCCGCGCGCAGCCTGTCGGCCAAAGTGGTTGCAACGGATCCGTCGCCGCCCCTGTCTTGGACGGTCACGCGCTGCGGCGGCGCAGGGTGAGCCATGTGCGCCTTGCCGCCTTGTCGGGCTCCTCCGTGGCGCGCAGTTCGACCAGGTCGGGGAAGCGGGCGCGCAGTTCCGATTCGAGGCGGGAGTGGAGGGTGAATCCGGCGGCTGGGCAGTGGCTGCAGGTGCCCGCCATCCGCACCTCCGCGTGCCGATCGTGGGCGGACACGATCGTCACTTCGCCGCCGTGGGAGCGGATGTAGTCGCCGGCGGATCCGTCCAGGACGTCCTGCAGTGCGGCGCGCAGCAGGACGTCTTCGGTGACCACGTCGGCCGGCCGCCACCGCTGGGGGTGTTGCAGTGCGGCGCTGAGCGCGTCGCGTACTCGTGCTCCTGTGCCGGACCAGCTCTGGCCGTCGGCGAGCCGGATCACCACGGCCCCTGTCTCCACCTCGATGGAGGCGATGTCTTCGCGGTGGAGCATGTCCCCGAGCTCGTCCGGGGCCTCGGCGATCTCTCCGACGACCGGCAGCGTACCGGCGGGGATCACCCAGCGGACAGCCTGCGGGTCGGCCGTGGCCTCGGGGTGCATGGGGACGATGCTCATGCCAGCAGTCCTACGACGGTGTGCGTCAGGAAGGCCATGGTCCAGGCCAGCACGAACATGTAGCCGAAGGCGACCGCGGGCCATCTCCACGAGCCGGTCTCACGGCGCATGACCCCGACCGTCGACATGCACTGCAGTGCATAGAGGAAGAAGACCAGCAGGGCGGCCGTCGTGGCCGGGGTGAAGAGCTTCTCTCCCTGGTGCGGCCCGTCGGTGTAGGTCATGCGTGCCAGGGTTTCGGCCGGCTGGTCGGGGTTCTGGGCGGCGGCGACCTGGCCGAGCGTGGCGACGAACACCTCGCGGGCGGACAGCGATCCCAGCACGCCGATGTTGATCCGCCAGTCGAACCCAAGGGGCTCGAAGACGGGTTCGATGGCATGACCGATGTCGGCGGCGTAGCTGTGGTCGACCTCGTAGGCCGAGACGGCGGTCCGGTCGGTCGGGTCGACTCCGGCGGAGCGCAGTTGGGCATCGCTGTGCATGGGCAGGCTGAGCAGCAGCCACATCGCGACGGTGACGAGCAGGATGATCCGGCCGACCTTGTGAAGGAAGCCCTTGCAGGCGCTCCACATGGCCTCGATCACCGCCCGCGGCCGCGGCAGCCGGTAGGACGGCATCTCCATGTAGAACGGCAGCACCGGCCCGCCCCGGCTGCTGAACCGTTTGAAGACCCAGGCCGTCGCCATGGCCGAGAGCGCGCCGACGAGGTACAGGGCGAACATGACGACACCCTGGGCACCGAAGGGACCGACGCTGGTATCGGGACTCACCAGCAGGCCGGTCAGCAGCACATAGACCGTCAGACGCGCCGAGCAGGTCATCAGCGGCGCGCCCATCATAGTCGCGAAGCGGTCCTTGGCCGACGGGAGGGAGCGGGTGGCCATGATGCCGGGGATGGCGCAGGCGAGGGAGGAGAGCAGGGCGACGAACGCCCGGCCCTCCAGCCCGGCCTTGGCCATGAGTCGGTCCATCAGGAAGGCCGCACGGGAGAGGTAGCCGCTGCCTTCCAGCAGCGAGATCATGAGGAACAGCAGGGCGATCTGCGGCAGGAAGACCAGTACGCTGCCCAAGCCGCCGATCAGGGCGTTGCCGAGGAAGCCGGCGAGCAACGGGTTCGAGACGTATTCGGTGACCAGCGTGCCGAGCCAGTCGAAGAGGCTCTGCACCGCATCCTGCAGCGGTGTCGCAACGGTGAAGATGATCTGGAAGAACGCGAACATGGTCGCGAAGAAGATGAGTGTGCCCCACAGCGGGTGCAGCAGTACGGCATCGATGCGCCGCGTGCGGTGATCGACCTCGGGTACCTGGTAGTCCGCGCTCTGCAGCAGCGACTCCACCCAAGCCCGCCTCTGTGAGGGATCGGTGGGCGGCGCGACGACCGGCCGCTCCCATGCGGCCCAGTCGAGCAGCATGGACTGCAACTGCGCCAGGTCATTGCGTGATCCGCTTGTCACCGCGACGACCGGTACGCCGAGTGCACGGCGGAGGGCCGAGACGTCAAGGGTGCCGCCGCGACGGGCCAGTTCGTCACGGAAGGTGAGCACCACACAGATCGGCAGACCGGTCTGCATGACCTGGGCCAGTAGCCCGAGGGAACGGCGCAGCGTCGTCGCGTCGATCGTGACGAGAATCCCGTCGGGTGTGCCGATGCCCGGGTTATCCGGGTCGAGCACATCGGCGACGACCTGCTCGTCCGGGCTGATCGGGTCGAGACTGTAGGTGCCCGGCAGATCCTCGATGACCACCTCGTGCTCGCCGACACGCGCTGTCCCCTCATAGCGCGCGACGGTCACTCCGGGGTAGTTGCCGGTCTTGGTCCGCAGGCCGGTCAGGGCATTGAAAAGCGTGCTCTTGCCCGAGTTCGGGCTGCCGACCAGAGCCAGACGAGTATTGCCGGTGACCGTCTGGGCCACCGGACCGCAGTGCGCGCTCATGCTGTGCGCCGTACACGGATGCCGGCAGCCTGCTCTTTGCGCAGTGCCACCTCGTATTCCACGATCTGGAAGACAACGGGGTCGCCAAGCGGCGCCTTCCGCAGCACGGTGACCTCAGCGCCGGGAGCGAACCCCAAATCGAACAGTCGTCGCGCGGTGCTCGGCTCGACCGACTCGTCGATGTCGATCACCTGGCCACTCATTCCGGGTCGCAGGTCGGCCAGTCGCGCATCCCCCGCTGAATCCGTCGGCACGGACAGACCGCGCTGAAGCGCACCCAACTGCACTGAGACCATCGACATCCTCAACCCCGGGATCACCTAAGTAGCTTAGGGCAGGCTAACCTTTTATCCCGGTAGCGGCAATATCGCCCCCCTTCCCGACGCTGGACCCCACGGAGAGCTGCGGATCTGCGGGAGCCAAGCCGATGCCGTGCATGATCACTCGTACTCACGCAACAACTCTTCGATCTTGCGGTTGGCGATCGCCTGCCGCCCGTCGATGCACTTGGCGTAGCGGCTCAGTAGGACTTCAACGCGGTTACCCGCACGTTCGGCGACCTCTGTAGGGTCCACGCCGGAGTTGAGCCACGTCGACAGCGCCGAGTGGCGGAGGTCGTACGGCCGGGCGGCGAGCGGTGAGGTGACCGCGGCCGGCGGGAGCGCCAGCGCCCGAGCCTCCTGCCAGACGCGGTAGTACGTGGACGAGCCGACCACTCCCCCGCGTTCGTTGGTGAACAGCCGCCCGTCTTCGGCAACGCCGAAGGAGTCGAGGTGTTGCCTGAGGATGGTGACGAGCTGGGGCGGGATCGGCACGGGTCGGCGCTACCACCGCGGGCTGCACGGAAGGGACTTTCAGGATAGATCGGGCGTTCAATCAGACGTCTAAACGCCTCCTACCTCCTCCCCCCCCCAAAAAAGTGCTCGCCCAGACGTCACACTCCAGGGTTCCGCTCCCCACTACCCCACAACAGCGCTACTGAAAGGGGAGCGGGATGTTGTCGGAGACCGGGATCGCAGCCATCGTCATTGTTGTTGCACAGGTTCTGGCGCTTGCTCGCACGTGGGTGCGCGAGCGTGCGCACCTCCAGGTGGAACGGCACCGGGGTGTTGTGCGTCGAGACACCGTGCGCGCCCTACCGCCTGGAAGCCGGGTGCGTGACGCTAGCGGCACAACCGTGATCGAGGTGGGCCACTTCGATCAGCGGTCAAACCAGGGGGATACGGCATGTGGGTAGAAGACTGGTCGTCACTGGCTGCGTGCCGAACTGCCGACCCTGACGAGCTGTTCGTGCAGGGCTCGGCACAGCTTCGCGCGAAAGCCGTGTGCCAGGGATGCCAAGTTCGTACCGAGTGCCTGGCTGACGCGCTAGACAACCGCGTCGAGTTCGGCGTCTGGGGTGGCATGACCGAGGGCGAACGTAGGGCTCTCCTGGACCGTCGACCCACAGTCACTTCGTGGCGACGTCTCCTCGAAACAGCAACGAAGGAATACTCGATCTCGACCGGGAGATTCGAGGAAGATTTCGCGGCTATCTTCAGGGAGTCCCTGCATCGCCTAGTCGGATTCCTGATCACTGCTGGAGCGCGCCGAGTCGACGCAGAGGACGCCGTACAAATGGCCTTTATCGAACTTGCCAGGAATTGGCACTCCGTGGAAAAGCCCATCGCATGGGTTCGACGCGTATCTTTCCGACTGTGGACCAAAATTCTTGGAAAGAATCGACTGCACGAGTTGAGCGAGAGTATCCCAGATTCCACCCACTCAGACTCTAGCGACGAACTGGTGGAAAAATCCCAAGTCGTTCAATTTCTGCGACGGCTCCCACCCCTGCAGCAGGCTGTCATGGCATTTGCGTACGACGGTTGCTCGCCGGCCGAAACCGCAGAAGCCATGGGGATGTCCCCGACGAACGTGAGACAGAACCTACATCGAGCGCGCGCCAACCTGGCCAAAATTCTTCACACGGAAGGGATCGGCTGATATGCCTGAATCGAAGAGCTACACGCACGCAATGGATGACTTCATGCAGAGGGGGGTCTCACAACTACGCTCAGCCCTCTCAGAATTGATTGACGTGGATGAGCGACTTGAAGAAGCTCTTTCCAAGGTCTCGGACACCGGGCAGCCTCAAATTTCAGTCACCTCAGTGCAACTTTCTCTCGCAGCAGAAGACCTGCCACTAATTGTTCCGCCAGATTGGCGGGAAGAATACTCATCAGGAAAATGCAATAGAGCTTCCGTAAAGCTCGGGGTTTAGCGTCTACTATCCGCTGAATGGTCGCGGGGAATAGCAGGACTGAGGCGGGCTCCGGCGGACGCGCTCAGCTTGCAAGGCCTCTGAGAGTAGAGCTGCTCCGGCGAGGCGCCGTGGGCCGTCCGTGAACAAGCCCCGAGCAGCCGGTCGACAACGTGCCCCCTGGCCAGCAACGCTTCGTAGTCCCGAAGGGCCCTCAGAAGCCGTGTGCGCAGGTTCGAATCCTGCCGGGGGCACCCTTCATAAGGTGCCCAAAGACCCCGTCACCAGCGGAAACACTGGACTGCAGCACGGATAGGTGACACCTGACCTGAGGACGGGGGAGTGTGGGCAATAGCCTTGTCGGCGTGCAGGCGGTTTCCCGTCCGTGGGCCCGAGCACCCCTGTCCCGGCTCGCGCCGGCGGTCGAGCGTCCGTAGGGCGCTGGAAGACCTCGTGAGCGGTGGGGACACCGAGTGCGAGGGCATCGCCGCAGGTGACGTCCAGTCAATGGCGAGGTCGGCGGCGTTGCCGGGCGGGATGCGTCGGATGTCTCATCCTTGGACATTGTGCCGCGCGCCGGGAGGGCTGTACGTTCCCCGCATGATCAGAATTGCAGTGATCGTATTCATTTGGGCTCTCGCCATTTCCTTCGGCGTCTCTGCGTTGACCGTGTCGCCCTGGTTGTGGCTGGTCGCCGCTTTGTGCGCGGGGATAGCCGGGCTCGGCACTTACGACTTGCTCCAAAAGCGTCACTCCGTTCTTCGTAATTATCCGGTGCTGGGACACATCCGTTTCATGCTGGAGTCGATCCGGCCGGAGTTGCAGCAGTACTTCATCGAGCGCAATTATGACGGCCGTCCGTACGACCGGGATGTGCGCAGCCTCGTCTACCAGCGCGCCAAGGGGACCGAAGCGGAGATCGCGTTCGGCACCGAGCGGAACGTCTACGCCGAGGGCTACGAGTACTTCGAATCGTCGATGAGGCCGCGCCCGGTGCCGGCCGAGCAGCCCCGGGTCCGTATCGGCGGCCCGGACTGCACCAAGCCCTACGACATGGCCTTGCTCAACGTCTCCGCCATGAGCTTCGGTTCACTGTCCGCCAACGCCATCCTCGCCCTGAACCAGGGGGCCGCCCTCGGAGGCTTCGCTCACGACACCGGCGAGGGCGGCATGTCGGAGTACCACCTGCGCCACGGTGGCGACCTGGTGTGGGAGATCGGCACCGCCTATTTCGGCTGCCGCACCCCGGACGGCGGTTTCGATCGCGCCCGCTTCGCCGAAAAGGCCGCTCGCGAGAACGTGAAGTGTGTGTCGCTGAAGCTTTCTCAGGGAGCCAAGCCCGGAATTGGAGGGGTGCTGCCCGGCGAGAAGGTCACCGCGGAGATAGCCCGGGTGCGCGAGGTTCCCGAGGGGAAGACGGTCATCTCGCCCCCGTACCACCAGGTCTTCGACACGCCCCGGGAACTGATCCGGTTCATCGCCGAGATGCGCGAGCTGTCCGGTGGCAAGCCGGTCGGCTTCAAGCTGTGTGTGGGCTCCCGGCGCGAGTTCCTGGCAGTGTGCAAGGCCATGCTCGAAGAGGGCACCGCACCGGACTTCATCATCGTCGACGGAGCGGAGGGCGGCACCGGAGCGGCGCCGCTGGAGTTCGCCGACCATCTGGGCAGTCCCCTCACCGAGGGACTGATCACCGTCCACAACGCCCTGGTCGGCGTCGGCCTGCGGGACCGGATCAAGATCGGCGCCAGCGGCAAGGTGGCCACTGGGGCCGACATCGTCAAGCGCATGCTGCAGGGCGCCGACTTCACCAACGCGGCACGCGCCATGATGTTCGCGATCGGATGCATCCAGGCGCAGAGCTGCCACACCAACACCTGCCCCGCCGGCGTCGCCACGCAGGACCCGCGCCGTGCACGCGCGTTGGACGTCGACGACAAGTCGGCCCGCGTCCACCGCTTCCAGTCCGCCACGGTGAGCAGCGCACTGCAGATCATCGCCTCGCTGGGCGTGAGTGACCCCGCCGAACTGCGCCCGAACATGCTGCGTCGGCGCGTGGACCCGGTCGCCGTCCGCTCCTACGCGGAGCTCTACGACTGGCTGACCCCTGGCCAGTTGCTGATCGAGCCGCCCGAGTCCTGGGCGGTGGACTGGAAGGCCGCGGATCCCGACCGTTTCGCGGTCTGAGATGCCTCCCGGCGGATTCGGTGCGCATGTGCGGCGGTTGGCCCGCGCCGGGGGAAGCGGCGCGGGGCGCGGCAAAGGTCGGCTGGGCCTGCCCGGAACACTGATCCGCGCGCCCGGGGCCCGGAACACCGTTCCGCCCAGAACACCGATCCGCGCCCCGGGGCCGCCTCCCGCCGCCATCTCCCGCAGCGCCGAATGCCCCTGACCGCAGGTGATCTTGAGGCAGGCCCGGCTGTGTGATGATGCACGGATGATCACCGTCCTGGGGTGGGGACGGGTGCCGGAGAAGGGGAGCCCAGCGTGGGCAAGGGCGAGGGGTCCATACCCGACGAGGAGTGGGAGCGCTTCCTTCGGGAGGCCGAGGCGGGGACCAAGGGGGCGCCCGAGGAGCCGTCGGCGCGGGCCCGGATGGTGGCGCGGCGGCTGCGGGAGGAGACCGGTCCGCCGGAGCCGTGGCGGAGTCACAGGCCGGCCCGGCGGCGAGGAGGCAAGGCCTGGTACGCGGTCGGTCTGCTGGCTGCGGCCGCCCTGCTGGTCGTGGCGCTGGATCCGGGGCGGGTGGCTGGATGGTTCGGGGGCGGCGGCGCGGGCGACGAGAGCACGCCGCTCGCTGTGGAGTCGCAGCGTCCGGATCAGGCGCCGCCGACCGAGGCCGTAGCCCAACTGCCGACCCTTTCACAGCCGTTCCGGGGTTCGCCCGCGACGCGGTGGGGTGACGGCACGGCCGGGATCGGCATGCCCGAGGCCCGGGCGACCGGCTGGATGAGCAAGGCGCAGGTCGCGCAGGCGCTCGAGAAGAGCCGGGACTTCCTCGCCGCTTCCAGTCTGGATCCCGCTGTGCTGCGCGGCGAGCGGCCGCGGAAGGCGATCGCCTTGATCAATCCCCATCAGAAGGATGTCAAGGACTACCTGGCGACCGCGTTCCGCGCGCCCAACCGGGAGAACGATCCTCTGCTGCTGTTCAGCCGGTTCGACACGTCGAAGGTCCGGCTTGTCGGGGACGTGGTCAAGGTGCGAGGACGGATCACGTACCGCGAAGGTGACCGCGGTGCGGTCGAGGTGACCACCGATGTCACGTACGTGTATCCGATCGCACCCGCCACGCCCGGAGTCGACGAGGTCGCGCGCACCATCGTGCGCCGTGAGGTCGTGATGAGCTGGGACGATCCGGCGAAGGTCGTCGTCGATCCGGGTACGTTCTCCCTCGTCTCCTACATGGTGGACACCGGCAACAGTGAATGCGGCACCTTCCCCGGCTACTTCACGCCCAGGTTCAGCACGGACCTTGCCACCTCGGCCCCGGGCAACGGCCCCGAGGTCGACCCGTACGACAGGAGCACGCCGTTGGAGGAGCTCGTACGGGAGGGCTGCGGGACCGTTTCGCGGTCGTAGGCGGAGATGACGTGAAGCCCGCCGCGGAGGACTGAGGGCTACGGCGCGCTCGCGGGCTCCGGCGCCGGTGGTACGTGGCCCGGTGCTACCTGGGTCGAAGCGCGCTCCGGTTGCCGCGACCCGGCGGCGGCGGGGGCGAACAGCCAGCCGGTGGACGGGCGGGTCAGCGGGCGGACCAGGCGGCGTACCGGCGGGGAGCCGAGCACCGTCGTCAGCAGGATCGCGCACAGCACCAGGCCCGCGACCTCGACCGGGGTGTTCACCCGGGAGATGTAGCCCAGTTCCCGGACCGGCAGGATGACCAGCGGGTGCAGCAGGTAGATGGTGAATCCGCCGGCGCCCAGCGTGGAGATCAGCGGCAGCCGCCGGCGGGGCATCACCCGCAGCAGGCAGAGCACCAGGGCGGCGGCCGAGGCCAGGACCAGCAGCCGGATGACCCAGGCCCACTCCAGGCTCAGCGGGTCGCCGGCGGCGTAAGGATGGCGCATGGAGAGCCAGTTGCCCTTGATGTCCCGGTGCCACAGCCATCCGACCACGCAGGAGGCAAGGATTCCGGCGACCGACACGTACAGGCTCCAGCGGCTGTTGAGCCAGCCGCTCAGGAGGCCCTGGCCGATCCGCCAGCCGAGGTAGAACAGCGGGAAGTAGACGAGGGTACGGCTCGCCGAGAACTCCAGCCCGAACTCCTCGACGTACCCCACCGCGAGGGCTATGACGGTCGTGACGAGCAGGGGGTGCCGTAGCTGGACCACCAGCGGCAGCAGCAGCCGCCAGAAGAAGAGCGACATCAGGAACCAGAGCGTCCAAGGCAGTTGGACGACGTACACGGCGAAGTCGTTTCCCAGCCAGTACCGTTCCAGCGAGTAGAGCAGGCTGAACGCGAGGGCGGGCAGCACGATGCTCTGTATCAGGGTGCGCAGGGAACGGGGGCCGAGCGGCCCCGCGTTGCTGAACACCCCGGCCAGCATGACGAAGGCGGGCACCCGGAAGGCCCAGCTCGCGATGTGGAAGGAGTGCAGCGCGTCCACTCGCGTCATGATGCTGCCGCCGGTGTGCAGGATCACGATCAGCGTGGCGGAGAGGAACCGGGTGTTGTCCCACCACGGGTTCCTGGTCCGGTCCGTCGCGCCGGCCCGGTCCGCCGCTCCGGCGCGGTCGGTGGAGACGGCGGTGGCAGGTCTGGGGAGTGGATTGTCCATCGCGACGGCGTGCTCCTGACAGCGGCTCGGCAGGGTGTTGGGCCGCCGTACTGGTACTCGACTGCTCGACCGACGGCGGTCGGCACACCGTGACGATCTCCGCGAAGGGTTTGGTTGCCGATGCCGGTGCGTGCGGTGAATTCCGCATGTACATCGGGAACCCCGGCGCACGTCCTGGTCCCGCGCCTGTCACACTGCCCGGCGCGCTCGTCCGACACACTGTCCGGCGCGCCTCGTCCGACACGCTGTCCTGTCTCGGCCCATCACCGGGGTCAGCCGGACCGCGATCAGTCCTCGCCGCTGCCGTACGGGCGGGTGAGGATCTCCATCGCGTGGCCCACCGGGTCCTGGAAGTACAGTCCGCGGCCGCCGTCGCGGTGGTTGATCTGGCCGGACTTCTCCATGTGCGGGTCGGCGTAGTACGTCACGTGGGCCTGCTGGATCCGGTCGAACGCCGCGTCGAAGTCCTCGTCCGAGACGAGGAAGGCGTAGTGCTGGGCGGCGATCGGGCCTTCGGTGTCGGCCATGTAGTCGAGGGTGACGCCGTTGCCGGTGGCCACGGGAAGGAACGGGCCGAAGGGCGCGCCGACCTCCAGGCCCAGGATGTCCGCGAGGAACTCGGCGGACTCCTGCTTGTTCCGGGCGTGGACGATGGTGTGGTTCAGCTCCACGTTCATGGTGTGCCTCCCTGCGGACCTCGCCGGCGTCTCCGTGCCCACCGAGCCGATGTCCGGCACGCGGTGCCGTAGCTCCGACACTAGTCGGGGTGGTGCGGGGACGGTAGCCGGACCCGTGCGGGTGCCCACACGGCGGCTGCTACGTCCCGCCATAGCCCGTCACTCAATGTGACGTCAGAGGAGGCCCAGGTCGCCGAGTTCCTTGTGCAGGTCGGCGCGTGGGTTGTCGGCCCGTACCGGGAGGTCGCCGCGGGTCGTCGGTCCGGTTCCGTCGTCGGGGCGGCGGCCGGGGCCGGTGGGCCGTGGGCCTCGGTCCCGGAAGAGCCAGGCACCGACCAGGCCGCCGATGAGGCCGCCGAGGTGTCCGAGCCAGCTCACTCCCGGTGTCCCGGGCACGGCGACGGTGAGCATGTAGGCGAAGGAGGCCGCTATGACGATGCCGATCAGCGTGTCGATCAGGTGCCGGTCGAAGAGGCCGCGGACCACGACGTAGCCGAAGTAGCCGAAGATCAGGCCGCTGGCGCCCACAGTTTCCACGCCGCCGCGCTCGAAGAACCAGACGGTGAGTCCGCTGGTCACCGCCACGAGCAGGCTCAGTCCGAGGAAGCGGGCCACGCCCCGGTAGGCGGCGAGGAAGCCGAAGATGAACAGCGGGCCGGAGTTGCTCTCGATGTGCGCCCAACTCCAGTGCAGGAAAGGCGCGGTGACGATGTCGGGCAGGGTGCCGAGGTCGCCGGACGACACCCCGAACTGCCGGGAGAGGGCGTAGCCGCCGGTGTAGTTGGCCAGTTGCACCAGCCAGATCGCCACGAGGAACGCGAACATCGTGAAGAACGCCTTCCGCGCCTCCGCGATCATCTGCTCCGCACCGACCGGCCCGCCGCCGGCCCGGCCCTGATCCGGCCTGCCCATGGCACGCTCCCCTCCCCCGGCGGATCCGTCTCCGCGCCGCCACCTGCTCCCAGTATTCCCGGCGGGGGCGTAGACGTCAGCGCAGCGGGTCGAACGGGGTCAGTTGCGCGGGGAGTTCGCCGGTGACGATCGTTTCGGCGAGGAGGCGTCCGGTGGCCGGGCCGAGCGTGATGCCCCACATGCCGTGACCGCCCGCGGCGAAGACGCGGGGGGAGCGGGTGGCGCCGATCAGGGGCAGGCCGTCGGTGGTGCACGGGCGGGAGCCGACCCATTCGTCCCGGCGGGCGTCCAGGTCGGCGCCGCGCAGCAGCGGGCGGGCGGCCTCGGCGATGGCGCGGACGCGGCGGGCGTCCAGGGGCGCCTCCGGCTTGCGGAACTCCATCATCCCGGCGACACGCAGCCGGTCGCCGAGCGGCGTGCAGGCGACGCGCTGGGCGGGGAAGTAGACGGGCCCGGACGGCACGTGCTCGACCGGGACGCTGAAGCTGTATCCGCGGCCGGCCTGTACGAGGGAGCGCACGCCGAACCGCCGGGCGAGGCGGCCGAGCCAGGCGCCCGTGGCCAGGACCACCGCGTCGAAGCGCTCGCCGTCCCCGCCGCCGACATCGATCGTGACTCCGGCCGCCGCGTCCCGCACGTCGGTGACCTCCGTGCCGTCATGGATCACCCCGCCGCGGGCACGGACCGCGTCGGCCAGGGCGTGCACGTAGTGGCCCGGGTCGATGTAGCGCTGGCCGTGCAGCCGGATCGCCGCGCCGATCTCGTCCGACAGGGACGGCTCGACACCGCGGGCCTCGTTCCCGTCGAGGACGTCGAACTCCATGGTCTGGCCCGCGGAGTGGATCTGTTCGAGCTCCTCCAGCAGGACCTCGCGCTCGGTGGCCGTGCGGTAGGCGGCGATGAAGGACTTGGCCTCCGGTGTCCGTGCCTCGACACCGCCCGCGGCCAGCAGGTCGAAGCTCGGCAGCGCCAGGCTGTTGATGGGGACGAGCGCGCGCATCGACCGCAGCCACTGGGAGCCGGTGCTGTTGCGCGCGAACCCGGCCAGGAACCTGAGGAGCTTCGGGTCGGCGCTCGGCGGGACGTAGACCGGGGAGGACGGGCTGAGTACCGCGCGTACTCCGTAGGTGAGGACCGCCGGCTCGGGCAGCGGGGTCGCGAGGCCGGGGGTGAGCCATCCGGCGTTGCCCCAGGAGGACCCGGCGGCCACCCCCTCGCGGTCGTACACGGTGACGCCGATACCCCGCTCCTGGAGGAACCAGGCGGTGGACAGTCCGACCATGCCCGCGCCGACGACGGCGACACGGCTGGGGGCGGAGGGTGCGGGCGAGGGAGGGCGGGCGGCCATGTGGGACCTCTTCGTGCGGGGCGGTTCATACGGGACCTGTCCGGGGCCGGTGGCACCTCTGGACGCCTCCAGATGCCTCCGGACGCCTCCGGACGCCTCCGATGGTGGTGCCGGACGCCTCCGTTGTCTTTGTGGCAGGCGGACAATGAGGGCGGTGCCGATGATGCGACGGGCACGATGCGCCGGGGACACAATGGGGCTCATGAACAGCAGTCCCCGACGCCGCGCTGCGGGGTGCCGGCCGTGATCACCGTGACCGACCTCGTGGACTCCCTGGGGTCCGGGCTTCTGCGTACGGTGGTCCCGGCCGGGAACGCCGAGGTGCACGACGTCGCCCTGGCCGAGCCCGGTGACGTCGTGGGCCGGCCGGGCGAACTCGTCCTCGGTGTCGGCGTGACGGATAGGGCCGGAGCCCTCGCCCTGCTGGAACGGACCGCCGGGGCAGGTGCCGCGGGCCTGGTGCTCAAGCGGCCCGCAGCGCGCGACCCGCAGGTGGTCCGCGCGGCCCGAGGGGCGACGGGCGGCCCCGCGCTGGTCGAACTGCAACCGCACACCTCGTGGGCGCACGTCGTCTGGCTGCTGCGTGGTGTCATCGACCGGGCCTCAGCGCCCGCCACCGGCGCCCTCGGCACGCCCGGTCCGCACAGCGACCTGTTCGCCCTGGCCGACGCTGCCGCCGAGATCATCGAAGCGCCCGTGACCGTGGAGGACGCGCAGTCCCGCGTCCTCGCCTACTCCGCGCGACAGGACACCACCGACCCGGCACGGGTCTCCACCATCGTGGGGCGGCGCGTCCCCGCGAAGACCCTGACGCATTTCCGGGCCAGTGGCGTCTTCCGCAGGCTGGCACGCTCCGCCGACCCCGTCTGGACCCCCGCGGGTCCCGACGGCATCCTGCCCAGGCTGGTCGTCCCCGTGCGGGCGGGCGGCGAGTGGCTCGGGTCGATCTGGGCCGTGGTCAGGTCGCCGGTCCCGCCGGAACGCGTCCGTGAGCTCGGCGATGTGGCCTCGGTCCTGGCCCTCCATCTGCTGCGGCTGCGTGCCGAGGCCGGTATCGCACGGCGGGTGTCGGCCGGGCAGTTGCGGGCCGCCCTGCGCGAAGGCACCCTCCCGGACCGGGCACCGGGAGCGGCCGCCGCGCTGCCGGCCGGTCCCTGGCGGGTGGTGGCCTTCGGCTCTTCGTCCGGCGGGACCGAGGACGTACGCGGGCAGCTCGACCTGTGGGAGTCGGTCGCCCACCGGTTCGGCTGGCAGCAGCCGCTGCTCGCCGACCTCGACGGGCTGCTGTTCGGCGTCGTCACCGAGCCGGGGCGGAACGGGCGGCGAGGTACGCCCGGCGTCCGGGCCGACGCCGGCACCGTCGACTGGCTCCGGCATGTGCTCGCCGAGACACGCGCGCACGACCCCGGTCTGTACGCCGTGGCGGGCTGCCCCGCCCGCTCCCCCGGAGAGTTGCCGCGGTCCACGGCGGAAGCGGCCGAACTCCACCGGCTGACCTGCGCCGGCCGGCTCCCCCTCGCCCACGGGGCGGGGCTCGTGCTGATGGAGGACGCCTGGGACGCCGTCGTCGTGGAGCGCGCCAAGACCGCCGTCGGGACCGGTACTTGGCAGCTCGGCGGGCCGCTCGCCGCCCTGCGCGCACACGACGAGGAACACGGCACGCCGTACCTCACCACCCTCGCGGCCTGGCTCGACCACTTCGGCGACCCGCAGAGCGCCGCACGACACCTGCGGGTCCATCCGAACACGCTGCGCTACCGGCTGCGCAAGCTCGACGAGGCGGTCCCGCTCGACCTCTCCTCGCCCCGCCTGCGGCTGGCGCTGCGGCTCCAGCTCATGGCGATGGGCGAGCCCCTCGCGGACAGCGAACCGCCGCGCCCCTGACCACCACCGATCCGCGACCGCCGGGACTCGGCCTCCCCCCGACCTCGGCTTCCCCCGGACCTCGAACTCCCTCCGGGCCTCGTTCTTCCCTCTGTCCCGGCGCCGCCCTCTCAGCCTCTCGCCGCTCCCTGCCCGGACGGCACCCGGCGCGGGGCCGGGCTGTCCAGGTGGACCACCACGGTTCGGTGAAAGCGGTGTACGGCCTCGTCGACGCTCCGGATGAAACCGGACTGGGCGGTGCCGCGCGTACTCCCCATGCTCTTGAACAAGGACAAACGGAAACCCGTGATCCGCGTGTCGCCGTCCTTCGGCAGCATGTCCGCGGGCTCCGGGCGGAGCCGTTCCAGCGTGCTCCGCGGGCCGCCGGTCCCCCCGTCGACGAGGGTCTCGACGTGAAGGTCGGCCGGTGCCTCGGCCAGGCGCCGCACGAGCCGCTTCGCCCAGGACAGGGGGTAGCCCTGCTCGGGCGCCGGTATGTCGATGGAGGTGCGCAGCTTTCCGGTACGGAGGTCCGCACTGATCGCCAGGACGCCGGGCGTTCCCTCGATCCGCAGTTCCGCCTGGAGTCTTCCGTCGACGCAGAGCTGGTCGGCGAGTGCGCTGCGGCGCGCTCCCGGATCCGCTCCCCGCTTGGAACGCTGGACCGGCAATGCCTTCTGCCCGAGTTCGCCGCCCAGCGCGAGACACACCTGGCGGATGAGCCGTTCCCAGTTCTCGACGACCTCCAGTGCCCGCGGGTCTCCCTGGCACAGGGTCTCGTCGTCGATCCCGTTGCGTACGGGCACCCAGGCCGGGCCCATGTTCTGGAAACCGTGGCAGCCGGAGTTCTCGTGCTGGAGGTAGTGCAGCAGCTCCTGGAGGAGCCAGGCGTGCGCCGCGTTGCCGACGCCCTCGTGGCGGATCAGCATCTGTGCCTGGTGGGCCACTTCCGCCCACGACAGGTGCCGCAGGGCCACCTTGTGCTTGCGGCGTTTGTCGATCCTGACGTCGACGAGCGGGCTGCCCTCCAGCTCGACGTCGTTCGACAGCGTGATGACGGCCTCGTAGCCGCGGCGCGCGGCGATGTCCATGTACGCCTGGACCTGGTCGGCCTTGAGCGCGTTGCCGTTGGTCTTCGTCTCGACCAGCGCCGTCCACAGCTTGCCGGCCCGCTCGACGCGGATCACCCCGTCGGGGCGCCGCGGGGAGTCGCCGTGCGGCAGGGTGACCTCGGTGAAGGTCTCCATACGGCCGGCCGGCGCCCCGAACGCGGCGGTGAGCCTCCTGCCGAACTCCGGCACCTGCGCCATCACCGAGAGCAGCACGGAGGTCGCGCGCGTCTCACGGTCCCGGTCGCTCTTGAGCGCCGACACCGGGAAGAGCCGGGCCGCCCTCCAGGACTCGTTCTCCGCCAGGGTTTTTCTGGCCGCCCTGGACAGGGTGACTTTCTTCTTCGCGGTACGCGGCCGTGCGGTCGGCCTGCTCGGCCCGTCGGCGGCGTCGTCCTCGGGACGGCGGGGAGCCGGGAGGGCCGCCACAGCCTCCCGTGGACCGGGCTCTCCGACAGGGGCCGCAACCGGCACCGGCACTGAGGCCAGGGCCGGTTCCCTCACGACCGCCCGGCCCTCGGACGCGGCGCCGCCGCCCTCCGCGTCCACAGCCTCCGCGTCACCCTGAACCGCCACCGCCTCCGCGTCGTCGTCGATGTCGACGCCGAAGTCCGTGGCCAGACCGGCGAGTCCGGTGTCGTAGCCCTGGCCGACGGCGCGGAACTTCCACTCCTGCCCGCGCCGGTAGAGCTCGCCGAAGATGATCGCGCTCATCGAGTCGGCGCCCTGCACGGCGAAGCGGAGGAGTTCCTCCCCGGCTCCGTCCGCCAACGACAGCCGTACGTCGTCCAGTTCACCGAAGCACGCTCCGTCGTACCGGCTGGCGGCCACCACCACGCGGTCGACGTCGGCGGGGACGGCGGTCAGGTCGAAGCTGATCCGGTCCTCGTTCCCGTCCGCCGTGGGCGTCTTGCCCAGCAACTGCACACTGCCGTCGGCGGCGACCGGATGGTTGTAGAAGTAGAAGTCGGCGTCGCTGCGCACCTTGCCGTTCGCGTCCAGCAGGAGGACGGAAACGTCCGCGTCGCCCTCGCCGGTCGGGCTCCCCCAGCCCAGACCGACGATCACCGGACCGACGTTCTCGCTCAGGGCCGTCAGCGTCACATTCGAGCCCTTGCTCATTTCATGCACATTGCCCCCAAAAACGACGCAACCCGGGAACGAGGAGAGCCTCGCCCCAGGCGCTTGATACGCGACACGGTGTGACGTGCCGCACACAGCTCACTGTAGCCGCCTCGAAGCGATGCGTAAGCGGCCAGTCCGGATCTTCACGGTAGGCCCGGTTCGTGATCCGGGGGCGGGGAACACGGGGAAGGCCGGTCGACAATCGGGAGGACGCGGATGTGCCGTCTGTTCGGGCTCAGCAGTGCACCGCGGCGTACCCGTGCCACGTTCTGGCTGCTGGACGCGCCCGACAGTCTCAGTCGGCAGAGTCACCGTGATCCGGACGGTACCGGGCTCGGCTACTTCGCGGCGGACGGCACCCCGCGGGTCGACAAGGCGCCGATCGCCGCCTACCGGGACCGCGGGTTCGCCGAGGAGGCGCGGCAGGTGGAGTCCGCCACCTTCCTCGCCCACGTGCGGTTCGCCTCGACCGGCGGCCTGGACGCCCGCAACACCCACCCCTTCGAGCAGGAGGGGCGGCTGTTCGCGCACAACGGGGTGATCGAGGGCCTCGACGCGCTCGACGACCACCTGGGCGAGGACAGGTCACTGGTCAGGGGCGACACCGACTCGGAGCGGTTCTTCGCCCTCGTCACCCGCGAGACCCGCGAACACGGCGGCGACGTCACCGCCGGTATCACGCGGGCCGCGCGCTGGATCGCCGGGCATCTGCCCGTCTACGCCCTCAACCTGGTCCTCGTCACCCCCGACCAACTGTGGGCGCTGCGGTACCCCGACACCCACGAGCTGTACGTCCTCCAGCGCGCGGCGGGCGGCCGGCACGGCACCCGGCACCTCGACCACAGCGGCAGCAACGGGCGGATGCGCGTCCATTCCGAGGCTCTGGCCGGACAGCCGTCCGTCGTGGTGGCCAGCGAGCGCATGGACGAGAACCCGGGCTGGCGGCTGCTGGAGGCGGGCGAACTGCTCCATGTCGACTCCGGCCTGCGCACCACCGGCCGGCTCGTCCTGCCCGAGCCGCCGGCACACCTCCTCACCCTCGACGAACTGCGTCCGGACGCCGCCGCCTCGCAGAAGGCCGCGTAGGTCCGCCTCAGGGGCGCGTCCCTAGGACGCGCTCCGGGCCTCCACGAGCCGGCGCTGCACGTCGAGGACCAGACTCCGGAGGCGTCCGGGCCGTACGCCCTCGTGGTCCATCCACACGTCGAGGCGGGTGCGCAGGTACCACACCATGTGCAGCCCCTCGCGGCGCAGCACCGAGCGGTTGACCGAGATCTCCTCCTGCACCTCCCGCCTCAGATCGTCGGTCCAGCCCTGCGCACGGTCCGCCTCCTCCAGCGGGGCCTTGAGAGCGGCGACCGCTTCGTCGAGGACCACGAGCAAGGTGGGGTCGGGACCTGTCCTCGTCACGTCGACTTCCTTCGGTGTCAGGCGCGTTGCAGCTGCGGAACAAGGATGACATCCGGGCGTGGCGGGGCCCGGGAGTCGTATCCAGCTCCCGGGCCCCTTGGATGCCACCCAGTTGCGCACGCCGGTGGTGTTCAGGAGTGCGGATCAGTCGTCAGGCCGTCGTGTTCTTCCTTTGAACTACCGCACCGTGTGAGAGGTGCAGGCGAGAGTCGAACTCGCATCCGGCGGCGGTCGTCCGCACTCGGTCGTCCGGCGATCGGTGGCGAATGCTGAAGCTGGAGCGAGAGTCTGAGATTGATCACGATCTCCCGGAGGAGACCGGCTGATTCAGGCTGAGCCTCAGTTTCAGCTTGCGCGCAGGGCGCGGAACCGGTCCTTTGTCCGGCCCGCTCCCGTCGCGCACCCCCGCGCTCGCACACAGGGGCGATAAGGGGCTGCCCCGGTCCGGCCTCAGCCGAACAGGTAGCCGAACACCGCGTCGCCGACCCGCTGGTCGGTGACCTCGGCGCCGTTGGCCTCCTCGCGTGCGAACTTCACGGCCTGCTGAAGCTTTTCCACCCGCTCCAGCAGCTCGTTCACCCGCCGCGCGGGGAGGGCTCCGGAGAACTTCACCGTCGTCCAGTAACCGATCGGCACGTCCTCGTAGTACACCTCGACCTGGGCCGGGTGCTTCTCGGTCGCCTCCGCCTTGACGTGGTTGCGCGGGACCTTCTTCGTACGGATCGTGCGGACTGGGTCCGTCTTCCACCAGTCCGTCGACGGGTCCAGCGACCAGGACTCGGCGGCGTCCAGGACGGGGAGCTTCTTGACGAAGGAGTGCAGTTCCGTGAGCTGCTTCTCCAGGAACAACAGGTAGGAGACCGGGACTTCGGCGAGAACCGTACGGCCGTCGACCGTGATGTCCGCGTGGGCCGTGCGGTTGGCCCAGTCCTTGGTCGCGGTCACGTCGAACAGACGCGTGAGCGACCCGGACATCTCACGCAGGATCTCCTCGGCCTTGACCTGCACCCGCGTCGACTCGGGCGGCAACTGCTCGCCCTCCTCGTCCTTGGGCTGGTACGTGCGCGAGATACCGGCGAGCAGCGCGGGCTTCTGCACCTTCTGGTGAGCCGCGTTGACGTCCTGGAGCGACTTGCTCTTGACGCCCTTCTCCACGGCGATGATCTGGTTGAGCCTGGTCACGCCTCTCCCCCTTCGAACAGCAGCAACATAGCCCAGCGGGGGTTCGGAGTTCGCGTGCTTTTTCGTCCGCCGGGAAGGGCCGGACCGGGCCGCGTCGGAGTGCCGCGCGTCACACGCCGTCATCTCGCCCGCGGGAGTGACCTGCCGCACATCGTCGGCGGGCGGGACGCTCAACTCCACGCACATCCCGAGCACTTGAGGTTATTCGTACAGGAGTCCTGTTTGGGACGCTTATCCATGCCTATGGCTTTCCTCGCCTTCACCCCTTTCACTCGGGAGCATCCGTCATACGCCACTTCGCGCCACAGGAGGCCTCAACGGATATGTCCTCTTCACCTCAGATGCCCGAACTCCCCATCGTGCCCGCCGCGGTGACGGCCGCCGAGGTCGTCCCCGGCGATCTGCTCGCCCTGTCGCCGGAGGACGCCGAGCGGCAGCGGTGGTGTGTCGTGATGCACACCCTGCCCGAGTCGCCGGAGACGATCCGGGTGACGTTGCGTCCACCGCTCGGCGGCGTGGACCGGGACGAGGTCCTGGCACGCGAGCAGGAGGTCGTCGTCGCCGGCCCGCGGATGGATGTCGCGGCCGTTCCGGCCGTGTCGTCGCCCCGGCTGGACGAGGCCGCCTTCCGGGACGGGGACGCCGTGACCCGGCTGCGGGCCGTCGACCCGCGGGGCGTCGAGGAGACGTACCGGCGCCGGTGGGGGCTCTGGCACCGCGACCTCGACACCCGGACCGCCCGGACCGCCACGGACGACGAGGTGCGCGAGTGGGCCGCCGGGGCCGATCAGGAGGGGTACGTCGTACGGCACCACCCGCGGCCGGAGCGCGAACCCTCGGTGGCCGGGCCGCGGCGCGTCGTCGTGACCGGGCTCGGGGCCGTCACCCCGCTCGGTGTGGGGGTGGGCGAACTCTGGCAGGGGCTGCTCGACGGGCGGCACGGGATACGGGAGTTGGAGGGGGACGAGTTCGCGGAGCTGCCCGTGCGGGTGGCCGGGGTCGTGCCCGTGGACCCCGCCGTGCTGCTGCCCCGGGCTGCCGCGCGGCGGATGAACCGGGCCGCGCAGTTCGCGGTGCTCGCGGCGCGGGAGGCATGGGCCGACGCCGGGTTCACGGACGGCGGGACCAGGGAGAGCGGGCTCGATCCGGAGCGGGTCGGCGTCAGCCTCGGGGCCATCCTCGGCGACGCGTCCGTGCTCGTGGGCGGGGACCGCAGGCTGCGGGAGAAGGGACCCCGTGGCGTGTCGCCGCTCACCACGCCCATGACCGTGCCCTCGCAGGCCGCCTCGCAGGTCTCGCTCGACCTGCACATCACCGGTGAGGCGCGGACCGTGACCAGCGCCTGCGCCTCCGGTACCGAGGCGATAGGGGAGGCCGTGGACCGCATACGGTACGGGCGGGTCGACGTCGCCCTGGCCGGCGGGGCCGAGGCCGTCGTCACGCCCGCCATCATGGCGTCGTTCGCCGCCATGCGCGCGCTGTCCGGCCTCGGGCTGGAAGACGGCGTCTCACCCTCGCGGCCGTTCGCGAAGGACCGTGCCGGATTCGTCAACGGCGAGGGCGCCGGGCTGCTCGTCCTGGAGGCCGAGGAGCACGCGCGGGCCCGTGGCGCCCGGATCTACTGCGAGGCCGCCGGATGGGGACTGTCCGCCGACGCGCACCACATGGCCGCGCCCGACCCGAGCGGCGGCGGGGTCGCCCTCGCGCTGCGGCGGGCGGTGCGGGACGCGGGCGGGTACGTCGTCGACGTCGCCCACGTCAACGCGCACGCCACGGCCACCGGGGAGGGCGACCTCGCCGAGGCGGGTGCCCTGCGGGCCGTGCTCGGTCTGCCCGGCGTACCCGTGACCGCCCTCAAGGGGCACCTCGGGCATCTTCAGGGCGCCGCCGGCGGAGTCGAGGCCGTCGCCGCGGTGCTGACCCTGCATCACGGGGTCGTGCCGCCGACCGTGGGGTGCGCGGAGGTCGACGAGGCGATCGGCCTCGACGTGGTGACGGGCGCGGCCCGCGCGCTGCCGCGGGACGGTGACCTGGTGCTCAGCAACTCGTTCGGGTTCGGAGGACACAACGCCGTGCTGGCACTGCGCCGCGTGCGCTGATCGAGGCCGGGTGACGGCGGGCGGCAGAACCCTGCGAGCGCCCGTTCTCACGCTGTGCGCTTGCGGGCGGCCGTCTTCTTGGCCGGGGTCTTCTTCGCCGTGCTCTTGGTGGTCGACGCGGTCTTCTTCGCGGACCGCGACGACTGCGCCGACTTGGACGTGGACTTCTTCGCGGCGGCCGTCTTCTTCGCCGCCGTCTTCTTGGCCGCGGGAGCCGACTTCCCGGTGGTGGTCTTCTTCGCTGCGCCGCCCGTCCGCTTGCCGCGCGGGAGGTGCCTGACCTCGGCCTCCTCGGCCTCCTTGGCCGGCTCCCCGGTCTCCTCCCCCGTTTCCTCGCCCCGGGACTGCTTGGCCGCCCGCACGCTGTTCTCCAGGGCGGCCATCAGGTCGAGGACCTTGCCGCCGGCGGCGGGTTCGGGGGCCTCGGGGGGCGCCTCGCCTGCGGCCTTCGCGGCGATGACCTCCTCCAGCGCCTCGCGGTACTCGTCGTGGAGGTCCTGGAGGTCGACCTCGCCCAGGGTGTCCATGAGGGCGTCGGCGAGGTCCAGTTCCTTGTCGCGGACGGTGACGTCGACGTCCGGGGCCACGCCCTGCGGGGCGCGGATCTCGTCGGGCCAGAGCAGGCCGTGCATGGCGATGACGTCGTCCACCACACGGAGCATGCCCAGGCGCTCGCGGCCGCGCAGGGCGAACTTCGCGATCGCCACCTTGCGGCTGCGCTTGAGGGCCTCGCGCAGCAGGGTGTACGGCTTGGCGGCCGGGGCGCCGCTCGCCGCCAGGTAGTACGCGTGCTCCATCTGGAGCGGGTCGATCCGGTCGGCCGGGACGAAGGCCACGATGTCGATCGTCTTCGCGGTGGGCAGCGGCAGATGGGCCAGGTCCTCGTCGGTGATCGGGACGATGGAGCCGTCCGCGTCCTCGTAGGCCTTGCCGATCTCCGCCTGGGTGACCTCGCGCTCCTCCAGTTCGCACACCTTGCGGTAGCGGATGCGGCCGCCGTCCTCGGTGTGGATCTGACGGAAGGAGATGGCGTGGCTCTCGGTCGCGTTCACGAGCTTGATCGGGATGCTGACCAGGCCGAACGAGATGGCGCCGTTCCAAATGGATCGCACGGGGAGCACCTTCCGGATCGGATCAGGACGATCTGCTCGGTCTGATCGCGCCGACCGCTCAGACCGAGCCGTTTGTCATGATTCAAGAAGTTTCCATGGTTTTCTTATCGTATGGCGCCGATCACGGAGGTGGAGGGGCGACGGCTCGCGCTCAGCAACCTGGACAAGGTGCTGTATCCGGCGAGCGGGTTCACCAAGGGCGAGGTGCTGCACTACTACGCGACGACCGCCGAGGTGCTGCTGCCCCATCTGCGGGACCGGCCGGTGTCCTTCCTGCGCTACCCGGACGGGCCGGACGGGCAGGTGTTCTTCGCCAAGAACGTGCCGCCGGGTACGCCCGAGTGGGTGACGACGGCCGAGGTGCCGAGGTCGACGGGGGCGGCGCGGATGGTGCTGGTGCAGGATCTGGCGAGTCTGATGTGGGCGGCCAATCTGGTGACCGAGTTCCATACCCCGCAGTGGGTGGTCGAGGCGCCCGCGGAGGCCGACCGGCTGGTGTTCGACCTGGATCCGGGGGCGCCGGCGAGCGTGGTGGACTGCTGCCGGGTGGCGTTGTGGCTGCGGGAGCGGCTGGCCGGGGACGGGATCGAGGCGTACGCGAAGACGTCCGGATCGAAGGGGCTGCACCTGCTGGCCGCGGTCCGGGGGGCTTCGAGCGCGCGGGTGTCCGACTACGCGAAGGGGCTCGCCGTGGAGGCGGAGCGCGCGATGCCCGAGCTGGTGCTGCACCGGATGACGCGGAGTCTGCGCCCGGGGAAGGTGTTCGTCGACTGGAGTCAGAACGCGGCGCGGAAGACCACGGCGGCGCCCTACACGCTGCGGGCGCGCCCGGAGCCGACGGTCTCCGCGCCGGTCACGTGGGACGAGGTGGCGGAGTGCCGGGCGCCGGGGCGGCTGGAGTTCCGGGCGCCGGACATCGTGCCCCGGCTGCGGGACCACGGCGACCTGCTGGCGCCGCTGCTGGAGCCGGGACGTGCGGCCGCGCTGCCGTGAGCGTGAACCGGCGGCCCGGTCACGCCCTCTCCGGGAAACCGGGCCGTCCGTTGTCCGATCACACCCGCCCGGCCGGAACCCGGTCATCCGGTCATCCGGTCACGCCCACTCGGGCGGAACCCGGCCGTCCGTCCGGTCAGCCCCCTGAGCCCAGCCTGACCGCCCCCGAGCCCGGCCGACCCCTCAGCCCAGCCGACCCCCGAGCCCAGCCGACCCCTCAGCCCAGCCGCCCTCTCACACCCGCTCCCACGTCCTGCGGTCCCTCGCCATCGCGTGGAGCGCTTCCACGTCCGCCGGTTTCAGTTGGCCGCCCAGGTGGGTCAGGTCTGCGAGGCCGGTGAGTTCGAGGACGCGTACGCCCCTGGGCGGCGCGCCGACCTGGAGGGTGGCCGGATCCGTCAGGACCAGGACCGGGCGCACCTCGGCCGTCAGCGCGTAGGAGGCCCGGTCGGCCCGGCCGCGGAGGTCGCGCAGGAGGGGCGCGGGGTCGTGGCGGCCGAGGGCGACCATCGGGTCGTCGACGCGGACGCGCTGCTTGCGGGCGTACAGGGCGTGGACGGCGAAGAGGCCGCCCGGACCGATGACCAGGTGGTGGATGCGGTCGCCGCCGGGCAGCGGGACGGAGTGCAGGGCGTGCCAGCCGGCGCCGTCGAGGTGGTCCAGGGCCTCGCCCACCGTCTGCTCGGCGGTCAGGGCGCGGCGGCGCGGGTCCGGGCGCAGGCGGTGGGCTGAGGTGGGCTCACGGTCGAGGGCGATCAGCAGGGCCTCGCCGGGACGGTTCGGGGCGAGGTCGTCGTCCGGGTGCAGGCTCAGCCGGGCGAGTTCGGCGGGGGTGGGCACCGGGGGCGGGCCCACCGCGACCGGGCCGGTGAGGAAGGGCCCCAGGGCCTGGAGCACGTCCTCCTGCTCGTCCGCGCTGAGGAGGTTGACCCGGGCGGCCTCACGGTCGTACCAGGCGATGTTCCCGCCGTCGGGCCGGCAGACGTAGAGCCGTTCCTGTCCGTGGCGCCAGGTCGGTATGACGCGCAGTCCGCGGTGTCCGCTCATGCACCATCACCCCCACGACCATGGGAACAGGCGGGGTGCTCCCGGGGCAAGAACCCGGCTACCTTTGAGGAGCGGTTGGCAGGGGAGTGGGGAGGCGCCGTTGCGGACCCGCAGGAAGCAACCCGACGTACCGGCTCCGGACAGCCCGTGGAGCGAGATCGTGCCCGGCCTGTGGATGGGCGGGCACGAGTTCCGGACGCTCTCCGGGCGGCTGGAACTCGCCGTCGTGCGCGACCAGTTCGATCTTGTGCAGACCCTGCTCAGGCTGCCGGGCCACGGACCCGACCCGGGTGTCGAGCACCATGTGTGGCCGATACCCGACGGGCCGCTGGACGGAACACAGCTCGCGGGGGTGATACGGCTGGCCCGGGCCGCCTGCGACGCCCTGGACCAGGACCGCCGGGTCCTCGTGCGCTGCTACTCCGGCTACAACCGCTCGGGGCTGGTGATCGCGCACGCGCTGGTCCGGCAGGGACGCTCCGCCGACGAGGCGATCCGGCTGATCCGCGCCCGCCGCTCCCCCTGGGCCCTCCACAACGAGCTGTTCGTCGACTATCTGCGGACGGGCCTGCCGACGGCACGGCTGCTGGAGGAGCTGGCCGAGTAACCGTTTCGCCTGGGCGCCGGAACCGAAACCCGGTGAGCAAAAGGGACTTCCATACGAAACGAATAGGGTGTACGCGGCTGTCACTCGCACCGCTCCTCTCCTCCCGCTCTCCTCCAGCCACCGGAGAAACGTGTTCCGCAGACGCCCCGCCCTGGCCACCGCCCTGGCCACCCTCCTGACGGCGACAACGGCCGCCTGCGGCGACGCGGGCGGGCTGCGCGGCGCGGGGCCCACACCGACCGCGGTCAGCCCGGCCCGGCTGTGGCCCTCGCTGCGCCCGGCGGCCAGCCCCGCCTGGCCCTACGACGAGATACAGATCGAGACGGTCAAGGGCGTCACCGCTCCCGGCGACGACATCCACGCGGTCGACCCGGTGGCCGTCGTACAGGCCGAGGTGGCCGCGCGTCCGGACGCCTACACGAGCGGCAAGGCGCCGTACCAGGACACGGCCGTCCGGCTGGCGGAGTGCGGCGGGGCGAAGGACCCGTCGCGGTGTCCCGTCATGCGGCCGTACTACCGGGACCTCACCGGTGACGGGCGCGACGACATGGCACTGGGCTTCCGGCTGTACCCGACCAACCAGACCGCGGTGCGCGTCTACACGTTCGAGGGGCACCGGCTGGTGCAGGTGTTCGCCAACGACGACGCGGTGATCGGCGTGGAGCTGGCCGGGCGGGCCGTGATCATACGCTCGCCGGCCGGGATCGCCGGGTACGAGTACCGCACCACGTGGTCCTGGGACCCGGAGCAGCGGGCGATGGTGTTCTCGCGCGACGAGTTCCTGCGCACCGGGCAGCACCGGCCCACGCACGCGCGTACCCACGCGCCCCTCCCCGCGTCGCCGTCCCCGTCCGCCGACGCCCCCTCGCCCGCCTCCCCCGCTCCCTCCTCGTCCTCCGCCCTTTCCTCACTCGCCGCTCCCTCGTCCCTCGCCGCCACCTACTCCACGAGCGTGCGATGAGGCTCGCGCTCCCCCGGTGGGCCGGGACGCTCGCGGTGAAGGCCGCGGCCTTCATCACGGTGATGTGCTGCGCGCTCGCCGCGCTGCTCGGCGTCCTCGTGCACGTCTCGGTGACCGATCAGACCGTCGGCCAGGCACGCGCCCTCGCCCTGTCCCGGCTGAAGGACGCCACGACCGCGTTCGAGTCCGGCGACACCCTGCTGCCGGGCGCGGGTGTCGACCCGGAGGGGCTGCCGGAGCGGCTGCGGCGGCTGGCGGCGAGCGGACAGCGCGGCACGATGGTCGACGTGCACCAGGGTCGGCCCACGATGTGGGCGGCCGGGCCCGCGGACCGGGGCCGGACGCTGGCCGTGGCGGTGGACTACTCGCAGCAGGCCCGCACCATCGACGCGCTGGACCAGTCCATCCTTTGGTCGTCGCTGCTGGCGATCGGGGCGACGCTGCTGGTCGGCGCGTTCGCGGTGACCCGGGTGACCCGGCGGCTGCACGCCACCGCGCGCGTGGCCCGCCGGATCAGCGGGGGCGACTTGGACGCACGCGTGCACGATCCGCTGGCACGGGACGCGTCACGCCCGCACGACGAGGTGGCCGCGGTCGCCGCGGCGCTGGACTCCATGGCGGCGTCGCTCCAGGGCAAGCTGCTGGCCGAGCAGCGGTTCACCGCGGATGTGGCGCACGAGCTGCGCACCCCGCTGACCGGGTTGCACGCGGCGGCCGAGCTGCTGCCGCCGGGCCGCCCCACCGAACTGGTGCGCGACCGGGTGGCCGCGCTGCGCACGCTCACCGAGGATCTGCTGGAGATCTCCCGGCTGGACACCGGGAGGGAACGGCCGGCCCTGGACGCCGGGCACCTGAGCTCGGTGGCCGAGCGGGCGGTGCGGGCGGCGGGAGCGGCGGGGGCCGCGTCCGGGGCGGACACGCAGGTCAGGGTCGTCCAGGACGTGTACGTGGAGACCGACCGGCGGCGGCTGGAGCGGGTGCTGGGCAATCTGGTGGCCAACGCGCACGGCCACGGCCGGCCGCCGGTGGTGCTGACCGTCGACGGGCCGGTGGTCAGCGTGCGGGACCACGGCGACGGCTATCCGGAGTACCTCGTGGCGCACGGGCCGCAGCGCTTCCGCACGGAGGGCGGCGCGACCGGGCACGGGCTCGGGCTGACGATCGCCCTGGGCCAGGCGGAGGTGCTGGGCGCACGGCTGGAGTTCGCCAACGCGCCGGACGGCGGGGCGGTGGCGACCCTGACCCTCCCTCAGGAACCGCCCGGGTCCTCGGGACCGGCCGGCAGCGGCGGCGTTCCGGTGACGCCGCCACCGAGTGACACCGTGTCCGGCTGACATCCCTTCCGGGGCCCGCCCCCAGAAGGACCGTCTCCGCACCCGGATGACGAGCCCTCAGACGGCGGCGCCCTTATGGCCCAGCGTGACGGGCCATCGGAATGCGGCGCTCCTAATGTGGCGGTTAGTCAGATCTGTCCGGCCTCGATGGGCTTCGCCACCTCAGGTGGAGGTACTTCATGTCCCTGCGCTCCCCCCTCATCCGACTGGCCGTGGCGGCCGCCACCGGCGCACTCCTCTCCACGGCCGCCGCGGCTCCCGCCGTCGCCGACGACGGCCGGAGCGGTCAGCAGACAGCGACCCCCCGGCACAGCACGACACCCGCACACAGCACAACGACCGAGCACGGCACGACACCCGACCGCGGCACGACACCCGAGCACGGCACCACGCCCGACCGCGGCACGGCCCGGCAGAACAGCGGCGTCCCCGACCGCCGCCGCCCGCGCTTCACCCGGGGTGTCGTCACGGCCCGCGGCGGGCTCGTCCTGCGCAGCCGCCCCGACCGCGGCGGCCGGGTGCTGCGGGTGGCCCGGCCGGGTCAGCCCGTGTGGATCCACTGCCGGACCCTGGGCCAGACGGTCGACGGCACCCGCGTGTGGTACCTCCTCTCGGACGGTGTCTGGGCGTGGGGCTCGGCGCGGTACATCGCCACGATCGGGCCCACGCCACGCTGGTGCTGAGCAGCAGGACGGACAGGCCATGCCTTTTGGGTAGGTTCCGGACATGACCCAGGCCGGAATCCCCGTGGCGGCGGCCGTCCCGTCCGCGCCCGCCGTCCGCCTCCCCCGGCGCCGCGGTGTCGAACTCTCCCTCATCGTCCTCGCCGTCCTGCTGCCGGTGTGCGGCTACTGCGCCGTCGGCCTGGCGAGGAACGGCACCGTCCCGCCCGGCGCCGCCGGCTACGGCGCCGGGCTCGGCGCGCTCGCGCTGGTCGCGCACATCGCGGTGCGCCTGTGCGCGCCGTACGCCGACCCACTGCTGCTGCCCATCGCCGTCCTGCTCAACGGGCTTGGCCTGGTGCTGATCTACCGGCTCGACCTGGAGACACCGGGCGACGAGGCCGCACCCGCCCAACTGGTGTGGTCCACCCTGGGCGTGGGGCTGTTCATCCTGGTGGTGCTCGTGCTGCGCGACCACCGGTGGCTCCAGCGCTACGCCTATCTCTGCGTCGCCACCACGCTCGTCCTGCTCACGCTGCCCATCCTCTTCCCCGCCGTCAACGGCGCCCGGATCTGGATCCGGCTGGGCGGGTTCTCCATCCAGCCGGGCGAGTTCGCGAAGGTGCTCCTCGCGGTGTTCTTCGCCGCTTACCTGGCCGCCAACCGCGGGGCGCTGGCGTACAGCGGCCGCCAGGTGTGGCGGCTGCAACTGCCCACCGGACGGGTGCTGGGGCCGGTGGTCACGATCTGGCTGCTGAGTGTCGTCGTCCTGGTCCTGGAACGCGACCTCGGCACCTCGCTGCTGTTCTTCGGGCTGTTCGTCGTCATGCTCTACGTGGCCACCGCCCGCACCGGCTGGATCGCGGTCGGGCTGCTCCTCGCGGCGGCCGGTGCGGTCGCCGTCGGCCGGCTGGAGCCGCACGTGCGCGGCCGGTTCGGGGAGTGGCTGCACCCGTTCGCGTCCATCGAGGCCGGTGAGGGGCCCGGCCAGGTGGCCCAGTCTCTGTTCTCGTTCGCGGCGGGCGGGCTGACCGGCACCGGACTCGGCCTCGGCCACTCGACCCTCGTCGGCTTCGCCGTCAAGTCGGACTTCATCCTGGCCACCGCCGGGGAGGAACTGGGTCTGGCCGGCCTCTCCGCGGTCTTCCTGCTGTACGCGCTCCTCGTCGAGCGCGGCTACCGGGCGGGCCTCGCCCTGCGCGACCCCTTCGGCCGGCTGCTCGCGATCGGGCTCGCCTCGCTCGTGGCGCTCCAGGTGTTCGTGATCGCGGGCGGGGTGACCGGCCTGATCCCGCTGACCGGTCTCGCGATGCCGTTCCTTGCACAGGGCGGATCGTCGGTCGTGACCAACTGGACGATCGTGGCGCTGCTGATCCGGGTGAGCCATGTGGCGCGCCGGGAGTACGACGGGACGGTGGCCCCATGACCGTTGAGGAGAAAGTCCGTTGACCCGGTGCATCCGGCACGCCGCGGCCTTCTGCCTGGTCCTGCTGGTGGCGCTCCTGCTGAACGTCGCCTGGCTGCAGGTGCTCCGGAACCCGGCCTACGGCGGCAATCCGGCCAACCGCCGCCCCACCATCGCCCGTTACCAGCAGCCGCGCGGCGAGATCCTGGTCGGCGGGCGGCCGGTCACCGGCTCCCGGGACACCCGGGAGCAACTGCGCTTCGAACGGACCTACACGGACGGGCCGTTGTACGCGCCGGTGACCGGCTTCGCCTCGCAGCTCTACGGGACGACCTTCCTGGAGCACTCCGAGGACGGGGTGCTGTCGGGTTCGGATCCGATGCTGGCGGGGTTCGGACCGTGGCGGGGCTTCGCGGGCGGACGGAGTCCGGGCGGCAATGTGGTGACGACGATCGATCCGGCCGCCCAGCGGGCCGCGTTCGAGGGGCTGGGCGGCCGCAAGGGGGCGGTCGCGGCGATCGAGCCGACGTCGGGACGGATCCTGGCGCTGGTGTCCACACCCTCGTACGACCCCTCGCTGCTGTCCGGGAACAGGCCGGCGGTGTCGGCGGTGTGGGCGCGGCTGAACGAGGACCCGGAGCAGCCGATGCTGAACCGGGCGGTGCGGCAGACGTATCCGCCGGGTTCGACGTTCAAGGTGGTCACCGCGGCGGCCGCGCTGGACGCGGGCGTGGTGCGGGACCTGGACGAGCCGACCGGCTCCCCCGACCCGTACCAGCTGCCGGGCACGACGACCTGGCTCTACAACGAGGCCGACGACTGCCGCGACGCCTCCCTGCGGCACGCGTTCGAGTGGTCGTGCAACACGGTGTTCGCGAAGCTGGGCGTGGACGTCGGGGTGCGGGGCATGCGGGCCGCGGCGGAGGGGTTCGGCTTCAACGACAAGGAGGTGAGGATTCCCTTCTCGGTGTCGCCGAGCACCTTCGACACCCGGGTGGACCGGGCGCAGCTCGCCCTGTCGTCGATCGGGCAGTACAACACGCGGGCCACTCCGCTGCAGATGGCGATGGTGGCGGCGGCGGTCGCGAACGGCGGGCGGGTGCGGACGCCTTACCTCGTGGAGCGGACCACGCGCAGCAACGGCGGCACGGTGTCCGCGGCCGGCTCGCGGCCCGCTCGGCAGGTGATGCGCCCGACGACCGCGGCCCGGCTCCGGGAGCTGATGGCCGACGTGGTCACTGAGGGAACCGGCGGGAACGCGGCGATCCCCGGGGCCGTGGTGGGCGGCAAGACGGGCACCGCCCAGCACGGCCTGGGCAACGCCGGTACTCCGTACGCCTGGTTCGTCTCCTGGGCGCAGAACGACGACGACATGGCGCCCAGGGTCGCGGTCGCCGTCGTGGTGGAGGACGCGTCCGCGCGGCGGGGCGACATCAGCGGCGGCGGTACGGCGGCGCCGATCGCCAAGGCGGTGATGGAGAAGGTGTTGCACACGCCGCCCGCTGGGTGAGACGGGGGTGCCGGGACCGGCCGGGGCGGCCCTACGGTTCGGGCATGACGATTCCGGCATCGGTGTACGAACTCGCCCAGGTGAACATCGCCCGCCTCAACGCCCCTTTGGACTCACCGAGGTTGAAGGACTTCGTGGACGCGCTCGACCCGGTGAACGCCGACGCGGACGCCGCGGACGGTTTCGTCTGGCGACTGAAGAGCGACTCCGGCAACGCGACGGACGTGGCGGTCTTCGGTGACGCGTGGCTGATCGTCAACATGTCGGTGTGGCGGGACGCGAAGGCGCTGACGGCGTACATGTACCGGGGCCGGCACCGGGAGATGCTCGCCCGCCGCCGGGAGTTCTTCGAGCCGCCGACGGAGGCGGTCACCACGCTGTGGTGGGTTCCGGCGGGTCACCGTCCCACCGTGGCGGAGGCGGAGGAACGGCTCCTCCACCTCCGTGAACACGGTCCGACCGAGTACGCGTTCACCCTGCGCGCGACGTTCCCGCCCCGGCGTGCCGTGCCGGTGACCGGCGGGGCGCCCGAGGAGCCGGACGATCAGCCGGTGAGGCGCTGACCCTCCTCGATCGCCTCCTCCACCTCCGCGACCCGCTCCCGCTCCTCGGCCGCGAAGCGTTCCGCGTCCAGCTTCTCGGCGATCTCCTCGTCCTGGGCCATGAGCCGGTCCAGGCTGGAGTCGCCCATCTCGAAGACGCCCATGTCGACGTAGGCCTGCTGGAGTCGCTTGCCCCACAGGCCGATGTCCTTGACGCAGGGGACGATGCGGCTGAAGAGCAACTGGCGGAAGAGCCGGAGGAATTCGGAGCGTTCGCTGAGTTCGTCGGCCTCCGCCCCGGGGATGCCGAAGTTCTCCAGGACCTCCACGCCGCGCAGGCGGTCGCGCATCAGGTAGCAGCCCTCGATGACGAATTCCTCGCGTTCACGCAGTTCGGCGTCGGTGAGCTGCCGGTAGTAATCGCGCAGGGCCATGCGGCCGAAGGCCACGTGCCGGGCCTCGTCCTGCATGACGTAGGCGAGGATCTGCTGGGGCAGGGGCTTGTTCGTGGTGTCGCGGATCATGCCGAAGGCCGCCAGGGCGAGGCCCTCGATCAGCACCTGCATGCCCAGGTAGGGCATGTCCCAGCGGCTGTCGCGGAGGGTGTCGCCGAGGAGGGACCGGAGGTTGTCGTTGATCGGGTAGAGCATCCCGATCTTCTCGTGCAGGAAACGGCCGTAGATCTCGGCGTGCCGGGCCTCGTCCATGGTCTGCGTCGCGGAGTAGAACTTGGCGTCCAGGTCGGGCGCGGACTCCACGATCCGCGCGGCGCAGATCATCGCGCCCTGCTCGCCGTGCAGGAACTGGCTGAACTGCCAGGCCGCGAAGTGGCGGCGCAGTTCGCCCTTGTCCCGGTCGGTCATCTTCGCCCAGTGCGGGGTGCCGTAGAGGGTCATCGCCTCCTCGGGGGTGCCGAGCGGGTCGTACGGGTCCACCTCCAGGTCCCAGTCGATCCGCTTCTGCCCGTCCCACTGCTTGTCCTTGCCCTTCTGGTAGAGGGCGAGGAGGCGGTCGCGGCCGTTGTCGTACTCCCAGCTGAAACGAGCCGCGCCGGTCGCGGGGACCTGCCAGTGCGAGTCCCCCGGGTTCCTGGCGTACAGGTCGTAGGTCGGCATACTCCGCAGGTTCACATGTAGACGCCGAGTCAACAAGTCGTGTGCGAGGGATTGACGGGCTTGCTGACAGGCAGTCTCATAAGAGTCGGAGAACCTGACTGCCGGGTAACCAGCCCATCCGGCCACATCCCGTACGACGAGGTGGGACAGCCATGACGACCGTGACGGACGACGGCGCGCTCGCGGGCCTGCGCGACGCGCTCGGCCTGCTCAAGGACCGGGAGCAGGTGGCCGAGCGGCTGCTCGCCTCTTCCGCCAGGCACTCCTTCGACCCCGACAGGGAACTGGACTGGGACGCGCCCTTCGAGGAGGCCAAGTGGTTCTGGCCACCGGAACTGGTGTCGCTGTACGGCACGCCGCTGTGGAAGCGGATGGGCGAGGAGCAGCGGATCCTGCTCTCCCGGCACGAGGCCGCTGCGCTCGCCTCCCTCGGCATCTGGTTCGAGCTGATCCTCATGCAGCTCCTCGTACGGCACGTCTACGACAAGGCGGCCACGAGCGCGCACGTGCGGTACGCGCTGACCGAGATCGAGGACGAGTGCCGGCACTCGAAGATGTTCGCCCGCCTGATAGCGCGCGGCGACACGCCCTGGTACCCGGTGAGCCGGGCACACCAGAACCTCGGCCGGCTGTTCAAGACCATCTCCACGACCCCCGGGTCCTTCACCGCGACCCTGCTGGGCGAGGAGGTCCTGGACTGGATGCAGCGGCTGACGTTCCCGGACGAGCGGGTGCAGCCGCTGGTGCGGGGCGTCACGCGCATCCACGTGGTGGAGGAGGCCCGCCATGTCCGGTACGCCCGCGAGGAGTTGCGTCGGCAGATGGTGACCGCGCCGAGGTGGTCGCAGGAGTTCACGCGGATCACCTCGGGCGAGTTCGCCCGGGTCTTCTCGGTCGCCTTCGTCAACCCGCAAGTGTACACGAACGTGGGCCTCGACAAGCGGGAGGCGATGGCCCAGGTGAAGGCGAGCGGCCACCGGCGGGAGGTCATGCGGACGGGCGCGAAGCGGCTGACGGATTTCCTCGACGACATCGGCGTCCTGCGCGGAGCGGGCCGCCGCCTCTGGCGGGCCTCGGGCCTCCTGCCCTGAAAAGCGCGGGCCCGGGTGGGGGCCGGGACGGGCGATTACGCTGCTGGTCATGAGCCCTGCCGCGTCCAGCCCCGCGTACCGTCGCCTCAGTGTCGAGGAGCGGCGGGCCCAGTTGCTCGACGCGGCCCTGTCGCTCTTCGCGCACCGGGCGCCCGAGGAGGTGTCGCTGGACGACGTGGCGGAGGCGGCGGGGGTGTCGCGCCCGCTGGTGTACCGGTACTTCCCGGGCGGCAAGCAGCAGCTGTACGAGGCCGCCCTGCGGTCCGCCGCCGAGGAGCTGCGGCACTGCTTCGACGAGCCGCAGGAGGGCCCGACGCTGCCCCGCCTCGCCCGCGCCCTGGACCGCTACCTGGCCTTCGTCGACCAGCACGACGCCGGGTTCACCGCGCTGCTCCAGGGCGGCAGCGTGGTGGAGACCTCCCGGACGACGGCCATCGTGGACGGCGTGCGCCGGGCCGCCGCCGAGCGGATCCTGAGCCATCTGGACGTCGCGGACCCCGGCCCACGGCTGCGCATGACCGTGCGGATGTGGATCACGGCCGTGGAGGCCGCCTCCCTGATCTGGCTGGACGAGGAGAAGCAGCCGCCCGCCGACGAGCTGCGGGACTGGCTGGTGGAGCAGTTCGTGGCCGTGCTGACCGTGACCGCGGCCCGGGACGCGCAGACCGCCGAGCTGGTGGGGCGCGCCCTGGCGCAGGCGGATGGCTGACACTGGTGCCGTGAAGAGCGAAGACACCCCGTTCGAGGGCGGCCCGATGGACGGGCGGGTGCTGCCCGTGCTGGTGGGGCCCACCGGAAACCCGCCGAAGGCCTACCGCATCCCGGTGCCCGACGCCGCCGGCGGCCCGCCGACCGTGCTCGTCTACCGGCGGGTGCCCCGCGGGCACAGCAAGCGCCTGGGACTGCCCCGGGGGTGGAAGTACGAGTTCGATCCCGAAGGGCGGGGCGGCGGCCGGCTGAAATGGCCGTGGTCCAAGCCGGAGCCGCAGGGCGGCGGCAAGCCGGACGCCACCGGCGGGTGACGTCGTTGCGCCGTACGGCGCACCAACGGCACAGAAAGTCGGTTCATACGTCGAATCCTCACGTGCGGGGCGGAAACGCCGCCCGCAGCACGGGAGGTGATGACGTGTCAGGAAGAGTGCCGCGTCTGGTGTGTACGGCGGCCGTGGCCGCGCAGGCCGCCCTCGTACCGGTGGCCGCCGTGGCCCTGCCCGGGCCGCAGGAGCCCGCGCAGCGGTCCGTCTCCGAGTTGCTGACGGATCTGCAGAAGCTCTACCGGCAGGCCGAGCAGGCCACCGAGTCCTACAACGCCACCGCCGAGCGCCTGAAACGGCAGCGCACCGAGGCCGAACGCCTCGACGCCGACCTCGGCGCCGCCCGGCGGGCCCTGCGCGACAGCCGTACGCAGGCGGCACGGCTGGCCCTTCAGCAGTACCAGGGCAGCAGCACCGCGCTCTCCCCGTACCTGCGGCTGCTGCTGGCACCCGACCCGCAGCAGGCACTGGCGGAGGGGCATCTGCTCGGGCAGCTGGCGCGGGAGCGGGCCGAGACGGTCAGGCGGCTCACCACCAACGAGAAGCGGGCCGCCGACCTCGCCGCCAAGGCCCGCAGGACACTCGACACCCGCACCGCGCTCGCCCGGCGGCAGCAGCAGGCCCGGGACGACGTCCAGGCACGGCTGCACGACGTGGAGAAGCTGCTGGCCTCGCTCAGCGCCGAACAGGTGACGGCGCTCGCCCGCACCGAGACGAACGGGGTCACCGCGGCGCAGCGCTCGCTCCTGGCCTCCGGGGTGCTCAGCGGCCTCCGCAGGCCGTCACGGGAGGGCGACGAGGCCGTACGCTACGCCGTGCGCCAGCTCGGCAAGCCGTACCGGTGGGGCGCCACGGGCCCGCGGGCGTACGACTGCTCGGGGCTGACCTCGCAGGCCTGGGAGCATGCCGGGACGCCCATCCCGCGCACCAGTCAGGAGCAGTGGGCGCGGCTGAAACACATCCCGCTGCGCGAGCTGAGGCCCGGCGACCTGGTCGTCTACTTCCCCGAGGCCACGCATGTCGCCCTCTACCTCGGCGACGGGATGGTGGTGCAGGCCCCGCGGCCCGGCTCGCGGGTGAAGGTCTCACCGGTCGCGGCCAACCCGGTACTGGGCGCCGTACGGCCCGACCCGGGCGGGGAGCCCCTGCGGCGGTACACACCGCCGGAACTCCCCCGGGGCGCCCTGGCCAGGCATCACGTCCGTCTCTAGACGACGGACGCCTCGGATACTTCGGCGAGGTAGGCCTGGGCCTTGTCCGGGTCGAAGAAGAAGTTCTCCAGGTCGGCCGGGTCGTCGAAGCAGTTCACGAAGCGGTCGGCGACCGGCTGGAGCTGACCGGCCGCACCGAGGAGGTTCAGGACGTGCTCCGGCGGCGGGGCCAGCATGGCGTTGGTCCACTTGGTCACGTGCTGGGCGGTGGCCCAGTAGCGGTCGAACGTCTGCCGCATCCACGTCTCGTCGAACGGCTTGTCGCCGTGCTCCAGGATGGCGTCCAGGTACGCGGCGGCGCATTTGGAGGCCGAGTTGGAGCCCTGGCCGGTGATCGGGTCGTTGGCGACGACGACGTCGGCGACACCGAGGACCGCCCCGCCGCCGGGCAGCCGGCCGACCGGCTTGCGCACGGTCGGCGCGTAGCGGCCGGCGAGCGTGCCGCCGGCGTCCGTGAGCTCGACGCCGGCGGTCCGGGCGTACTCCCAGGGCAGGAACGTCCTCATCAGGTCCAGCGTCAGGGCCAGGTGCTCGGCCGGGTCCTTGATCCCGCGGAAGGCGTCGAGCGGGCCGCCGGGTATGCCCTCCCAGAACAGGATGTCGGCGCGGCCGGAGAGGGTGTGCGTCGGCATGATGAACATCTCGCCGACGCCCGGCACCAGGTTGCAGCGGACCGCGTCGAACTCCGGGTGCTCCGGACGCGGGGCCAGGCCGTGCACGTACGCCACCGCCAGCGCGCGCTGCGGCTCGCTGTACGGGGAGCGGGAGGCGTCCCGCTCGAACATCTTCACCAGCTCGCCCTTGCCCGCGGAGACGAGGACGAGGTCGTACGTGCGGGAGAAGTAGTCCAGGTCGCCGACCGCGGCGCCGTGGATGACGAGCCGGCCGCCGCGCTGGGCGAACGTCTCCATCCAGCCGGCCATCTTCACCCGCTGGTCGACGGACTGCGCGTACCCGTCGAGCCGGCCCACCCAGTCGATCGCCCGCTGCGAGGGGCCGGGGTCGAAGGAGCCGGGGGCGGCGACGGAGACGCCGAGGCCCTCGATGTTCGGGGCCTGGGACTCCCAGAAGTCCAGCTTCAGGTCCCGCTCGTGCTGGAGGGCCGTATGGAACATGCACTGCGTCGACATGACCCTGCCGGTGCGGATCTCGTCCGCGGTCCGGTTGGACATCAGGGTGACCTCGTACCCGTGCGACTGGAGTCCGAGGGCCAGCTGGAGACCGGACTGCCCGGCCCCCACGACGAGTATCTTCCGCATACGGCTGTTGCCTCCTGTGGCTTCGGGACTGCTCGCTGGACTGCTCGGGGAGCGGGTACTACTCGGGGGTCTCCTCGAGTGCGTGGGCCACGAGGGCCAGCAGGGTCTCGATGGCCGAGATCCGCCGCCGAGCGTCCATGATCATGACAGGTATGTGTGCGGGTATCGTCAGGGCCTCCCGCACGTCCTCCGGGTCGAACTGCTCGCTGCCGTCGAAGTGGTTGACGGCGACGATGTACGGCAGCCCGCAGCTCTCGAAGTAGTCCAGCGCCGGGAAGCAGTCCTTCAGACGGCGGGTGTCGGCCAGGACCACGGCGCCGATCGCGCCGCGCACCAGGTCGTCCCACATGAACCAGAACCGCTGCTGGCCCGGCGTGCCGAACACGTACAGCACGAGGTCGTCGTCGAGCGTGATCCGGCCGTAGTCCATGGCGACCGTGGTGGTCGTCTTGTCCGGCGTCTCGGTGAGGTCGTCGGTCCCCTCGCTCGCCTCGGTCATCAGCGCCTCGGTCTGCAGGGGCGTGATCTCCGAGACGGCGGTGACCAGCGTGGTCTTGCCGACGCCGAAGCCGCCGGCCACCACGATCTTCGTGGCGACCGGGGCGCGGGTACGGTCCGTCTGCCAGGCCTGCGGGGCCTCGTCGTCGACGAGCGGGGGGACGCCCACGGCGGCGTCAGAGACGGCGGAGTCCACTCAGCACCCTTTCCAGCAGCGCGCGGTCCGGCCGGCCCGTGCCATGACCGGTTCCGGTTCCGTACACACGGATCTTTCCCTGGTCCGCGAGATCGCTCAGCAGCACGCGGACCACGCCGAGCGGCATCTTCAGCAGCGCGGCGATCTCCGCCACCGTACGCATCCGGCGGCAGAGTTCGACGATGGCCCGGACCTCGGGCAGGCCCGGGTGGGCGAGCGAGCCGTTGGTCAGCTCCTTGCGCTCCTCCGGGGCCTCGAGCGCGGCCACGAACGTCTCCACCTGGAGGACGTGGCCGAAGCGCGTACGGCCGCCGGTGAGCGAGTAGGGGCGGACGCGGGAGGCCTTGCGGTCACCGCCGCGGACGGGGAGCTGCCGTTTGGACGTACTGCCGCTCATCGGGCC
This sequence comes from Streptomyces sp. NPDC088817, assembly GCF_044750345.1. Taxonomy (NCBI): domain Bacteria; kingdom Bacillati; phylum Actinomycetota; class Actinomycetes; order Kitasatosporales; family Streptomycetaceae; genus Streptomyces; species Streptomyces sp. NPDC088817. The sequence goes on from NZ_JBIVJN010000003.1 coordinate 160,028, forward strand.
GTCCCTTCGGTGCTCCCGTCGGTTTCCAGGGACTTGCGCAGCTCGCTGCGGAGTTCCGGCGTCAGGACGTGTCCGGCGCGGCCGACGAAGAGCGCCATGTGGTACGCGACGACGCTCATGTCGCAGTCCGCGGAGCCGTGCACACCGAGCAGCGAACCGTCGCTGATCGACATGACGAACAGGCTGCCCTCGTCCATCGCGACCATCGTGTGCTTGACCACGCCGGAGTCCATCAGCTTGGCGGCGCCGAGCGTGAGGCTGCCGATACCGGAGACGATGGTGGCGAGGTCGGCGGTGGAACCGCGCGGACCCGTGCGCTTGCCACCGGCCCGGCGGGCCTTGTCGATGGGGGTCTCCCCGCGCGAGCTCGTTCGAGCGTGGGGGAGGCCGGGGTCCGAGGAGAGGAGCAGGAGGCCGTCGGAGGAGACGACGGCCACCGACTCGATGCCGGGGACCTCCTCGACGAGGTTCGTCAGCAGCCAGTGCAGGTTGCGGGCCTCACTGCTCAGACCAAAGGTACTGGGCGTGGTCAACTGCTTGCCTCCTCGACTGTGCCCCCCGTGTTCTGATCGGCGATCTCCGCCTCCGCCTCGCGGTAGCCCTCCTGCGCTCCCCGGTGGAAGCCGCCCAGGCGGCGGCGGAGGGCCTCGGCGTCCACCGAAGCGCTGCGCTGGCGCGGGGCCGGGGCGGGGGCGGAGATCCTCGGGGTGCGCTTGGGCAGACCCTTGGCGGTGACCTCGTCCTCCGACGCGTCGGGGGTCCGGTGGTGTTCCGCCTCGGCGTCGCCGTCGGCGGGGGTGTTCTGCTGCGGGGGCAGTGTGGTGCGGGCGTCCTCGGCGCCGGTTTCCCGCGCGAACGGGGCCGGGGTCCCGGGCCCGGTCCCGCCCTCGTCCGGTCCGCTCCCGGCCGCGGGGGTTTCCCGGCCGGGTGCGGACGCTGCCTGCGGGGTGCGCTCGTTGTCGGCGGGCGCGGGGTGCGGACGGGCCGGCTCCGACTCACCTGCGGGCGACGGAAGCAGAAGCTCCATCGTCGTCTCGGCGAACGGAACCGAGCCCTCATCCACGGAACCCTCGGCGCCCGGGTCTCCGGCCGCCGGGCCCTCGGCAGCGGACCCGCCGGAGGTCATGCCTCCGGTCGCCGCTCCCTCGGCGGCCGGGCCTCCGGTGGCCGGGTTCCCGGCGGCGGACCCTCTGGAGGTCAGGCCGTCGGTCGCCGTTCCCTCGGCAGCCGACCCTCCGGCGGCCGGGCTCTCGGGAGCCGGTCCTGCGGTGGCGCGTCCTTTGGTGGCGCGTCCTCCTGCGCCCGGTCCCCCGGCGGCCGGAGCTCCGGTCGCCGGTTCGCCGGCGGCGGGGTCTTCGGAAGCCGGGGGCTTCTCGGGTGAGGTGGTCCTGGTGCGGTGGGACTTGTTCGTCGTCCCGGACTCGCGTACCGCCTTCTCGGCCAGGGCGACCAGCGGGTCGGCGCCCTCGGCGCGGGTGGGCAGGACGTTGGAGTTGGCCTCGGCGGCGGCGCCCGGCAGGGAGACCGCGGGGGTCTCTCCGGGGGCCGCGGCGGAGTCCGCGACGGCGGAGGCGGGGGCGGCCGCCAGCACGGACTTGGGGACGACCACGACGGCCGCGATGCCGCCCTGCTTCTGCTCGCGCAACTGCACGCGCACACCGTGCCGGTGGGCGAGGCGGGCCACGACGTACAGGCCGAGGCCCAGACCCTGGTCGCCCTCCTCGTCGTAGGCGGACTTCGGGTCGAACTCCGTGAGGCGGACGTTGAGGCGGGCCAGCCGCTCCTCCGGCACGCCGATGCCCTCGTCCTGGACGGAGAGCATGACCTCGCCGTTCTCCATGAGCCAGCCGGAGACCTCGACGGGCTGGTCGGGCGGGGAGAACGAGGTGGCGTTCTCCAGGAGTTCGGCCAGCAGATGGGACAGGTCGTCCGCCGCGAAGCCCGCCACGTGCGCGTGCGGCGGCAGCGCGGCGATGCGTACGCGCTCGTAGCGCTCGATCTCGCTGACCGCGGCGCGTACGACGTCGACCAGCGGGACCGGCCCGGCGTGCTGCTGGACGTGCTCGGAGCCGGCCAGCACCAGCAGGTTCTCGCTGTGCCGGCGCATGACCGTGGCGAAGTGGTCGAGCTTGAAGAGGGTGGACAGCCGGTCGGGATCCTGCTCCCGGTCCTCCAGGCCCTCGATGACGGTGAGTTGCCGCTCCACCAGACCCAGCGTGCGCAGCGCGAGATTGACGAAGCTGCCGCCTATGCCGCTGCGCATCCGCTCCAGCTGAGCGGCGGAGTCGGCGAGTTCGGCGCGCAGCTCCTCGCGGGCGTCGGCCATCTTCTGGCGCTGGCCGACCAGGTGCTTGCGGTCGGTCTCCAGCGTGGCGATCCGCTCGGCGAGCGTGACGGCCTGCGCGTGCAGGGTGTTGACCGAGCGGACGACCTGCGCGAACTCGTCGTTGCGGCCGGTGAACTTGACGGCTTCCTCGGTGGCCGGGTCCTGCGCGCCGGCCAGCCGCGCCGAGCCCAGGCGCAGCACCGCGAGCGGCCGGGTCAGGGTCCGGGCGAGCCCGGTGGCGATGCCGATGGTGACCAGCAGCAGGGCGCCGAGCAGCGCGACGCGGATCTCCAGCGCGGTGACGTCGTCGTCGCGGAGCTGCGCCAGGTCCTTGGTGCGGTGGTCGTACAGGGAGGACTCGGCGCCGCGCATCAGGTCGACGCGAGCGCTGAGCGCGGCGTCGGCCTTCTTGACGCTGGTGGCCAGGTCGCCGCCGGAGAGCGTCGGCTGCCCGGTCAGCGAGGCGAGGTACTTGTCCGCGGTGTCGACCTCGGCTCCGCTCACCGTGGAGTCGTACGCCGCGAGGGCCTCCTTGGGCGCGGTGTCGCGGAAGCCGGCGAGGGCGGCGTCCGAGCGCAGCCGGGCCTGCTGGGCGGCGGTGCTCAGGGCGTCGCGCTGCTTGGTGTCGGCCTCCGAGGAGGTGGCGGTCTCGTTGTACAGGCCGGTGACGGGGTTGTAGACGGTCTGCGTGGTGTGCGGCACGTTCAGTGCCGCGAGCAGCAGTCCGCGGGTGGCGGCGGCCTGCTGGACGGCGATGTCGAGCTGGGCGAGCGCGTGGGCGCCGGCGCCGGCCCTCGGGGGCATCCGCTCGGCGAGCTGCTCGGCGAGCTTGTGCAGCTCGGTGATGGCGGCGGAGTAGGCCTGGTGGACCTCGAGGGCGGTGCTCTGCCCGGTGAGCGCGGAGCGGCGCACGGCGGCGATGCCGTCGAGGTCCTCGCGCAGCCAGGCGGGCGTGTCGGGGTCGGCGCGCAGCTCGTCGACCTGGCGGTCCACGCGGGCGCTGCTCTGCTCGGAGGGCGCCTTGGCGCCGGGGCGGCCGGCCGCGACGTAGGAGGTGACCTCGTCGCGCTCGTCGGCCAGTGAGTGGGCGAGGCCGAGCGCGTCCTGGGTCTGCCCGGCGAGGGTCACCAGGTTCTGGGTGTCGTTCACCTGCCCGGAGGCGGCTATCAAGGAGGGCGCCCCCGCACCGGCCACCGCGGCCGCCACGACGGCGACGGCGGCGATCAGCCGGTTGCGTACGTGCGTGGGACGGCCCTTGCCGACGGGGGTGACGGGCGGCGTGCCGGGCGTCTGCGCCGGGTCTCCTGCCATGGCCGTCTGCTTGCCTGCGCGCCGAGGCCGCTTCTTCTGCACCGGTGCTCGCATTCCTGTACTCGTGTACTCATGGGCCCGGGTGGTGCCCCGTCAGCTGGCGCGGACAGGTGCGTACACCCTCCCCACGCTCTCGACTCCGCTCGAGCAGGGGGGACCTGCATCGGTTCCCGACCCTCCCAGTGCCGGTGGGCAGTGGTCCTGCATCGTCCGACCGGCCACCCGAAGGAGTGAACCCCGGAGGGGAGTTGGCGGGCAAGTTCCTCCGGCGCGTGCCCGAGCACGGTGAGGCGGGCCGGTTGGACGTCTGCGGCGGGCTTTGGCAATATTCGCCGCCACGCCTTCCCAGAGTGATCCAATTGCACCCAAACCAGGCGGCTGACCTGCGTCGCCCCGTCGATTCCCGGATGGTTGCCACCCTTTCGCAAGGCTTGTGAAGGGCTCGTGCAGACTGGCCGGATGCGCACTGAGGTTGTTTCGGAGCCCGGCCGTCCCGACTGCCGCAACGAGGACTTCGCGAGTGTCGGACTACCCGCGTCTGGACAGGGTGGTTGCCTCGTCGTCCTGGACGGGGTGACACCGCCGCGGACCGGGACGGGGTGTTCGCATTCGGTCTCCTGGTTCACCGCCCGGCTGGGCGGCGCACTGACCGAACTGACGGTTTCCTGCCGAGATCTGACACTGCCGGAGATTCTTTCGCGGGCGATCGTCCGTACCGCCGAGGCGCACGCTGCGACCTGTGACCTTTCTCACCCGCGTACGCCTCAGGCAACCGTCGTTCTGGCCCGCTGGTCGGCGGAGGCGGTCGACTACCTGGTGCTCTCCGACTCGGTGCTGCTGCTGGAGTCCCCCGACGGCTCGGTCACCCCGGTCCTGGACGACCGGCTGGCCCGTCTGCCCCGGGCGTCGCTCGCCACGGACGCGCTCATCGACGCCGTCGTGCGCAACAAGGAGGGCGGCTTCTTCACCGCGGCGGCGGATCCCTCGGTGGCCGCCCGCGCCGTCACGGGCAGCGTGCCGCGTGCAGGGGTCCGCGCGCTGGCCGCGCTGACGGACGGGTCGGCGCGGTGGGTGGAGAAGTTCCGGGCGGGCGACTGGGCGCGGTGTCTCGGGCTGGTGCGCGAGGAGGGGGCGGGCTCGCTGGTGGACCGGGTGCGGGCCCTGGAGACGGCCGACAAGGAGGAGCGGACGTATCTGCGGCGCAGCAAGACGCACGACGACGCGACGGTGGTGTTCGTCGAGCCATGAGCTGCCGTGCGTCCGGGGCCGGCTACTTCTCCGTGACCTGGTTCAACTCGTGCAGCAGGCGGGCCAGTTCGGCCACCTCGCGGCGGTCCCAGTGGGCGAGCTGGCTGACGTAGCGGGCACGGCGCGCCTCGCGCACCTGGCCGACCCGGCGGCGGCCGTCGTCGGTGAGGGCCACCAGCCAGGCCCGTCCGTCGGCGGGGTCCGGCTCCCGGGCGACGAGGCCGAGTTGCTCCAGGGCGTGCAGCTGGCGTGACATGGTCGCCTTGCCGACGCCGATGTACCCGGCGAGCTCCGTGGCGCGCTGGCGGCCGCACTCCTCCAGGCGGACCAGCAGTCCGTAGGCGGCGGGCTCCAGGTGGGGGTGGACCTCGCGGGCCATCTCGCCCTGGTTGGCGCGTGCGCGCCGCAGCAGCACCGTCAGTTCGCGTTCCAGCGACAGGAACTCCCGGTCCGCACCGCTCGGGGACGCGCCGGACACGGTCCCACGTCCGCCGCTGTTTGCGTCTTCGTGCACGTCAGCCCCTGCCTGAAGGTTTCCCGTTCCTGAAAGTTTCCGCCAGTCGGCGCCATCACCGCAGCTCCGCCAGTATTTCGCAGGCATAGACCATCGGCAGACCCCGGGACCCCTTCCCAGGCTCCGGTCTACGTGCGTAGCTTCCGACATGCCCCGCATCCCCCCACCGAGCACCACCGAGCTTCGGAGGCACGTCATGCCCGTGCACAGATCCGGAACGGCCCGCGTGCGGCGGCTCACCGCCGCGGGAGCCCTGCTCGCCGCGTTCTCCCTGCTCCTCACCCTCCCGTCCGCCGCCGTCACCGTGCCCGCCCGCGGCTCCGCCCACATGGGCATGGGCGTCGTGCCGCACGACGGCCGGGGCGGCACACCGGCCGGCGGGAACACCGCCGCCGCCCAGACCGAGGGTGTCGACGTCTCCGGTTACCAGGGCAGTGTCGCCTGGTCCACGCTCTGGAGCAGCGGCGTCAAGTGGGCGTACACGAAGGCCACCGAGGGGACGTACTACACGAACCCCTCCTTCGCCCAGCAGTACAACGGCTCGTACAACGTGGGCATGATCCGCGGCGCCTACCACTTCGCCACCCCGGACACCACGAGCGGCGCCGCCCAGGCCAACTACTTCGTCGACCACGGCGGCGGCTGGTCCCGCGACGGCAGGACCCTGCCGGGCACCCTCGACATCGAGTGGAACCCCTACGGCGCCGCCTGCTACGGCAAGACGGCGAGCGCGATGGTCGGCTGGATCGCCGACTTCCTCAACACGTACAAGGCCCGCACGGGCCGGGACGCCGTGATCTACACGGCCACGAGCTGGTGGACCGACTGCACCGGCAACTACGGCGGTTTCGCCGCCAACAACCCGCTGTGGATAGCCCGTTACGCCTCGGACCCGGGCACGCTCCCGGCCGGTTGGGGCTTCTACACCATGTGGCAGTACACCTCGTCCGGCCCGACGGTCGGCGACCACGACAAGTTCAACGGCGCCCTGGACCGGGTCCAGGCACTGGCCAACGGCTGACGCCCCTTTCGAACTCCCCGGCCGAGGGCAGGGGGTCGCCCCCGACCGGGGCCCCGGGGCCCGCCCGGCACAAGCGCGGCGGCCCACACCGAGCGCACCCCGGGAAACACCCGGCCGAACCACCGCGGCTTGTGGCGCGGTGGTTCGGCCGGGCGTGGTTCCGCCGGGTCACGCGGCGGCCGGCACCTCCCGTGAGGCGTCGTTCGTCGCCGGGGCGAGGGCCAGGTCCAGGACCTGGCGGACGTCCGTGACGGTGTGGACGTCGAGCCGGTCCAGGATCTCCGCCGGGACGTCGTCCAGGTCGGGCTCGTTGCGCTTGGGGATGACCACCGTGGTCACACCCGCACGATGGGCGGCGAGCAGCTTCTGCTTGACGCCGCCGATGGGCAGGACACGGCCCGTCAGCGAGACCTCGCCGGTCATCGCCACGTCCGTGCGGACCAGGCGGCCGGACAGGAGTGAGGCGAGCGCGGTCGTCATCGTGATGCCCGCGCTCGGACCGTCCTTCGGCACCGCGCCCGCCGGGAAGTGGATGTGCACACCCCGGTCCTTCAGATCGCCCACGGGCAGCTCCAGCTCGGCGCCGTGGCTGCGCAGGAAGCTCAGCGCGATCTGCGCGGACTCCTTCATCACGTCGCCCAGCTGACCGGTCAGGGTCAGCCCGGCCGCACCCGTCTCCGGGTCCGCCAGGGACGCCTCGACGAAGAGGACGTCGCCCCCGGCCCCGGTGACCGCGAGACCCGTCGCCACACCCGGGACGGACGTACGCCGCTCGGCCGGGTCCTGCGCGGACTCCGGAACGTGGTGCGGACGCCCGATCAGCCCCCGCAGCTCACCGTCGGTGACGGTGAACGGCAGCTCCCGCTCACCCAGTTCGTGCTGGGCCGCGATCTTGCGCAGCAGCCGCGCGATGGACCGCTCCAGGGTCCGCACGCCCGCCTCACGCGTGTACTCGCCGGCGAGCCGGCGCAGCGCGCCCTCCTCGATCGTCACCTCGTCCTGGCGCAGGCCGGCCCGTTCGAGCTGGCGCGGCAGCAGGTGGTCGCGGGCGATGACGACCTTCTCGTCCTCGGTGTAGCCGTCCAGGCGCACGATCTCCATCCGGTCGGCCAGCGCCTCCGGGATCGCCTCCAGAACGTTGGCGGTGGCCAGGAAGACGACGTCGGACAGGTCGAGCTCCACCTCCAGGTAGTGGTCCCGGAAGGTGTGGTTCTGCGCCGGGTCCAGGACTTCGAGCAGCGCCGCGGCCGGGTCGCCGCGGAAGTCGGAGCCGACCTTGTCGATCTCGTCGAGCAGGACCACCGGGTTCATCGACCCGGCCTCCTTGACGGCACGCACGATCCGCCCCGGCAGCGCGCCCACGTACGTACGCCGGTGGCCGCGGATCTCGGCCTCGTCCCGGACGCCACCGAGCGCGACGCGCACGAACTTCCGTCCCATCGCGTGGGCCACGGACTCGCCGAGGCTGGTCTTGCCCACGCCGGGCGGCCCGACCAGCGCGAGCACGGCACCGCCGCGCCGTCCGCCGATCACGCCGAGACCCCGGTCGCCGCGCCGCTTGCGCACCGCCAGGTACTCGGTGATCCGCTCCTTCACGTCGTCGAGGCCCGCGTGCTCGGCGTCCAGGACCGCCCTGGCGCCCTGGATGTCGTAGGCGTCCTTGGTCCTTTCGCTCCACGGCATCTCCAGAACCGTGTCGAGCCAGGTGCGGATCCAGGAGCCCTCGGGCGAGGCGTCGGAGGCCCGCTCCAGCTTGTCGACCTCCTTGAGCGCGGCCTCCCGGACCTTCTCGGGCAGGTCGGCTGCCTCGACACGGGCCCGGTAGTCGTCGGACTCCTCGCCGTCGCTCTCGCCGTTCAGTTCGCGCAGTTCCCGGCGGACGGCCTCCAACTGGCGGCGCAGCAGGAACTCGCGCTGCTGCTTGTCGACGCCCTCCTGGACGTCCTTGGCGATGGACTCGGCCACGTCCTGCTCGGCGAGGTGGTCGCGCAGTTGCCGGGTGGCGAGCCTGAGGCGGACCACCGGGTCGGCGGTCTCCAGCAGCTCGACCTTCTGCTCGGTGGTCAGGAAGGGCGAGTAGCCGGAGTTGTCGGCGAGCGCGGAGACGTCGTCGATGGCCTGCACACGGTCGACGACCTGCCAGGCGCCGCGCTTGCGCAGCCAGGCGGTGGCGAGCGCCTTGTACTCCTTCATCAGGTCGGCGACCTGGCCGGACACCGGTTCGGGCGCGTTCTCGTCGATCCGGGTGCCCTCGACCCACAGCGCGGCGCCGGGGCCGGTGGTCCCGGCGCCGATGCGCACCCGGCCGCGGCCGCGGATGAGCGCGCCCGGGTCGCCGTCGGCCAGCCGGCCCACCTGTTCGACCGTGCCCAGCACACCGGTCCTGGCGTACGTCCCCTCGATCCTCGGCACCAGCAGCACCCTGGGCTTGCCCGGCTCGTCCCGCGCGGCGGCCTGCGCGGCCTCCACCGCGGCCCGTACCTCGGCGTCGCTCAGATCCAGCGGAACCACCATCCCGGGCAGCACGACCTCGTCGTCGAGCGGCAGCACGGGCAGGGTGAGCGGTGTGAACTCGGTGGACTCAGCAGCCATGATCTCCCCTTCGGCAGTCAAGTTGAGTTATGCCGACTCAATGCACGGGGCGGATCGATTGTTCCCCGACACCTGTTCGCTCTGAGCGATCACTCCGCGGCGCGTGCCCGCCGGCAGCGGCGTATCACCGGCCACGTCGCCACGCCGAGCCCCACCGCGATCAGATGGCCGCAGCTCGTCATCGGGTCGGCGAAGCCCGCCAGGTCCTGAAGCAGCATGGCCGTGAACACGAGGAGCAGGGGCCAGCGCAACCAGGGCGTGAGCAGGCCGGCCAGGGCGCCGAGGCTGGCCGCGACACCGAAGCTGATGCCGTAGTCGAGGCGGTGCGCCGAGCTGCCCGGAAGCCGGCCCGCCAGCACCGCGAGCCCGACGGGAACCTCCGTGGCGAGGGTGGCGAGCACGTGCCCGAACAGGAACACACCGGCGGTACGGAGTCCGCCTATCCGGCGTTCCAGCGCGGTGAGCACCAGCAGGAAGCACAGGGAGTACGCCGACACGACGCCGCCCGCGATCCACAGCGCGCTGGCGGGCAGCACCAGCAGGGGCGCCCGCACCAGATGGGCGACGTCCGTGCTGGAGCTCTGTCGCAGGGCGTCCACCACCGCGGGATCGGCGAACCGGGCGAGGAGCGAGGTGGCGGCGAGCAGGGCCGCGTACCCGAAGGTGAACGGGGTGCCCGTGGGGCTGGGCAGCAGCCGCCACGGACGCAGACCGCGCAGCCAGGCGGCGGGTCGCGGCGGCTCGGCGTCCATGCCCACCTGGACGGCATCGCCCGCCCGCTGCTGCGGCATCCCGTCCAGCGCCTGCGGCACCTCCGCCGGAGTGTGGGGCGACCCCGCAGGTGTCGGAGAGTCCGGGGGGCCGGCCGTCGCGGTCCGTTCCACGGTGCGGCGCTCCTTCCGTCGCGCCCCACACTTCGTGTCCCCGGCGCCCCTGTCCATGACCGACGCCACCCGCGCGGCGATTCTCAGCAACCTATTAAGTTCCCGGCGGCCCCCGCGACCCCGACCGTCCTGGCAGCGCACGGCCCGCAGGGCGCTCGCACACGGGTGTCACCCCTAATTCATGTGGGCTTACGGGCCCGTTGGGGCAGGATGGCCCCATGACCGGCTCCTACGACGCCCCTGAGGTGCTGGACCGCCGCGAGGGCCCCCACGGCGAGGTCGTGCTGCGCCGGCACGGGGCGCTGCTGCAGATCATCGCCAACGGCTGCTTCCTGATGGACACCTCCGACGGGCGCTCCGAGCGCCTCCTGGTCGACGCGGCGCTGGCCGCGCTGCCGGAGCGGCGGGCACCGAGCGTGCTGATCGGCGGCCTCGGGGTCGGCTTCTCACTCGCGCACGCCGCGGCGGACCCGCACTGGGGACGGATCACCGTTGTCGAACGCGAACGCGCGATCATCGACTGGCACCGCGACGGCGCCCTCGCCGAGCTGACCGCGGACGCGCTGGCCGACCCGCGCACCGAGGTCGTCGAAAGCGACCTGATCGCCTACGTCAATGAGACATCCGACACGTTCGACGCGCTGTGCCTGGACATCGACAACGGCCCCGACTGGACGGTCACCGAGGACAACGAGGAGCTGTACGGGCCGACCGGACTGGCAAGCTGCTCAAGGGCGTTGAGGCCCGGCGGGGTGCTCGCGGTGTGGTCCGCGAAGCCATCTGCGGAATTTGAAGGAACCTTGCGGAATGCCGGATTCCGGCAGGTGCGCACCGAAGAGGTCCCCGTTGCCCGGGGCGTTCCGGACGTCGTGCACCTCGCGGTCCGACCTGGATAGCAAAGGCGCGGCCGGTCCCCGTACGCTGCTCCCTTGGCGCCGATCATTCAAGCGTCAATCGCAACTACGCGCAGTCAAGGGATCACCCCACGGATTCCGGAAAGCACACTCAGGGGCGGGCGATGGAGCAGACACACACCGCGCACAACGGCACGACGGCCACCCCGGGCGCTCAGCGCCGGGTCCTGGTGGTCGAGGACGACCAGACCATCATGGATGCCATCGCCACCCGCCTGCGCGCAGAGGGATTCCTCGTGCAGACCGCGGGCGACGGCCCGGCAGCCGTCGACACCGCCGAGGCCTGGCAGCCGGACCTGCTGATCCTCGACATCATGCTGCCCGGCTTCGACGGCCTGGAGGTCTGCCGCCGCGTGCAGGCCCAGCGCCCGGTGCCGGTGCTGATGCTCACCGCGCGGGACGACGAGACCGACATGCTGGTCGGCCTCGGGGTCGGCGCCGACGACTACATGACGAAGCCGTTCTCGATGCGGGAGCTGGCCGCGCGCGTACACGTGCTGCTGCGCCGCATGGAGCGGGCCGCGCTGGCCGCGGCGACCCCGCGCAGCGGCATACTGCGTCTGGGCGAGCTGGAGATCGACCACGCCCAGCGCCGGGTGCGCGTGCGCGGCGAGGACGTCCACCTCACGCCCACCGAGTTCGACCTGCTGGTGTGCCTGGCGAACACCCCGCGCGCGGTGCTCTCGCGCGAGCAGCTGCTGGCGGAGGTGTGGGACTGGGCGGACGCCTCCGGCACCCGGACCGTGGACAGCCACATCAAGGCGCTGCGCCGGAAGATCGGCGCGGAGCGGATCCGCACGGTGCACGGCGTGGGCTACGCCCTGGAGACACCGACACCATGAGGGACGGGCCGGCCGCACGGAGGAACCAGGGCGAGCCCTGGGGTGGCGTACGCCCGTTCTCGATCAAGACCAAGCTGGGCGCACTGGTCGTCATATCGGTGCTGATCACCACGGGTCTGCTGCTGATCGCCGTGCGCACGGCGACGGAGCTGCGGTTCATCACGGTCTTCTCGATGATCGCCACCCTGCTCATCACGCAGTTCGTGGCGCACTCGCTCACCGCGCCGCTGGACGAGATGAACACCGTGGCCCGCTCCATCTCGCACGGCGACTACACGCGCCGGGTGCGCGAGAACCGCCGGGACGAGCTGGGCGACCTGGCCCAGACGATCAACCGCATGGCCGACGACCTGGAGGCCGAGGACCGTCAGCGCAAGGAGCTGGTGGCGAACGTCTCGCACGAGCTGCGCACGCCCATCGCGGGCCTGCGCGCGGTGCTGGAGAACATCGTCGACGGGGTGACCGAGGCCGACCCCGAGACCATGCGCACGGCGCTGAAGCAGACCGAGCGGCTGGGCCGGCTGGTGGAGACGCTGCTCGACCTGTCCCGGCTGGACAACGGCGTGGTGCCGCTGAAGCAGCGCCGGTTCGAGGTGTGGCCCTATCTCGCGGGCGTGCTGAAGGAGGCCAACATGGTCGCCTCGGCCCGCGCGGGCATCGCCTCCGGCTCCGGCAGCCACACCCGTACGGACGTCCATCTGCACCTGGACGTCTTCCCGTCCGATCTGACCGCGCACGCCGACCCCGAGCGCATCCACCAGGTGGTCTCCAACCTGATCGACAACGCGGTCAAGCACAGCCCGCCGCACGGGCGCGTGACGGTGAAGGCGCGGCGCGGCGCGCGGCCGCACTCGCTGGAGCTCGAGGTCCTGGACGAGGGGCCCGGCATCCCGCGTTCGGAGTGGCACCGCGTCTTCGAGCGTTTCAACCGGGGCGCGATGCACCGGCCGCACGGTCCGGGCAGCGACGGCGGCACCGGACTCGGTCTGGCGATCGCCCGCTGGGCGGTGGATCTGCACGGCGGCCGGATCGGTGTGGCCGAATCCGAGCGGGGCTGCCGGATCCTTGTCACTCTTCCGGGTCTGCCGTCTTTGCCAAGTTGACGTAAAGTTCGATCACGAACCCAAGATCCACGAGCGTCGCCGCAGGCGGACACGTGTGATCAGGCAGGGGCCTGCATCCCACGGGGGTCAGGCCCGGGTCCCCCCTTCCCTCGCGCAGCGGAACTACGGTTGTTTCCCGCCATTTCAAGCCCCGAAACCCGGGTTTTGATGTGACTTACATGACGAAGGAGTGGCCCGACCTGACCTTCCCCCTCTCAGGGGCGTAGCCTTTATTCCCGCTGTCCATCATTCTTGTGAAGCGGAAGAGGGCGGTTGCCGCCGTGTCGCCACAGTCCCCCAGTAACTCGAGCATCTCGACCGACACCGACCAAGCCGGGAAGACCTCCGCGGCCGCGTTCGGTGCCAATGAGTGGCTCGTCGACGAGATCTATCAGCAGTACCTCCAGGACCCGAACTCCGTAGACCGCGCCTGGTGGGACTTCTTCGCCGACTACAAGCCGGGGGCCGCCGCCCCGCAGGCTCCGGCGGGTACCGCGGCCGCGGGGGCCGCGGAGACCACCACCACGGCCCAGGCGGCGCCCGCCGCCGCTCCGGCCGCCCCTGCCAGGCCCGCACCCCAGGCCGCCGCCGCTCCGGCCGCTCCCGCGCCGGCTCCGGCCGCGCCCCGGCCCGCGGCCGCCGCTCCGGCGCCCGCGAAGCCCGCGGCTCAGGCCCCGGCGCCGGCGAAGCCCGCGGGCGAGGCTCCCGCGGGTCCGGAGCTCGTCACCCTGCGTGGCCCCTCCGCCGCGGTCGCGAAGAACATGAGCGCCTCGCTGGAGCTGCCCACGGCCACGTCCGTGCGCGCCGTCCCGGTGAAGCTGCTGTTCGACAACCGCATCGTCATCAACAACCACCTCAAGCGGGCTCGCGGCGGGAAGATCTCCTTCACGCACCTCATCGGCTACGCGATGGTCCAGGCCATCAAGCAGATGCCGTCGATGAACTGGTCCTTCGCGCAGAAGGACGGCAAGCCCACCCTGGTCAAGCCGAACCACGTCAACCTCGGCCTGGCCATCGACCTGGTGAAGCCCAACGGCGACCGCCAGCTCGTCGTGGCCGCCATCAAGAAGGCCGAGACGCTGAACTTCTTCGAGTTCTGGCAGGCCTACGAGGACATCGTCCGTCGCGCCCGCGACAACAAGCTGACGATGGACGACTTCACCGGCGTCACCGTCTCCCTCACCAACCCCGGCGGTCTCGGCACGGTCCACTCCGTGCCGCGGCTGATGCCCGGCCAGTCGGTGATCATGGGCGTCGGCTCCATGGACTACCCGGCGGAGTTCCAGGGCACCTCCCAGGACACCCTGAACAAGCTCGGCATCTCCAAGGTCATGACGCTCACGTCGACCTACGACCACCGGGTCATCCAGGGCGCCGCGTCCGGCGAGTTCCTGCGCGCCGTCGCCAACCTGCTGCTCGGCGAGCACGACTTCTACGACGACATCTTCAAGTCGCTGCGCATCCCCTACGAGCCGGTCCGCTGGCTCAAGGACATCGACGCCTCGCACGACGACGACGTCACGAAGGCCGCCCGCGTCTTCGAGCTGATCCACTCCTACCGGGTCCGCGGCCACGTCATGGCCGACACCGACCCGCTGGAGTACCAGCAGCGCAAGCACCCCGACCTGGACATCACCGAGCACGGGCTCACCCTGTGGGACCTGGAGCGCGACTTCGCGGTCGGCGGCTTCGCCGGCAAGACGCTGATGAAGCTGCGCGACATCCTCGGCGTGCTGCGCGACTCGTACTGCCGCACGGTCGGCATCGAGTTCATGCACATCCAGGACCCCAGGCAGCGCAGGTGGATCCAGGACCGCGTGGAGCGCCCGCACTCCAAGCCGGAGCGCGAGGAGCAGCTGCGCATCCTGCGCCGGCTGAACGCGGCCGAGGCCTTCGAGACCTTCCTGCAGACGAAGTACGTCGGCCAGAAGCGGTTCTCCCTGGAGGGCGGCGAGTCCGTCATCCCGCTGCTCGACGCGGTCATCGACTCGGCGGCCGAGTCCCGCCTGGACGAGGTCGTCATCGGCATGGCCCACCGCGGCCGCCTCAACGTGCTGGCCAACATCGTCGGCAAGTCGTACGCGCAGATCTTCCGCGAGTTCGAGGGCAACCTCGACCCGAAGTCGATGCACGGCTCCGGCGACGTGAAGTACCACCTGGGCGCCGAGGGCACGTTCACCGGCCTGGACGGCGAGCAGATCAACGTCTCGCTGGTGGCCAACCCCTCCCACCTGGAGGCGGTGGACCCGATCCTGGAGGGCGTCTCCCGCGCCAAGCAGGACATCATCAACAAGGGCGGCACGGACTTCACCGTCCTGCCGGTGGCCATCCACGGCGACGCGGCCTTCGCGGGCCAGGGCGTGGTGGCCGAGACCCTGAACATGTCGCAGCTGCGCGGCTACCGCACCGGCGGCACGGTCCACATCGTCATCAACAACCAGGTCGGCTTCACGGCCGCCCCGGAGTCCTCGCGTTCCTCCATGTACGCGACGGACGTGGCGAGGATGATCGAGGCCCCGATCTTCCACGTGAACGGCGACGACCCGGAGGCCGTGGTCCGCGTGGCGCGGCTGGCCTTCGAGTTCCGCCAGGCGTTCAACAAGGACGTGGTGATCGACCTCATCTGCTACCGCCGCCGCGGTCACAACGAGTCGGACAACCCGGCCTTCACCCAGCCGCTGATGTACGACCTGATCGACAAGAAGCGCTCGGTGCGCAAGCTCTACACCGAGTCGCTGATCGGCCGGGGCGACATCACCCTGGAAGAGGCCGAGCAGGCGCTGCAGGACTACCAGGGCCAGCTGGAGAAGGTCTTCACCGAGGTCCGCGAGGCCACCTCCCAGCCGGCCACCGGGGACGTCCAGGAGCCGCAGGACGGCTTCCCGGTCGCGGTCTCCACGGCCGTCTCCGCCGAGGTCGTCAAGCGGATCGCCGAGTCCCAGGTCAACATCCCCGACCACATCACCGTCCACCCGCGGCTGCTGCCGCAGCTCCAGCGCCGTGCGGCGATGGTCGAGGACGGCACGATCGACTGGGGCATGGGCGAGACGCTCGCCATCGGCTCGCTGCTCCTGGAGGGCGTCCCGGTCCGGCTGTCCGGCCAGGACTCCCGCCGCGGCACCTTCGGCCAGCGGCACGCGGTGATCATCGACCGCGAGACGGGCGAGGACTTCACCCCGCTGCTGTACCTGTCCGAGGACCAGGCCCGGTACAACGTCTACGACTCGCTGCTGTCCGAGTACGCGGCGATGGGCTTCGAGTACGGCTACTCGCTGGCCCGCCCGGACGCGCTGGTGATGTGGGAAGCCCAGTTCGGCGACTTCACCAACGGCGCCCAGACGGTGGTGGACGAGTTCATCTCCTCCGCCGAGCAGAAGTGGGGCCAGACCTCCGGCGTCACCCTGCTCCTGCCGCACGGCTACGAGGGCCAGGGCCCGGACCACTCCTCCGCCCGCCCGGAGCGTTTCCTCCAGCTCTGCGCGCAGAACAACATGACGGTCGCCATGCCGACCCTGCCGTCGAGCTACTTCCACCTCCTGCGGTGGCAGGTGCACAACCCGCACCACAAGCCTCTGGTCGTCTTCACCCCGAAGTCGATGCTGCGTCTGAAGGCCGCGGCCTCTAAGGCGGAGGAGTTCACCACGGGCCAGTTCCGTCCGGTCATCGGCGACACGTCGGTGGACCCGGCGGCGGTCAAGAAGGTCGTCTTCACCGCGGGCAAGGTCTACTACGACCTGGACGCCGAGCGGAAGAAGCGCGGCGCGACGGACGCTGCGGCCGCCGAGACGGCGATCATCCGTCTCGAGCGCCTCTACCCGCTGCCGGGTGCCGAGCTCCAGGCGGAGATCGCCAAGTATCCGAACGCGGAGAAGTACCTGTGGGCCCAGGAGGAGCCGGCGAACCAGGGCGCGTGGCCGTTCATCGCCCTGAACCTCATCGACCACCTGGACCTGGCGGTCGGCGCGGACATCCCGGCCGGCGAGCGCCTGCGCCGCATCTCCCGTCCGCACAGCTCGTCCCCGGCCGTCGGTTCCGCGAAGCGGCACCAGGCGGAGCAGGAGCAGCTGGTGCGTGAGGTGTTCGAGGCGTAACCGCTCCGAGGCGTAAACCGCTCCGTCGGTTCGCACCTGGCCGGGCCGCACCCCTGAAACGGGGGTGCGGCCCGGCCGTTTCCGCGCGCCTATCCTTGACTCCATGTACTTCACAGACCGTGGCATCGAAGAGCTGGAGAAGCGGCGGGGCGAGGAGGAGGTCACCTTCGAGTGGCTGGCCGAGCAGCTGCGGACCTTCGTCGACCTCAATCCGGACTTCGAGGTGCCGGTGGAGCGGCTGGCGACCTGGCTGGCCCGGCTGGACGACGAGGACGACGAATAGGGACCGGCCGTCTGCTCGACGCGGGGCGCCCCTTGGGGGCGCCCTGTCGCGTTTCAAGGGTCCGCCCCGGCCCGCCTTTCCCCGGCGGCCCGCGCTCGCCTCACCCTTACGAGTGTCTTGACTTCCCCGGAACGCGATATATCGTGGATGGCAGACGACGCGATATGGCGTGTCGCGTCCGGCCCGGGGAGGTCTGCACCATGTCCGAGTGGACCGTCGGTGAGCCCAGGAAGCTCACCTTCGACGAGCCTGTGACCGCGCTCAACGTCCGCATCGTGCACGGAGCGGTGAACGTCGTGGGGGTGGACGAGGGTCCGGCCCGTCTGGAGGTCTCGGAGATCGAGGGGCCGCCCCTGGTGGTCACCCAGCAGGGCGGCACGCTGACGGTGGCGTACGAGGACCTGCCCTGGAAGGGCTTCCTCAAGTGGCTCGACCGCAAGGGCTGGCGGCGCAGCGCCGTGGTCTCCGTCGCCGTTCCGGCGAGCACGCGGGTGGAGCTCGGAGTGGTCGGTGCCGGGGCGGTGGTCTCGGGGATCGGCGGACGCGCGGAGGTCAAGGGCGTGTCCGGGGACACCACACTGGTGCGCCTGACGGGCCCGGTGCGCGCGGACACCGTGTCGGGGAGCGTGGAGGCGCAGGCCCTCTCCGGCGAGCTGCGGTTCAACTCGGTCTCCGGCGATCTGACGGTGGTCGACGGCGCCGGTCCCTCGGTGCGGGCGGACTCGGTGAGCGGGTCGATGATCGTCGACCTCGACCCGGCGGGCGGCCCCACGGACGTCAGCCTGACGAATGTCTCCGGCGAGATCGCCATCCGGCTCCCCCACCCGGCGGACGCGCAGGTGGACGCGAACACCGCGAGCGGGACGGTGTCCAACGCCTTCGAGGACCTCAAGGTCGGCGGCCAGTGGGGCGCCAAGCGGATCACCGGCCGCCTCGGCGCGGGCAACGGGCGGCTGAAGGCGACCACCGTCTCCGGCTCCATCGCGCTGCTGCGACGCCCGCCCGCGGAGGACGGACCGTGGGAGGCGGAGCCGCGCAGCGACCGCCCGGCCGACGGCGCCGACGGCGGCACCGCCCACGGCACGACCGACAAGAAGGTGCTCTGACATGCCTCCCGTCTTCGCCCACGGCCGACTCCGTCTGTACCTGCTCAAGCTGCTCGACGAGGCCCCGCGCCACGGGTACGAGGTGATCCGGCTGCTGGAGGAGCGCTTCCAGGGCCTGTACGCCCCCTCGGCGGGCACGGTGTACCCGCGGCTGGCCAAGCTGGAGGCGGAGGGCCTGGTCACGCACACCACCGAGGGCGGCCGCAAGGTGTACGCGATCACGGACGCGGGCCGCGCCGAGCTGGCCGACCGCAGTGGTGAACTGGCCGACCTGGAGCTGGAGATCCGCGAGTCCGTCGCCGAACTCGCCGCGGAGATCCGCGCCGATGTGCGCGGTGCCGCGGGGGATCTGCGGCGAGAGATGCGTGCGGCGGCCTCCCAGGCCCGCGAGGGCTCCGGAAAGGACGGGGAGCCCTGGGAGCACGGCAAGGCCGACGACAAGGAGGCCTGGCAGGCCGCCAAGGAGGAGATGCGGCGCGTCAAGCAGGAGTGGAAGGAGCAGGCGCGGCGCGCGAAGGAGGAGAGCCGCAGGGCGCGCGACGAGGCCCAGCGGGCCAAGCGTCAGGCCAAGGACGCGCAGGAGCGGGCCCGGGCCCAGGCTCAGGAGGAGTTGCAGCGCATCGCCAAGCGGGTCCAGGAACAGGTGCAGGACCACTTCGACCGGGGCGACTGGCCCACGGGGGTGCGTGAGGGCCTGACCGAACTGGCCAAGGAGTTCGGCGACTTCGGCAAGGACTACGCCTTCGGCCGCACCGCGGCCCGCGCCGAGTACTCCACGACTCCGGAGGACTTCCCCGCCCGCTACGAACCGGCCTGGGCGCACGAGGACCTCACCGGTGACCCGGCCCGCGACCTGGACCGCCTCCTGGACCGCTTCCGCGACGACATCCGCGACACGGCCCGGGACAACGGCATCACCGCCGACCAGCTCCGTGAGGCCCGTGGCCATCTGTCCGCGGCGGCGGCCCACATCGCCGCGCTCCTGCAGCGCCCGAAGGTCTGACGGCCGCCCGCCGGCCCACTCGGGCGGCCGTCCCCTTCAACTCAACCGGCCGCCTGCGCCTGTCCCCCGCCGTACAGCACGCGGGTCACCGACTCGTAGGTCACACCGTGGTCGGCGAGGGCCTCGGCGGGCACACCCGGGCGGACGGTCAGAGCGAGGAGGATGTGCTCGTCGCCGAGGTGCCGGTCATTGTGGGCCACCGCCGAGCGCAGGGCCTTTTCGAGCGTGTCCTTGGCGCTCCGGCTGAAGGCGCGGCGTCCCGGCCAGGCGCTCTTGCCCTGCCGGTCGCCGGACATCGCTCCGACGCCGTGCGTCTCCTCCACCCGGGAGACGATCTCCGAGACGTCGATGCCCAGGCCGGCGAGGGCGTCGGCCTCGGCCCGGGACAGGCCGGCGCGCCGCCGTGCGTCGTGCAGCGACTGCCGCACGGGCTCCCCGTGCTCGTCGAGCCCCAGCGCCCTCAGCGCGAAGGAGCCACGGCTGCCCTCGCGGTCGAGCAGGGCGAGAAGAAGGTGCTCGGCGTCCACGGTCTGCGCTCCCGCGTCGTCGGCATACTCCACCGCCCCCCGCACCACCGCCCGGGCGTCCTTCGTGAATCGTTCGAACATCACTGCCTCCCGTACTTCTTGTGCACGGCCTGCCTGCTGACGCCGAGTTCGGCGGCGATCTCCTGCCACGACCAGCCCTGGTTGCGGGCACCGCGCACCTGTACCGCCTCGAGCTGCTCCAGCAGCCGGCGGAGTGCGGCGACGGCCCGCAGCCCGACCCGGGGATCGCGATCGCCCGCACGCTCGGCGAGATCCGTTGCTTCGGTCATGATGTCAACCTACATTGACACCCCGGGCATGTCAACCATGGTTGACATGCCCGGGTCCGCCGCTCGGAGAACCAACAGGGAGAACAGAGGGGGAGGGAGTCAGGAGGTGGTGAGCACCACCTTGCCGAAGTGGCCGCCCGACTCCAGTCGTTCGAAGCCCTCGCGGGCCCGGTCGAGCGGCAGCACCTCGTCGATGACGGGACGGACCCCGGTGGCGGCGCAGAAGGACAGCAGGTCCTCCAGTTCGTCCTTGGTGCCCATGGTCGAGCCCACGACCCTCAGCTCCAGGAAGAAGATGCGTGTCAGCTCGGCATGGGACGGCCTGTCGCCGCTCGTGGCCCCGGAGATGACGATGGTGCCGCCGGGCCGCAGCGACTTGACCGAGTGCGACCAGGTGGCCGCGCCGACGGTCTCGATCACCGCGTCCACCCGCTGCGGCAGCCGCGCCCCCGGCTCCAGCGCCTCCACCGCGCCGAGCTCCACCGCACGCCTGCGCTTGGCCTCGTCCCGGCTGGTGGCGAACACCCGCAGCCCGGCCGCCCTGCCGAGCACGATCGCGGCCGTGGCGACACCGCCGCCGGCGCCCTGGACGAGCACGGAGTCGCCGGGACGCACCCCGGCGTTGGTGAAGAGCATCCGGTACGCCGTCAGCCACGCCGTGGGCAGACAGGCGGCCTCCTCGAAGGAGAGCTCCTTGGGCTTGGGCAGGACGTTCCAGGTCGGCACGGCCACCTGTTCGGCGAAGGTGCCCTGGTAGCGCTCGGTGAGGATGGACCGGGGCTCCCGGGGTCCGACCCCGTGCCCGCTCTGTCCGATCACGGAGTGCAGGACGACCTCGTTGCCGTCCTCGTCGACACCGGCGGCGTCGCAGCCGAGGATCATGGGCAGCTTGTCCTCGGACAGTCCCACCCCCCTCAGCGACCAGAGGTCGTGGTGGTTCAGTGAGGCGGCCCTGACATCGACCGTGCTCCAGCCGGGACGGGCGTCGGGGGCCGGGCGCTCCCCCGACTCCAGGCCGCTCAGCGGCTGGTCGCGGTCGATTCGGGCGGCGTAGACAGCGAACATGACCTTGACCCTAGGGGTGTGCCCCGGCCGACGGAACCACGCACCTCTGTGACGCTCACCCTCTTGCCAGACAGGAGGACTTTGCCAGACAGGAGGACTTTGCCGGACAGGAGGCCGAGGGTCGCGGGAAAAGCAAACGGCCCCGTCCGCGGGGGACGGGGCCGTTCGGGTCGGCTCAGCGACGGGCCACGCCCTCGGCACGGGCCGCCGCGGCCACCGCCGCGGTCACGGCGGGTGCCACCCGCTCGTCGAACGGCGAGGGGATCACGTAGTCCGCGGCGAGGTCGTCGCCGACGACCCCGGCCAGCGCCTCGGCCGCCGCGATCTTCATTCCCTCGGTGATCCGGGACGCCCGCACCTGGAGCGCGCCCGCGAAGATGCCGGGGAAGGCCAGGACGTTGTTGATCTGGTTGGGGAAGTCCGAGCGCCCGGTCGCCACGACCGCCGCGTACTTGTGCGCGACCTCGGGGTGCACCTCGGGGTTCGGGTTGGCCATGGCGAACACGAACGCGCCCTCGGCCATCGACGCCACGGCCTCCTCCGGCACCGTGCCGCCGGAGACGCCGATGAAGACGTCGGCCCCGGCCAGCGCGTCCTCCAGGGAACCGCTGACGCCGGCCTTGTTGGTGAACTCGGCCAGCTCGCGCTTGACCTCGGTCAGGTCCGTGCGGTCGGCCGACACCACGCCCTTGCGGTCCGCGACCGCGACATCGCCGATACCGGCCTCGACCAGCATCTTGGCGATGGCCACACCGGCCGCGCCCGCGCCCGAGATGACGGCCCGCAGGTCCCCGATCGCCCGCCCGCTCAGCCGGGCCGCGTTGCGCAGCGCCGCGAGGGTCACGACCGCCGTGCCGTGCTGGTCGTCGTGGAAGACCGGGATGTCCAGACGCTCCTGGAGCCTGCGCTCGATCTCGAAGCACCGCGGGGCCGAGATGTCCTCCAGGTTCACACCGCCGAAGGACGGCGCGAGGCGCACCACGGTCTCGACGATCTCGTCGACGTCGGTGCAGTTCAGCGCGATCGGCACCGCGTCCACGCCGCCGAACTGCTTGAACAGGATCGCCTTGCCCTCCATGACCGGGAGGGAGGCTTCGGGGCCGATGTCACCGAGCCCCAGTACGGCCGTGCCGTCGGTCACGACGGCGACCACGGACGACTTCCACGTGTAGTCGTGGACCAGTTCCGGCTGCTCCGCGATGGCGGAGCACACGCGCGCGACGCCGGGCGTGTACGCCAGGGACAGGTCGTCCTTGTCGCGGATGGGCACCGTGGCCTGCACGGCCATCTTGCCGCCGCGGTGCAGCGCGAAGGCCGGATCGAAGGAGTCGAGCGGCTCCGCTCCGCCGTCCTGGTCCGTACCGCTGTCGCTGCGAGGATTGACGATCTCCGCTGCCACTTCGTTTTACCCCTTAAGTGTTCATGGTTTGAGGGTTGCCGCTCCTGGTGGGAACGGGCGGGACCGCGCATGGACCGTGAGTGATGCCTTGGGTCACTTACGCGACGGGCGCGCCGCACACGCGCTCGAGCCCCGGATGAGGGGTGTAAAGAACCTTCTTACCGGACGATCGGCGTCAACGACGAGTCCATAACGTCAAGGTCACATGACGGGGACTCGGCACTTGGCCCAATATGGGGACAACTCATCGTCGAATACCCGACAGGGTCCCAACTGCACTCAAACATCCTGCAGCGGTGGACCGCATCCTGGGACGGGCCGAAGATCCTCCGGCCGGAAGAAGGCATTCCCGCAGATGGTCCAGCTTTGCCGGAGCCGCTCTGCGCTGTTCGGGGGTCACCCGTTATCCGATTTTGACATGGCGACGCCCCTGAATGGCGCAGCCCGAATGGCAAGATGCGGTCAATCACGCGAGGTCGCAACACTCGAAAGGTGTGTGGTCTCGTCGCCCCGTCGGCAGCGCCATCCATCAGCCGGAGGAACACCATGACCACACGCTCCACCCGTCGTCCGACCGCCGCGCACTCCCGGCTAGCTGCGGTCGGTGCGATCGTGGTCACCGGCGCCCTGATTCTCACCGGCTGCGGTGACCAGACCAAGGACAAGAAGGAGACGTCGGGCAGCGACTCGGCGAAGGCGGCCCCGCTGGCCGACATGCTCCCGGCCCAGATCCGGGAAAAGGGCACCATCAAGGTCGGCTCCGACATCGCGTACGCGCCGGTCGAGTTCAAGGACAAGTCCGGCAAGGTCGTCGGCCTCGACCCCGATGTCGCGGCCGCGCTGGGCAAGCAGCTCGGGGTGACCCTCGATTTCGAGAACGGCACCTTCGACGCCCTGCTCACCGGCCTGCGGTCCAACCGCTACGACATCGCCATGTCGGCCATGACGGACAACAAGAGCCGCCAGGACGGCGTCGACCCCAGCACGGGCAAGAAGGTCGGCGAGGGCGTCGACTTCGTCGACTACCTGACGGCCGGTGTCTCCATCTACACCCGCAAGGGCGACACCAAGGGCATCAACGGCTGGTCCGACCTGTGCGGCAAGAAGATCGCCCTGGAGCGCGGCACGGTCTCCGAGGACCTGGCGAAGTCCGAGGCGAAGAAGTGCCCGGCCGGCAAGAAGCTCACCATCGAGCCGTTCGACGACGACCAGCAGGCCCAGACCCGACTGCGTTCGGGCGGCGCGGACGCGGTCTCCTCCGACTTCCCGGTCGCCGCGTACGCCGTCAAGACCTCCGGCGGCGGCAACGACTTCGAGGTCGTCGGCCCGCAGGTCCAGGCGGCCCCCTACGGCATGGCCGTCAGCAAGTCGAACACCCAGCTGCGCGACGCGCTCCAGGCCGCAGTGAACGCGATCATCAAGAACGGCGAGTACGAGAAGATCCTGGAGAAGTGGGGCGTCCAGGACGGTGCCGTGAAGGAATCCGTCATCAACGGCGGCAAGTGACCGCGCCGAGCAGCCGCTGAGAGGCGACACCCGTGACTGCTGACATCGACAAGACGGCGGGGACGAAGGACACACCCCCGGCCGGACCGCAGGCCATCAAGGCCATTCCGGTCCGGCACTACGGGCGGTACCTCACCGCCGTCGTCGCGATCGCGATTCTGGTCGCGATCATCTACGCGTTCGGCCAGGGCAAGATCAACTGGCACGCGGTTCCGGACTACTTCTTCGACGACCGGATCATGACCGGCGTCGGCAAGACCCTCCTGCTGACGGTCCTTTCGATGCTGATCGGCATCGTCGGCGGCATCGTCCTCGCGGTGATGCGCCTGTCCAAGAACCCGGTGACCTCGAACATCGCCTGGTTCTACATCTGGTTCTTCCGCGGCACCCCGGTCCTGGTCCAGTTGTTCCTGTGGTTCAACCTGGGCCTGGTCTTCGAGTACATCAACCTGATGCCGTTCTACAAGGACTACTGGTCGAACTTCATGACGCCGTTGCTGACGGCGCTGCTCGGCCTCGGTCTGAACGAGGCGGCGTACATGGCGGAGATCTGCCGCGCCGGCCTGCTCGCCGTCGACGAGGGTCAGACGGAGGCAGCCCACGCGCTGGGCATGAGCCACTCCAAGACCCTGCGCCGGATCATCATCCCGCAGGCCATGCGGGTGATCGTGCCGCCGACCGGCAACGAGGTCATCAACATGCTGAAGACGACCTCGCTCGTGGCGGCCGTCCAGTTCTCGGAGCTGTTCCGCTACGCCCAGGACATCGGCCAGGTCTCCGGCGCCCCGGTGGAGATGTACTTCCTCGCCGCCGCCTGGTACCTGATCATGACCTCGGTGCTGAGCGTGGGCCAGTACTACATCGAGCGGTACTACGCCCGCGGCTCCAGCCGCAGCCTGCCGCCGACGCCGTGGCAGAAGGTCAGGGCGCACCTGACGTCCTTCTCCAGCAGGAAGGTCACGGCATGACCGACAAGCTCACCAAGCAGGACACCACCGTGCGCGACACCGGCGTCGCGATGGTGAGGGCGGAGGACGTCCACAAGTCCTTCGGCCAGGTGGAGGTGCTCAAGGGCATCGACCTGGAGGTCAGGCCCGGCGAGGTGTTCTGCCTCATCGGCCCCTCCGGCTCCGGCAAGTCGACGTTCCTGCGCTGCATCAACCACCTGGAGAAGATCAACGCGGGCCGGCTGTACGTGGACGGCGAGCTCGTCGGCTACCGCCAGCACGGCGACAAGCTGTACGAGCTGCGCGACCGCGAGGTCGCCATGAAGCGCCGGGACATCGGCATGGTCTTCCAGCGCTTCAACCTGTTCCCGCACATGACCGCGCTGGAGAACGTCATCGAGGCGCCGGTCCAGGTCAAGGGCGTGAACAGGGGCGAGGCCAGGGACCGGGCGTTGCAGCTCCTCGAGCGCGTGGGCCTGGCGGACCGGGCCGGGCACTACCCCTCGCAGCTCTCCGGCGGCCAGCAGCAGCGGGTGGCGATCGCCCGCGCCCTGGCCATGGACCCCAAGCTCATGCTGTTCGACGAGCCGACCTCGGCGCTCGACCCGGAGCTGGTCGGTGACGTCCTCGACGTCATGCGCGACCTCGCCGAGTCCGGGATGACGATGGTCGTCGTCACCCATGAGATGGGCTTCGCCCGCGAGGTCGGCGACAGCCTGGTCTTCATGGACGAGGGCGTGGTGGTGGAATCCGGCCATCCGCGCGAGGTGCTGACCAACCCGCAGCACGAGCGCACGCAGTCCTTCCTGTCGAAGGTGCTGTAGCGGGACGCGAACGACGAGGGGCGGTACGGGGATCCCGTACCGCCCCTCTCGCATGTGCGCCCGGTGTCCTACTTGAGGGCGAGCAGCAGGGTGTCCGACGGCGAGCACCACACCGGGCGGGCCTCGGCGAAGCCCTGCTCGCGCAGTACGCGCGCGTGCCACGCGGCGGACGGCATGTCGCCGTCGGCGTGCTCGCCGTAGATCTCGAAGCGGCGGGCCGTCGGTCCGGCCAGGACCGGGTCCTTGGCGGCCAGCTGCCACCACTCGGCCCAGTCCAGGGCGCCGGCCCGCTTGGCCTGTTCCATGCGCTCGTGCCGCTGGGCGCGTTCGGCCGCGTTGATCCGGGGCGTGGTCTCGTCGATCATGTGGTCCGCGTTCATGAAGACACCGCCGTCCTGGACGAGTTTCGCGACCTGGCCGTAGAGGGCGGCGAGAGGTTCGCTGTGCAGCCAGTGCAGGGCCGTGGCGGTCAGGACGGCGTCGTACGAGTCGTACGGCAGCTTCGCCGGCCAGTCGGGGTCCTTGAGGTCCGCGGTCACGAAGGAGACCCGGTCGTCGCCGTCGAAGGTGCCGCGCGCGATGGCGAGCAGCGCCGGGTCGAGGTCGACGCCGGTGCTGGTGGCCCCGGGAAAGCGGGTGAGCAGCCGGGCGGTGATGCTGCCGGTGCCGCAGGCCAGGTCGAGGACGCGCGGGGCGGTGCCGACGAGCGCCTCGACCATGTCGAGCATGATGCGGAAGCGTTCCTCGCGGTCGGGCATGTACCACTCCTGCTGGCGGTCCCAGCTCTCCTGCCACGCCGCCCAGTCGGTCCCCTCAGCGGTGATGCCCGTCGTCGTCTCCGTCATCGCAGCCCTCCCTGTCCACGTCACGTAATACCCTTGAAGGCCAGCCGGCTGTTACCGATCGCTCACCCGACCATAGAGCGCCTCCGTAAGGACTACAAGTGGAACTGGCCTATTACTCGGATTACGCCGTACGTCTCGTCAACAGCGAGGAACCGGCCCGGGGCAAGGACGCTCTGACCTCGGTCGACGCGGTCCGGGACCTGTTCGGCGCCAACGCCTCCGCGGCCCGCCGGGCCACCGACGCCGATGTCACGCGCTTCCGCTCGGTGCGGGCCCGGCTGCGCTCGGTCTTCGAGGCGGCCGACCAGGGCGACGAGACGCTCGCGGTGGCGCTGCTGAACTCCCTGCTGCTGGAGTTCCCGGTGAGCCCGCAGATCTCGGGACACGACCACCGCGACGACGACGGCCGCCCGCTGTGGCACATGCACCTGGCGGACCACCCGTCCAACGCGACCGCCGGCTACGCGGCGATCGCGGCGATGGGCCTGGCCTTCCACCTCACGGAGTACGGCGTCGACCGCCTCGGCCTGTGCGAGGCCGCGCCGTGCCGCAACGCCTACCTGGACACCTCGACCAACCGCTCGCGCCGCTACTGCTCCGACCGCTGCGCGACCCGCGCGAACGTCGCCGCCTACCGAGCCCGCAAGCGGCTCGAGGCCGACCGGTCGGTGAACACGGGCCGGGCCGCCGAGAGCACCCAGCGCGCGAGCGCCAGCGGCGAGCGCTGAGCGCGCCTGCGCGGCCGGTAGCGGAACCACACCTTGCCCAGGACCAGGTCCTCGGGCACGGTCCCGTAGTCGGTGCTGTCCCCGCCCGCGTACGCGTTGTCGCCCAGCACCCACCAGCCGCTGTCGCGCCGCTCCGAGGCGCGCTTGACGACCAGCAGGTCCTGCTGGAACGGATGCCGCAGGACCACCACGTCACCGGGCCGGATCCGGGCGCCGTACTGCACCACGAGCCGGTCCCCGTGGTGCAGCGTGGGCACCATGGACGGCCCGGTCACCTCGGCCAGCCCGAAGGGCAGTACGGCGCCCCTGCGCTCGGTCTCCTGCGACAGCTCCGGCATCCCCGGCACCTCCCCGGTCACGTTCCTCCACCAGTCTCAGTCTCACCCCGGACTTTTGTCCTAAGCCCCAGGGGGCACTCGCGAAAACACACCTGGCAGGGAGTAATGTCCCACCTGAGAAGACGATCACGAGGAAGGATGGCTCCATGCTTTCCCGCCTGTTTGCCCCCAAGGTCAAGGTCAGCGCGCACTGCGACCTTCCCTGCGGTGTGTACGACCCGGCCCAGGCCCGCATCGAGGCGGAGTCGGTGAAGGCCGTCCAGGAGAAGATGGCCGCGAACGACGACCCGCATTTCCAGACGCGTGCCACCGTCATCAAGGAGCAGCGCGCCGAGCTGGCGAAGCACCACGTCTCCGTGCTGTGGAGCGACTACTTCAAGCCCCCGCACTTCGAGAAGTACCCGGAGCTGCACCAGCTGGTCAACGACGCGCTGAAGGCCCT
This sequence comes from Streptomyces sp. NPDC088817, assembly GCF_044750345.1. Taxonomy (NCBI): domain Bacteria; kingdom Bacillati; phylum Actinomycetota; class Actinomycetes; order Kitasatosporales; family Streptomycetaceae; genus Streptomyces; species Streptomyces sp. NPDC088817. Next base: position 188,177 of record NZ_JBIVJN010000003.1, read on the forward strand.
CTCCGCCGCGAAGGCCTCGACCGACCCGGCCACGGGCCAGAAGGCGCTCGACTACATCGCCCAGATCGACAAGATCTTCTGGGAGACCAAGAAGGCCTGATCTTCGGCCAGGCCGTCCGACCCGCGGTTTCGCGGGTCGCACCGCCCACCTGACCGCACCCGGTCCGCAGTCCGCCGAGCACGGCGTCCATGACGGATCGGGTGCGGTCTTCTTCGCAGTGCCACGGGTCACAGGAGGCTTGGCGCCTCATGGTTCCGCGGCGGCGGTGCGGGCGAGGGCCGGATTACGGATGAGGCCCTTGCCTTCGGCAGGATGGGCGCATGACCGAGATCCGCACGCCCCGCCTTCTCCTCCGTACCTGGCACGATGACGACCTCGCGCCGATGGCGGACATCAACGCGGACCCACGGGTCATGCGCTGGATCGACGACGGCTCGGTGTGCGACCTGGACCGGACGGCCGAGGACATCGAGCGGTGGGAGGAGGAGTGGGACGAGGAGGGCTTCGGGCTCTTCGCCGTCGAGTTGCTGGCCTCGGGCGAACTGATCGGCTTCACGGGACTGTCCGTGCCCGAGTTCCTGCCGGAGGTGATGCCCGCCGTGGCGATCAGCTGGCGGATCGGCTCACAGTTCTGGGGCCAGGGATACGCGTCCGAAGCCGCCCACGCCACGCTGGAGTTCGCTCTCCAGGACCGCGGCCTGGACCGCGTCATCAGCATCAACCGGGTGGGTGACAACGCCTCCGAGAACGTCATCCGCAAGCTCGGCATGGCGCCCGAGCGGGAGACGGCACATCCGGTGTACGGCTACCCCCTGCGCGTTCACGCCATCGACCTCACCGAGTTCCAGGCCTGAACCGGCCGGAGCCGTCGATCACACGATCACGACGCGCTGCCCCGGCAAGTCACCCTGCCTGTTTCAGCGCCGACAGACGAGGATCCCGGATCGGCACCCGACCTCGTAGGTCCCGTGCCGGGCGATGTGGTCGCCGAGAATCTCACGCGCCCGCTCGACCGTGGCTTCGAACGGCACGTCGTGCTGGTCCGCCCAGGCCTGGTAGGAGGCCAGGTACGCGATGACGGGCTCGGGGTCCCGGACGGTGATGGTGCCGGGCAGCTCGATCGTCCGCACCCGCCCGAACTCCTCCCCCAGAAAGGCCGGGGCCTTCTCCAGTGGGAAGCGGGCACCGAGCGCGATCAGGGCCGGGCCTCGTCCGGTTCCGAGCACGTCGCCGGCGGCCCTCTGCCACAAGTCGTCGAGTTCGGCCTTGTCCCCGTCGCTGTTGGTGGAGACGATCACCAGCCCGTCACGGGCGACGACGCGGGACAACTCCCTGACCGCCTGAGGGATGTCCGGGACGTGGTACAGCATGTGCATCGCCAAGGCGCAGTCGACGCTCTCCGTGGCCAGCGGCAGGCGGGTGGCTTCCGCGACGGCGACCGGACCGGGGACACCGGCGAGCATTCCGGGAGAGATGTCCAGACCCAGCAGGGCCAGGTCGGATCGGTCCCGGCGAAGCCGCTGGAGGAACTTTCCGTTGCCGCAGCCGACGTCGACCACACGTCCGCGTACGGCGCTCAACTGCTCGGCGACGATGCCCGGCAGGTCGTACCGGGGTGCCTGCCACCGGTAGAGCGACTGGCGGGCCGCCAGGTCCCGGTCGGTGCGGTAGGCGCTGCCCGCCAGGCGGCCCCGGTCGGTGACAGCGGCTTCATGTGCGGCGGACGGTTCGGTCACGTCGGCGACTCCGGAGGACGGGCGGCCGGTGAGGCCGCGAGGACGGCCGTGTGCTGTCAGTGCCTGTCCTGGTCGGTGATGGGTTCGCGCCACATCGGCCACATTCTGGGGCCTGCCGGGAGGTCGAGGGTGTGGTCGGTGAAGGTGAAGCCCAGGCGTTCGTAGAGCTTCGTGCTGCGCTCGCTGCTGGCCTCCAGGTAGGCGGGCAGGCCCTCGCGGTCGCAGCGGTCGAGGACGTGCTGGACGAGGGCGCCGCCCAGGCCCTCGCCCTGGTGGGCCGGGGCGACGCCGATCATCCACAGGTACTCGTGGGCGCGGTCCGCCGGGTGGGATTCGGCCATCAGCCGGGCGATCTCCTCGACCCGCGCGTTCGCCGGGTCGACGCTCTCGCGCAGCCGTACGGCGTCGTCCGAGTCGCCGGCGCCGTCCGGGCCGTCGCCGTCGGCCGCCGGCATCGACAGCCACAGGGCGCACGCCGTGCCGTCCTCGGTCACGTCGATCCGGCCCTCAGCGAGCACGATGTCGGTGAAGGCGGCCATCAGCCGGTGGTGGGTCGTACGGCGGTACTCCCGCTCCGGGAAGACCCAGCCGCTCACCGGGTCGTCCTGGAAGGCCTCGTCCAGCAGTCGCACGACCAGTTCCCGGTCGCCTTCCCCCGCCGCCCGGATCCCCACGCCCATGGTCCGCCCTCTCAACTCAAGTGCCGCTTGGAATACGGGAGTTGAGCCTAGGTGAAAGGGGCGGGCCCCGCACACCGTGGGGCAGTGCGGGGTCCGCCGCACCGGAGCCGACGGCGGCCGTACGGGGTCAGGAGCCGTACGGGCCCGGTGGCTCCGGGGTCTTCTCCGGCCGGATCAGCTGGAGCGTCTGGTCACGAACTCGGCCAGGGCCAGCAGTCCCCCCGCGTTCTCCGGATCCGGTACGGCGCGGGCCAGGTCGGCCACGGCCCGGGCCATCCGGTCGGCCGCCTGGGCCTGCGCCCAGTCCCGCCCACCGGCCCGCTCCACCACCAGCGCCAGGTACTCCTCCTCCCCCTCCTGGTGCGGCCGGGCGTACAGCTCGGCCAGTTCGGCGGCGTCCGGGGTACCGGAGGTCAGCGCGGCGACCACCGGCAGGGACTTCTTGCGGGCGGCGAGGTCGGCACCGGCCGGTTTCCCGGTGCGCGCCGGGTCGCCCCATATGCCGATCACGTCGTCGATGAGCTGGAAGGCGAGCCCCGCCTGCCGGCCGAACGCGTCCAGCGCCTCGACCTCCTCCTCCCCCGCCCCCGCGTACAGACCCCCCACGGCACAGGCGCAGCCGAGCAGCGCGCCCGTCTTGGCCTCGGCCATGACGAGCACCTCGGCGAGTGTGACCTCGCCCGGAGCGCGCTGTTCCAGGGCGGTGTCCGCCCGCTGGCCCTCGCAGAGTTCGACGACACAGCCCGCGAGCCGGGCGGCGGCGGCCGGTGACGCCGGATGCCGGCTCTCGGCGAGCAGTCCCAGGGCCAGCGCCTGGAGCGCGTCCCCCGCGAGGATCGCGTCGTTCTCGCCGAACACCGTCCACGCCGTGGGCCGGTGCCGCCGGGTGGCGTCCCGGTCCATCACGTCGTCGTGCAGCAGCGTGAAGTTGTGGACCAGCTCGACCGCCGCCGCGGCCCGTGCCGCCACCGCCCGGGCGGGCGGCCCGCCCAGCGCGGTGGCCGCCGTGAGGACCAGCGCCGGGCGGATCGCCTTGCCGCCGTTGCCCGCGGCCGGGGTGCCGTCGGCGTGCTCCCAGCCGAAGTGGTAGCGCGCGATCCGGCGCATCGAGGCGGGCAGGGAGGTGACGGCCGCCCGCAGTTCGGGGTCGACCGAGGCCCGGGAGCGTTCGAGGATCACCGCCGCGTCGTGCCCGTCGGGCGCGGCCGGGCCCCCCGCCCGACCGGGGGTGGGGCGGGGGAGAAGGCTCTCGGCGGAGCCGGGTCCCGCCGGCCGCTCGGCCCCGGCGGGGCGGGGCACGCCGGTCGGGCGCCGCGTCGTCTCCGTCATGAACTCAACCATCCGATCCACATTCGATCCCCCGCGAAGAGACCGCGGACGGTGGCGCTTCCGCAGCCGGAACCGGGCGCGTACCCCCGGGGTGTACCCGGCCCGGCGGGCCGGGACACCGGGAGCCGGCGCGCGTGGTCAGCGCCAACGGCCGACCTCGATGTTCTCCAGGACGCCCAGCGCGTCCGGCACCAGCACCGCGGCCGAGAAGTAGGCCGTGACCAGGTACTTGATGACCGCCTGCTCGTTGATGCCCATGAACCGCACGGACAGGCTCGGCTCGATCTCGTCGGGGATGCCCTTCGCGCGCAGCCCGATGACGCCCTGGTCCTCCTCGCCGGTGCGCAGGGCGATGATCGAGCTGGTCCGCGCCTCGGTGACCGGGATCTTGTTGCACGGGAAGATCGGCACCCCGCGCCAGGTGGGGATGCGGTTGCCGCCCATGTCGATGGTCTCCGGGACCAGGCCCCGCTTGTTCAGCTCGCGGCCGAACGCGGCGATCGCGCGCGGATGGGCGAGGAACAGCTTGGTGCCGCGGCGCCGGCTGAGCAGCTCGTCCATGTCGTCGGGGCTCGGCACGCCGTCGTGCGGGTGGATCCGCTGGTCGTACTCGCAGTTGTGGAGCAGGCCGAAGTCACGGTTGTTGATCAGCTCGTGCTCCTGGCGCTCCTTCAACGCCTCGACGGTCAGCCGGATCTGCTGCTCCGTCTGGTTCATCGGCTGGTTGTAGAGGTCGGCCACGCGTGTGTGCATGCGCAGGACGGTCTGCGCGATGCTCAGTTCGTACTCGCGGGGGCTGGCCTCGTAGTCGACGAAGGTGTGCGGGATGTCCGCCTCACCGCTGTGTCCGGCGGCGAGTTCGACCGCCTTCTCCCCGTAGTTGTTGGCGTTCTGCCCGGAGGCCGAGGCCTGCTGCCGGAGGTGGGCGCGCAGCGAATCGGCGCGCTCGGCGATCTGCTCGACGTCGCGGCGGGACAGCACGAGGACGGTGCACGCGGTGTCCGCGCGGGCCGTGTACTCCCAGATGGCGTCCGGGTCGACGAGAGCCTGCTCGCCGAAGTACGCGCCGTTGGCGAGGACGCCGAGGACCTGGTCGTCGCCGTAGGGGCCGGTGCCGACCTTCTGGACCCTGCCGTGCGCCAGCAGGTACACCTCCTCGGCCTGGTTGCCGAAGGAGGCGATGACCTGGCCCGCCTCGATCTCGCGCTGGCGGCAGCGCTGGGCGAGCTCCGAGAGCACCTCGTCGTCCTCGTAGTCCCGCAGCGCCGGCAGTTCGCCGAGCTCGGCCGGGATGACGTCGACGCGGTCGCCCGTCTTCACGAAGGTGATGCGGCCGTCGCCGACGGCGTAGGTCAGCCGCCGGTTCACCCGGTACGTGCCGCCCTGCACGTCGACCCAGGGCAGCATGCGCAGCAGCCAGCGCGAGCTGATCTCCTGCATCTGGGGAACGGACTTGGTGGTGGTGGCCAGGTTCCGCGCGGCCGCGGTGCCGAGGCTCTGCTGCGGCCGGTCCTGCTCCGTGCGGACCTCTTCGCCTACCGACATAGAGAATTGCCCTCCCGCTCATGCCCGGCACGCTCGGCGCCGTGCATCGATTTGCGTGCGCCAGCCTTCCAGTACGGAGCGTGGTCGTGCTATTACCCGAAAGAGCGGGAATGGATCACTGCCGGCACGGGCAGAAATTGCGGTTCCCTTTTCCGTGACCAGCGGATTCGCCGTGCCTCGCCGGCCGCGCCGCTTCCCTGGCCGGGCGGCGACAATGGCCGGATGACCCGCTCCGCCGCCCCCGGCCTCACCGCGCTGTCCCCCCGGCTGCCCTCGCCCCTCCAGGAGGTCACCGACGACCGGTTCACCCGTCGTGGACTGCGGCTGCTCCTGAAGCGCGACGATCTGATCCACCCGGAGCTGATCGGCAACAAGTGGCGCAAACTCGCCCCGAACCTGCGGGCCGCGGCCGGCCGGACGGTCGTGACCTTCGGCGGCGCCTACTCCAACCACCTGCGCGCGACGGCCGCGGCGGGCCGCCTGCTGGGCCTGCCGACGGTCGGTGTGGTCCGTGGCCAGGAGCTGGCCGAGCGCCCGCTGAACCCCTCCCTGGCGCGTTGCGCGGCCGACGGGATGCGGCTGCACTTCACCGACCGGTCGACGTACCGCCGCAAGGCCGAGCCGGAGACGCTGGCGGCCCTGCTGCGCGCCGCGGGCGCCGAGGGCGCGCATGTGGTCCCGGAGGGCGGCAGCAACGCCCTGGCGGTACGCGGCTGCCGGGCCCTGGGCGAGGAGCTGGGCGAGCACGCGGACGTCGTCGCGCTGGCCTGCGGCACCGGCGGCACGCTGGCCGGCCTGGCAGCCGGTCTCGCGCCCGGTCGGCGCGCCCTCGGCATACCGGTCCTCAGGGGCGGTTTCCTGGCGGCGGACATCGAGGCCCTGCAGGAGCGGGCCTTCGGCGCCCGGCGCGGCGCGTGGTCGCTCGACGACCGTTTCCACTTCGGCGGCTACGCCCGTGTCCCGGCCGAACTCGACGCCTTCGCCGAGGACTTCACCGCGCGGCACGGCGTCCCCGTCGAACGCCTCTACGTCGCCAAACTGCTGTACGGCCTGGTCACCCTGGCCGCCGAGGACGCCTTCCCGAGCGGCACGTCCATCGCCGCGGTCGTCACGGGCAGCCCCTTCCCGGCGCTCGTCTGAACCGCCCGCCGACCGGACACCGCCACCCGACGGTCTCGGGCAGCCCCTCCCCGGCACCCGCCTGAACCACCCGCCCACCGGACGCCGCCATCCGGCGGTCTCGGGCAAGCCCTTCCCGGCGCCCGCCTGAGCCACCCGTCGGACGGACGCCGCCACCCCGCCGTCACACCCGGCACCCGCCTGCGCCGCCCGGGACCCTCATGCCCCGACCGGGCACCCGGACGCGGCGACGCTGTCCCACGCCCCGCCCCGGCCCCAAACACGACGATGCGGTCTCCGCAAGGCCCGCCCGGCACCTCCCCACGCCACGCGGCCCGACACCCGGCCCCCCGCACCCCGCCCCGGCACCCCGACGCGATGACGCGGCCTCCGGAAGGCCCGCCCGGCACCTCCCCACACCGCCCGACACCCGGCCCCCCGCACCCCGCCCCGACCCGGCCCTCGGACCCGACGACGCGGCCTCCGCGAGGACCGCCCGGCGCCTCCCCACACCACGCGGCCCCGCACCCGGACCCCCGCAGCCCTCGGAGACCCCGCCCGGTCTGCCGAAGGCCTCACGCCGTCTCTCGGTACGCCGCCGCCTCCTCCAGGTCCAGCCTGCGCAGCAAGGTCCGCAGCATTTCGTCGTCGATGTAGCGGCCGTCGCGGAGGCGGACGAAGACCTCGCGTTCGGCGCCGATCACGTCGCGGGACAGGCGGCGGTAGGTGTCGTCGACCGACTCGCCGGTGACCGGGTTGGCCTGGCCGAGGCGCTCCCAGACGGAGTTGCGGCGGCGCTCCAGGACCGTGCGGAGGCGGTCGGCGAGCGGCGGGGGCAGGGCGTTGCGCTCGTCGGTCAGGAGTTCCTCCAGGCGCCGCTCGGCGGCCAGGGACGCCTGCGCCTGCGCGTTCGCCTCGGCCAGGGTCTCCGCGCGCGTGTCGCGCTCGGGGAACTTCAGCAGCCGGATCAGCGGCGGCAGGGTCAGGCCCTGCACCACCAGGGTCCCGATGACCGTCGTGAAGGTCAGGAAGAGCAGCAGGTTCCGTTTCGGGAAGGGGCCGCCGTCGTGCAGCGTGACCGGGATCGAGAAGGCGATGGCCAGGGACACCACGCCCCGCATCCCGGCCCACGCGGTGACCATCGCGCCCCTCCAGGTGGGGTTCTCCTCGCGCTCCCGGATGCGCCGGGACAGCAGCCGGGGCAGGAACGCCGCCGGGTACACCCACACGAACCGGGCGGCGACGACCACCAGGAAGACGGCGATCGCGTACCAGGCGGCCTCGGGTCCCGAGTACGTCCCGAGGCCTCTGAGGACGACCGGGAGCTGGAGTCCGATGAGGGCGAACACCGACGACTCCAGGACGAACGCCACCATCTTCCACACCGCCTCCTCCTGGAGCCGGGTGGCGAAGTCGACCTCCCAGGCGCGGTGCCCTAGGTAGAGGGCGACGGTGACGACGGCCAGGACTCCGGAGGCGTGCACCTGCTCGGCGACGCCGTAGGCGACGAACGGGATCAGCAGGGAGAGCGTGTTCTGCAGCAGCGCCTCCTTCAGGTGGGTGCGCAGCCAGTGCAGCGGCGCCATCACCACCAGACCGATGCCGACGCCGCCGATCGCCGCGATCAGGAACTCCCCCACGCCACCCGCCCAGGTCGCGCCCTCGCCGACCGCGGCGGCCAGCGCCACCCGGTAGGCGGTGATCGCGGTGGCGTCGTTGAGCAGGGACTCGCCCTGGAGGATCGTGGTGATCCGCGAGGGGAGCCCTACCCTCCGGGCCACGGCCGTCGCCGCGACCGCGTCCGGCGGCGCGACCACCGCGCCGAGGACCAGCGCCGCGGTCAGCGGCAGTCCCGGCACGAGCAGGTACGCGGCCCAGCCGACCACGAAGGTCGCGAACAGTACGTACCCGACGGAGAGCAACGCCACGGGACGCAGTTGCGCGCGCAGGTCGAGGTAGGAGCTGTCACTGGCGGAGGTGTACAGCAGCGGCGGCAGGAGCAGGGGCAGGACCACGCCGGGATCGAGGGCGTAGGCGGGGACCCCGGGGACGTAGGAGACCGCCAGTCCGGCCGCGACCAGCAGCAGGGGCGCCGGTACTGGCGTGCGCCGGGCGGCCCCGGCCACCGCGGCGCTGCCCGCCACCAGGAACAGCAGCGGCACTACGTCCATGGTCCTCGCCCACCCGTCGTTCGTCGCCCTGCCGCTTTCCGCGCGGTCACCCGCACGCGCGTCGTAATCTGGCAATCATGAAACAGTGCACGCACGCCGGCACGCTGCCGCACCCGGAGCCCGCGCCCGAGTGCGAGACGTGTCCGGAGTGCCTGGCGGACGGCACGCATCCGGTGCAGCTGCGGCTGTGCCTGTCCTGTGGCCACGTCGGATGCTGCGACTCCTCACCGGGACAGCATGCGACCAAGCATCACAAGGACACCGGGCATCCGGTGATGCGGACCTTCGAGCCCGGCGAGGACTGGCGCTGGTGCTTCGTGGACCACGTGCTCGTGTGACGGGAACCGGCGGACGGTTCGACCGTCTGACGTCTGGGTACGTCAACCCGGCGCCCGCCGTTCCCATTTGGGCCCGCAGACCCCTAGCCACGGAGCGTATCCGTAGGTTTACTATGAGTGACAGCAAGGGGTCGGGGCCCGGGGACAGAAAGGCCGGGCGCGCGGTAGCGTCACCGCTGAACCATGTATCGCGTTGCCCCGGGGGGATGCCCCCGGCCCTGAGAAAGCTTGTACCACCTTGGAGGTGAGGGTGTCCCAGATCGCAGGCGAGCCCGCGGCGAACCAGGACTTCGTGGAGGTCCGGCTGCCGGCTGCGGGTGCCTACCTGTCGGTGCTGCGGACGGCCACGGCCGGCCTCGCGGCCCGTTTGGACTTCACCCTCGACGAGATCGAGGACCTGCGCATCGCGGTCGACGAGGCCTGCGCGATCCTGCTCCAGCAGGCCGTGCCCGGCTCGGTGCTCAGCTGTGTCTTCCGGCTGGTCGACGACTCGCTCGAGGTCACCGTCTCGGCCCCGACGACGGACGGTCACGCGCCTTCGCGGGACACGTTCGCCTGGACCGTCCTGTCCGCGCTCGCGGGCAAGGTCTCCTCCGCCGTGGACGACGACAAGACCGTGTCGATCAGCCTCTACAAACAGCGCGGCGCGGGACCCGGGCCGGCGTGAGGAACGGGGACGGTCCGGTGCGGGACGAAGAGCGCGGCACACGGGAGCTGCCCGAGGGCGGGACCCCGGCGCGCGCGGACGGGGCCGGGGCTCCGGGCGGGGCCGCCCGGGGCGGTCCGGCCGCGGCCCGGCGCGCGGCGGACGGTATCGACGGCATCCCGGAGCAGGCCAGGCCGCACCCGGAGGACGAGCCGCTGGTCGCCGGCCACGGCGGCCCTCCCCCTCACGGGGACTCCCCCCGTTCGAGCGAAGGCGAGAACTCGGGGAAGGAGGCGAGGGCTCGGGGAAGGGCGACGGGCGGGACGATGAGCGAGCACGAGCGCAACGGCGAGGACGGATCGCGCGCCGCGCCGATCGTGCACAACGCGCGGCACGACCCGCACGACCGCAGTGGCGCACGTGCGATGTTCGTCGAGCTGCGCGCCCTGCAGGAGGGCAGCCCGCAGTACGCCGAGCTGCGCAACCAGCTCGTCCGCATGCACCTGCCGCTCGTCGAGCATCTCGCGCGCCGCTTCCGCAACCGCGGCGAGCCGCTGGACGACCTCACCCAGGTCGCCACCATCGGCCTGATCAAGTCGGTCGACCGGTTCGACCCGGACCGCGGCGTGGAGTTCTCCACGTACGCCACTCCGACGGTCGTCGGCGAGATCAAGCGGCACTTCCGGGACAAGGGCTGGGCGGTGCGCGTGCCGCGCCGGCTCCAGGAACTGCGTCTGGCGCTGACCACCGCGACGGCCGAGCTGTCCCAGCTCCACGGCCGCTCCCCCACGGTGCACGAGCTGGCGGAGAAGCTCGCCATCTCCGAGGAGGAGGTGCTGGAGGGCCTGGAGTCGGCCAACGCCTACTCCACGCTGTCCCTGGACGTCCCCGACACGGACGACGAGTCCCCGGCGGTCGCGGACACCCTCGGCGCCGAGGACGAGGCGCTGGAGGGCGTGGAGTACCGGGAGTCGCTGAAGCCGCTGCTGGAGGATCTGCCGCCGCGCGAGAAGCGGATCCTGCTGCTGCGCTTCTTCGGCAACATGACCCAGTCGCAGATCGCGCAGGAGGTCGGCATCTCGCAGATGCACGTCTCCCGGCTGCTGGCCCGCACACTGGCCCAGCTGCGGGAGAAGCTGCTCGTGGAGGAGTAGGAGAAGAGGGACCGGGACGGCCGGGGCGGAGGTCGGCCGTTGCCGGTTACCGCTGCCCGGTCTCCCCGGCCCGGCCCGGGCCCCTGATGTCGAGGGCCCTGGTCGTCTCCGGGTTGACGAGCAGCACCAGCGACGTGACGGCCACCACGGCGAGCACGATGCCGGCCGGGATGGCGAGGCCGTCGGACCGCAGCAGGTTGTAGGCGACGGGCAGCGCCATGATCTGCGTGATGACCGCCGGCCCCCGGCTCCAGCCGCGGCGCAGCAGCAGTCCGCGGGCGGCGAGCAGCGGCAGCAGCGCGAGCACGAGCACCGTGATGCCGCCGGTGACGCCGGTCTGCCGGTCGCCCTCGTGGCCGGTGGCGCCCGCGACGAGCATCCAGATCCCGCCGACGACCAGCACGAGCCCTTCCAGCCCGGCCAGCGCCGCCGCGTACGTCAGCCGCCGCGGGCGCGGACCGGCGGTGTCCGCCGTGTCCGTGGCGTCCGTGGGCTCGGTCTTCGGTGCGGTTTCGCGGTCACTGCTCACTCCAGCAGGGTAGCCCTCGCGGCCCCGGCCACCGTGTGCAGGCTCACGCCCCGTCCTCTTACCGGATCCCTACCTCGGGGTGGGGTCGGTACTGTCCGGTAGGTACGCTGCACCTCATGCGTGCACTTCTCGTGGTCAACCCGGCGGCAACCACCACAAGCGCACGTACGCGCGACGTCCTGATCCACGCGCTCGCCAGCGAGATGAAGCTGGACGCGGTCACCACCGAGTACCGCGGCCACGCCCGCGACCTGGGCCGGCAGGCCGCGGACAGCGACGACATCGACCTGGTGGTGGCCCTCGGCGGCGACGGCACGGTCAACGAGGTCGTCAACGGTCTGCTGCACCGCGGCCCGAACCCCGAGCGCCTGCCCCGCCTGGCGGTGGTGCCCGGCGGCTCCACCAACGTCTTCGCCCGCGCGCTGGGCCTGCCCAACGACGCCGTGGAGGCCACCGGCGCGATCCTGGACGCCCTGCGCCTGGGCAGCGAGCGCACCGTCGGCCTGGGTCTGGCCTCGGGCACGCCGGGCACCGGCGACGCGGCGGTGCCGGAGCGCTGGTTCACCTTCAACGCCGGGCTCGGTTTCGACGCCGGTGTGGTCGGCCGGGTGGAGCAGCAGCGCGAGCGCGGCAGGAAGTCCACGCACGCCCTGTACGTACGGCAGGTGGTCCGCCAGTTCCTCGGGGAGTCGAGCCGGCGGCGCGGGGCGATCACCCTGGAGCGCGCCGGGGAGGATCCGCTGACCGAACTGGTGGTGGCGATAGTCTCGAACACCTCGCCGTGGACGTATCTCGGCAATCGTCCGATGTACACGTCACCTAAGGCCTCGTTCGATACCGGGCTCGATGTGCTCGGTCTCAGCCGCCTGTCGACCGCCGCGGTTGCCCGGTATGGCACCCAGTTGCTCACTTCGTCCCCCGAGCGCGGACCCCAGGGCAGGCATGCGACCTCCCTGCACGATCTGAGCCGCTTCACCTTGCATTCGAAGGTGCCGCTCCCCCTCCAGATGGACGGTGACCACCTGGGACTGCGTCGAAGCGTGACGTTCACAGGCGTACGCCGTGCACTGCGTGTGATTGTGTGAGTAGAAGAGGCGAAAGTCCTTTCACTCGAACGTTTAGGCCAGGATCCACCCCATGGAAGTACGGCTGTGACCTAGTCGACACCGAGGAATCAAAAAAAACTTTCCGGAAGGGGTTGTATCCGCCGCTGAGGTTTGCGAGTCTCTACGTGGCGATCGGGACGGCCCACCACACGGGCCCCAGAGATCACCGGAACCCCTCTACGAATCACAGGACCACACCAGGGAACCTGGCAGTCGGCCCTTCCCTTGTCGAGGGATTCGTGAAAGCGTTCACATTCACAAGCAACCGTATGTAAGACCAAGAGAGGTAGCAGCCATGGACTGGCGTCACAACGCCGTTTGCCGCGAGGAAGACCCCGAGCTGTTCTTCCCCATCGGCAACACCGGTCCCGCGCTGCTGCAGATCGAGGAAGCCAAGGCCGTCTGCCGTCGCTGCCCCGTTATGGAGCAGTGCCTGCAGTGGGCGCTCGAGTCCGGTCAGGACTCCGGCGTCTGGGGTGGTCTCAGCGAGGACGAGCGTCGTGCGATGAAGCGCCGCGCCGCCCGCAACCGGGCTCGTCAGGCCTCCGCCTGACCACAGCCACCCCGCTGACAGCCTGAGCTTGGCGGCGCGTGCAACGAGTACGCATCTCCCGCCCCCGAGCCGCAGCGCGCAGTACCCCCGATGCGCACACAGGACGCAACGAGCGACTGGCCCCGGACCGACTTCGGTCCGGGGCTCTTTGCTGTGCGGGGTCCGACGCTTCTGCCGCGCGGGCTACTTGTGCGTCTGCACGGGGATGTCGAGGATCACCCGGGTGCCGCGCTCCGGGGCCGGCACCATGTCGAAGGTGCCGCCCAACTCCCCCTCGACCAGGGTCCGTACGATCTGCAGGCCGAGGTTGCCCGAGCTGTGCGGGTCGAAGCCGTCGGGCAGACCCACGCCGTCGTCCTGGACGGTGACGAGCAGTCGGGCCTCGCGCGAGGTGCCGCCGCGGACCGCGGAGACCTCCACCGTCCCCGTCTCGCCCTCGCGGAAGCCGTGTTCCAGGGCGTTCTGCAGGACCTCGGTCAGCACCATGGAGAGCGGGGTGGCGACCTCCGCGTCCAGGATCCCGAAGCGGCCGCTGCGCCGGCCGGTCACCTTGCCCGGTGAGATCTCGGCGACCATCGCGAGCACCCGGTCGGCGATCTCGTCGAACTCCACGCGCTCGTCCAGGTTCTGGGACAGCGTCTCGTGCACGATGGCGATCGAGCCGACCCGGCGGACCGCCTCCTCCAGGGCCTCGCGGCCGCGCGCCGACTCGATGCGCCGGGCCTGCAGCCTGAGCAGGGCCGCCACCGTCTGGAGGTTGTTCTTGACCCGGTGGTGGATCTCCCGGATCGTCGCGTCCTTGGTGATCAACTCCCGCTCGCGGCGGCGCAGTTCGGTCACGTCCCTCAGCAGCACCAGCGAACCTATGCGCGTGCCCTTGGGTTTGAGCGGGATGGCCCGGAACTGGATCACCCCGTCGTGGGCCTCGATCTCGAACTCCCGGGGCGCCCAGCCACTGGCCAGCTTCACCAGGGCCTCGTCCACCGGGGCCCGGGAGGGGGCGAGTTCGGCGGTGGTCTCGCCGAGGTGGTGGCCGACGAGGTCGGCGGCGAGGCCGAGGCGGTGGTAGGCGGAGAGCGCGTTGGGCGAGGCGTACTGGACGATGCCGTCCGCGTCCAGCCGGATCAGGCCGTCGCCGACGCGGGGCGAGGCGTCCATGTCGACCTGCTGGTCCGGGAACGGGAAGGAGCCGGCCGCGATCATCTGCGCCAGGTCGGAGGCGCTCTGCAGATACGTCAGCTCCAGCCGGCTCGGGGTGCGCACGGTGAGCAGGTTGGTGTTGCGCGCGATGACGCCGAGGACGCGTCCCTGCCGTCGTACCGGGATGGACTCGACGCGGACCGGGACCTCCTCGCGCCACTCGGGGTCGCCCTCCCGCACGATCCGGCCCTCGTCGAGCGCGGCGTCCAGCATCGGGCGGCGGCCGCGCGGGACGAGGTGGCCGACCATGTCGTTCTGGTATGAGGTGGGTCCCGTGTTGGGCCGCATCTGGGCGACCGAGACGTACCGGGTGCCGTCCAGGGTGGGGACCCACAGGACCAGGTCGGCGAAGGACAGGTCGGAGAGCAGCTGCCACTCCGAGACCAGCATGTGCAGCCACTCGAGATCGGAGTCGTCGAGCGCGGTGTGCTGGCGTACGAGTTCGTTCATGGAGGGCACGTCTGCGAGCGTACCCGGGCATGTGTGCGGGCCCGAATCGTGCGAATGCGAAGAAGGCTGCGGAGGCGCGGGGGCCACGGAGACACCCGCGGGCCGCGGCGCCTGAGAGGGACCCTCAACCCTCCCGGCACCGCAGCCCGGAGCAGCATCGGCCGCGGGCGTGCGGTCCCGGTCGGCCGAAGGATGAGGAACCGGGGCAGTCAGGGCAGAGAGCTCCGGATCCTCGGTCCGCCCTCCTGTGCGGGGAAGGCGGAGGCTCGTGCGTTCACCTGTCGTACGCGGGCGGGGCCGCGCGTGTGCGCTCTTCGAGACGTCTCCGCAGCATTCTGGACTAGACCACTTGCCCTGTCCATGCGCGGGACGGCGGTTGTTGCGTTTTCTTCACCGGACGACCGGTCGGGGCGGATCCCGCTCCGGTCGGCTGACCGGAACTTCCGGAACTTCCGGCGTGTCCCCCGCAGCCTAGCCCGCCCCGCCCGGCGGCGGGACCGGATGGCGGGGTGATTTCCGTGAGCGCCTCGACTCCCCCCGGCTCACGCCGTCGTACGCCGGTCGCGGTCCGGGTCCGGGCGTCCGCCCCCGCCGCCTCCGTCCCACGGGCGGACGGGCGCGACGCGCAGAGGCCCGACTCTGTTAGATTGGGCTTGGATTGGTCTAAACCACACGACCCCCATTACCGGGTCCGTCCCCTTCAGATCCACTTCAGATCGGCAGGCCCCAGCGTGGAAGTTGTCATCGTTCCGGATGCCAGAGCGGGCGGCGAACTCATCGCCGAGGCGATGGCGCAGCTGCTCCGGCGCAAGCCCGACGCCCTGCTCGGCGTGGCCACGGGCTCCACTCCCCTGCCCGTGTACGAGGCGCTGGCGGCCAAGGTGCGCTCCGGAGCGGCGGACCTCTCGCGGGCGCGGATCGCCCAGCTCGACGAGTACGTGGGGCTGCCCGCCGAGCACCCCGAGTCCTACCGCTCGGTACTGCGCCGGGAGGTGCTGGAGCCGCTCGGCATCGGGATGGACGCCTTCCTCGGGCCCGACGGCACGGCCGACGACGTCCGTTCGGCCTGCGCGGCCTACGACCGGGCGCTCGCCGAGGCCGGCGGCGTCGACCTGCAACTGCTCGGGATCGGGACGGACGGGCACATCGGGTTCAACGAGCCGTGCTCGTCGCTCGCCTCGCGCACCCGGATCAAGACCCTGACCGAGCAGACCCGCGCCGACAACGCGCGCTTCTTCGACGGCGACGTCGAGCAGGTGCCGCACCACGTCATCACGCAGGGCATCGGGACGATCCTGGAGGCCCGGCACCTGGTGCTGCTGGCCACGGGCGAGGGCAAGGCGGACGCGGTCGCGGCGACCGTCGAGGGTCCGCTGGCCGCCGTCTGCCCCGCCTCGGCACTCCAGCTCCACCCGCACGCCACGGTCGTCGCCGACGAGGCCGCCGCGTCCAAGCTGAAGCTGGCCGACTACTTCCGCCACACCTACGTCAACAAGCCGGACTGGCAGGGCATCTGACCCCCGGACCGCCTGACGCCGGCCACCCCCCTGGGGGTGGCCGGCGTCATCGCGTCGGCGGCCGTGCGGCCCGGCCGCGGCGCGGGGCCGGTGGGCGGATCACGCGCCCGTGAGGACCTCCGCCGCCGCCCTGCCGCAGACGCGGGCCGCGCCGTGGGTGGCGATGTGGAGGGCGCCGCGCGCGGGGGCCTGGGGCACGCCCATCTCGATGATCACCGTGTCCGGGCGGGCCGCGAGCAGGGTGTCCAGGGCCGCCGCCATCCAGGGGTGGCGGTGCTCGTCACGGACGACGGCCACCACCCGCCGGGTGCCGGCCTCCTGGAGGGCCGCGCGCGCCGCGTCCTCGCCGGCGAAGCTGCCCGTCCGGGTGCCCGGCAGGAGGCGGCCGAGCTCCGCGGCCACGCCCCACGGGGTCTCGTCACCGACGGCGATGTTGGCGACGGGGGTGAGGGCGGCGACGTAGGGCGGGTCCGTGAGCGGGGTGAAGTCCTCCGCGGCGGTGACGCGCAGCGCGCGCCGGGCCGCCCGCAGTCCGACCTCCGGGTCGGCGACGCCCCGCGCCCCGGCCCGGCTCCCGGCCGCGGCGGTCCAGCGGGCGAGGGCGCGGACCCGTTCGGCCGCGTCCGCCAGCCGTTCCTCGGGCAGTTCCCCGGAGCGGACCGCGGCGACCAGGGCGTCGCGCAGACCGGTCACGGTCTCGTCGTCGGCCAGTCCGCCGCCCACGCAGATCGCGTCGGCCCCGGCGGCGACGGCCAGGACGCTGCCGCGCCGGATGCCGTAGTTGTCCGCGATGGCCCGCATCTCCATGCCGTCGGTGACGATCAGGCCCTCGTAGCCGAGTTCGCCGCGCAGGAGGTCGGTCAGCACCCGGCGGGACAACGTTGCCGGAAGCTCCGGGTCCAGGGCCGGAACCAGGATGTGCGCGCTCATCACGGCCTTGCTGCCGGCGGCGATCGCCGCGCGGAACGGGGCCAGTTCGCGCGCCTGGAGGACCTCGGCGTCCACGTCGATGCGGGGCATCGCGTGGTGGGAGTCCACGGCGGTGTCGCCGTGCCCGGGGAAGTGCTTGGTGCAGGCGGCGACCCCCGCGGACTGGAGGCCGGTGACATAGGCGGCGGTGTGCCGGGCGGCCAGGTCGGTGGAGGCGCCGAAGGACCGTACGCCGATGACCGGGTTGCCGGGGTTGGAGTTGACGTCGGCGGAGGGCGCCCAGTTGAGGTTCACTCCGCACTCGGCCAGCCGCCTGCCGAGTTCACGGGCGACGGCCTCGGTCAGGTCCACGTCGTCCACCGCGCCCAGCGCGTGGTTGCCGGGGAAGCTGGAGCCGGTGCGCACCTCCAGACGGGTGACGTCGCCGCCCTCCTCGTCGATGGCGACCAGGACGTCCTCGCGTTCGGCGCGCAACTGGGCCGTGAGGGCGGACAACTGTTCGGGCGAGGCGATGTTCCGGCCGAACAGTCCGACCGAGGAGAGGCCCTCACCGAGCCGCCGGAGCAGCCAGTCGGGGGCCGTGGTCCCGGTGAAGCCCGGCTGGAGGACGGTCAGCGCGTCGCGGGTGAGTGTGTCGGTGCCGCTGGCGATTGTCGTCATCGGGTGGCGTTATCCCTTCACGGCGCCGGAGGTGAGGCCAGCGGCCATCTTCTTCTGGACGATCATGAAGAACGCGACGACCGGGATCGCGATGAGTGTCGAGGCGGCCATCAGGGCTCCGTAGTCGGTACCGCGCGAGGTGGTGAAGTTCATCAGCCACACGTTGAGCGTGTACTTGTCGTTGTCCTGGAGCACGATGTAGGCGAGCAGGTACTCGTTCCACGCGTTGATCAGGGAGAAGATCGACGCGGCGGCGAGGCCGGGGGCGAGCAGGGGGAAGACCACCCGCCAGAAGGCGCCCATCCGGGAGCAGCCGTCCACCATGGCGGCCTCCTCCAGCTCCAGCGGGATGTTCACGACGAACCCGCGGATCATCCAGGTGGCGAAGGGCAGCGTGGAGACGAGGTAGATGACGATGACGCCCCAGTACTCGTTGATCGCGCCGAGGTCGTTCAGCTGGATGTAGAGGGGTATGAGCATGGCCGTGGGCGGCAGCAACTGCACCACGAGCAGCACGATCATGAAGAGCTTGCGGCCGGCGAACCGGAAGCGGCCGATCGCGAAGGCGGCGATCGTGGACAGCACCATCGCGCCGACGACGGCCGTCACGCAGACGATCAGGCTGGACTGGACGGCGGTGCCGAAGTTCGGCGCTTCGATCGCCCGGCGGAAGTTGTCGAAGGTGATGGAGGTCGGCCAGAGCTTCTGGTCGTAGGAGCGGATCTCCGTGTTGGGGCGCAGGGCGCTCACCACGAGCCAGTAGACCGGGAAGGCCATGACCAGGAAGGCGACGAGTCCCACGGCGTTGTAGAAGTGCCGACTGGGCTTCTTGCGGTCCGGGCGGTGGCCGGGCGCCATGGCGCGCGTGGCGGTCGTGTCGCTCACTCGACCTCTCCGATCTTGAGCAGCTGGCGCAGGTAGTAGACGGCCACGCCGGACAGGAGCAGCACCGTGATCAGCGCGATGGCGGCGCCCTGGCTGAAGGAGTTCGACTCGAAGGCCTTCTCGTAGGAGTAGAGGCCGAGCAGGTTGTAGTCCTTCTCCGGCTTGTTGCCGCGCATCAGGAAGACCTGGCCGAAGACGTTGAAGTCCCAGATCACCGAGAGCGTGGCGACCATCTGGAAGACGGGCTTGATCACCGGCCAGGTCACGTAGCGGAAGACGCCGAGCCGTCCGGCGCCGTCGAGTTCCGCGGCCTCCTCCAGTTCCGACGGCACCTGGGTGAGCGCGGCGTAGAGGGTGACGGTGACGAACGGGACCGCGCCCCACACCACGACGGCACCGATCATGAAGAAGCCCTGCTTGGGGTCGAGCCACCAGTTGTGGCCCTGGAAGTCGAGGCCGAGGTACTTCGTCAGCACCATGTTGGCGACGCCGTAGTCGGAGTCGGCGAACCAGCGGAAGATCGAGGTGGCGACGAGCAGCGGCAGTGACCACGCGGCGATGAGCGCGCCGGTCAGCAGCAGGCGCACCGCCTTGGTCATGCGCTGCATGGAGTGGGCGAGGAAGAGACCGATGGCCATCGTGGCGACGACGCAGACGGCCATGAACAGTACGGTGCGCCACAGGACGTCGTAGAACTCGCCGTCGCCGAGGATGTTGGTGAACTGCTCGAAGCCGACCCACTCGGGGGCCTGACCGGTCCACAGCTCCCGCCGGCCGACGTCCTGGAAGGACATGATCACGGTCTTGGCCAACGGCCAGACGAACACCGCGGCGATTGCCACGACAGCCGGCGCGATCAGCAGATAGGGCAGCAGCGGCCCGTCCGTCCACCGGCTTCGCCGGGGTACGGACGGCGCCGGGCCGTCACCGTGAGGCGTCCGTGTGACGGACTCCTCCGGGCCGGCTGTCTTGATGTCGGCGGCACTCACTGTGCTGGCCTTCCGTTCGAAGGGTTCTGCATCAGTCGGGCGGCCGGCGCCTTCCGGGCCGCCGGCCGCCTGATCGGCCTTGTCCGGCCGGGCGGCCGGACAAGGCACCGGAAGTCAACGAGGGTCGAGCACCTCGGCTCAGGAGGCCTTGTTGATCAGCGAGTTGATCTCCGCGTCCGCCGCCTTGGTGGCATCGGCGACCGACTTGCCCTTGAGGATGTCCAGCAGCATCAGCTGGAGCGTCTGCTTCTTCTCGACCGCGGCCCAGCCGGGAGCGATCGGGGTGAACCAGGCGTCGGGGACCGCGTTGGCGATCGGAGCCGTCTCGGGCTTGCTCTTCAGCGGCTCCAGCTGCTTGGTGTTGTTGGGCAGGATGTCCTTCGCGACCAGTGCGGCCTGGGACTTCTCACTGGTGAACAGCGAGATCCAGGCCTGCGCCAGGTCCTGGTTCTTGGACTTGGAGATCGTGGCGAGGTCGGAACCGCCGATGAAGGAGGGCAGGGCCTTGCCGTTCGGGCCGGGCATGCCCGCCGTGGCGATCTTGCCGTCCAGCTTCGGGTTGCCGTTCGCCTTGGAGTCGACGACGCTCCCGGCCTCCCAGCCGTTGCCGTAGATCAGGGCCGCCTTCTCGTTGGCCATGACGTTGGCGTGGTCCTGCTCGTCCTTGGTCTGGTCACCGTGGTTGTACTTCTTGACCAGGTCGATGAAGTGCTGGATGCCCTTCTGCGCCTCCGGCGTGGACAGGGCGGCCTTCCACTCCTTGCCGCCCTCGTCGTAGGTGGCGATCTGGCCGCCGTACGCGGCGACGTAGGACATGGCGGCGTACCAGTAGCGGCCCGGCAGGTACAGCGAGGAGAAGGCCCGGTCCTTCTTGTACTTGTCCTGGACCTTGTCGAGCGCCTTGAACAGCTCGTCCTCGGTCGTCGGCAGCTGGTCCGAACCAGTGCCGGCCTTGAACATGTCCTTGTTGTAGATGGCGACGCGCGCACCGGCGTAGTACGGGACGCAGTAGAGCTTGCCCTCGTAGGCGCAGGTGTCCTTGAGCCCCTCGATCCACGTGTCCGAGTTGTCGTACTTCTTGGCGTCGATCTCGCCGAGGGCACCGTTGAGGATGTAGGTCATCGTCTCGGTGTTGCCCAGCTCGACCACGTCGGGGAACTTGTCACCGGACAGGGCGGCGTCGAGCTTCTTGGTCTTGTCCCCCCACTGCTGGTACTGGACGTTGACCTTGACCCCGGGGTACTTCTTGTTGAAGTCGTCGTTCGTCTGCTTGACCAGCTCCGGCCAGCTGCTCTGGGCGTCCACCATCAGCCAGACGGTGAGATCGCCCTTGCGGTCCTTGGGGTCCTGCTTGGACGCGTCGTCACCCTTGCCGCCCCCACACGCCGCGATGGAGACCATCATGCCCGCGATACCGATCGCGGCTACCAGCTTGCGCTTCACGCCACCCTCCTCAGGGATGCCACAAACCCCCCTGCCTCCCCGCGGTTGAGCGACATCCGAGCGTCGGCGTAACCGCCCGTGGGGCCGGGACCTGGACCAATGGTGTAGACCAGTAGGGGGAGCTTGGCCCAGACCAATAGGGCTGTCAAGAGTGCGCCGACCCGCTCAGACGGTCCGTTATGGGACCGCGATATGCAGGGACCTTTCATTGTTCGTCCGGCAAAATGGACGTCCGCGCTCCGCTGGACCAGTGGCGACCGTACGCGACCGCCGGGGCGCCCTGGCCAGGTGGACCACCCGCCCAGGCCGGGGCTATGGACTAGACCATCCGGAGTCACGACGGTATACAGAGGAGATCACGGAGCGTACGGGTGACCACCCGGCACGCGAAGCCGTGCCACGATGTGAGCCGGGGGCCGACGGGACGTCGCCCGCTTCGGCACAGGAGCCGGGAAGGCAGAGCATGAGCACCGACGTCAGCAGTGCGGAGAACGAGGGTGGGGCGACCGTCCGTACCGCGCGCGTGCCCAAGTACTACCGCCTGAAGAAGCACCTGCTCGACATCACCCAGACGCTGCCGCCGGGCACCCCGGTCCCGCCGGAGCGGACCCTGGCCGCCGAGTTCGACACCTCGCGGACCACGGTGCGGCAGGCGCTTCAGGAGCTCGTCGTCGAGGGCCGGCTGGAGCGCATCCAGGGCAAGGGCACCTTCGTCGCCAAGCCGAAGGTCTCCCAGGCGCTGCAACTGACCTCCTACACCGAGGACATGCGCGCCCAGGGCCTGGAGCCGACCTCGCAGCTGCTGGACGTCGGCTACGTCACCGCCGACGACCGCCTGGCCGAACTGCTCGACATCACCGCCGGGGGGCGGGTGCTGCGCATCGAGCGGCTGCGCATGGCCAACGGCGAACCCATGGCCATCGAGACCACCCACCTGTCGGCCAAGCGCTTCCCGGCGCTGCGGCGCAGCCTGGTGAAGTACACCTCCCTGTACACGGCGCTCGCCGAGGTCTACGACGTCCACCTCGCCGAGGCCGAGGAGACCATCGAGACCTCGCTCGCCACTCCGCGCGAGGCGGGCCTGCTCGGCACCGACGTGGGCCTGCCGATGCTGCTGCTCTCCCGGCACTCCCTGGACCGGGCGGGCCGTCCGGTGGAGTGGGTGCGGTCGGTGTACCGCGGGGACCGCTACAAGTTCGTGGCCCGCCTCAAGCGCCCGCAGGAGTAAAGGCCTTGTGACGGAGTAAGAATCTCGTGGCGGTCCGCGGCGTCATGCGCACGAGGGATTCCGCACCTGTGTCACCGTGATCTACATTGCGTGCGCACCGCACGCACGCTCGGTGATCAGCCAGGGGACGGAGTCGCCCATGTCGAATGCCCCGCAAGCCACCAGAGCGGTGGTGACCCCCTTACGGGTCGCCATCGCCCTCTGCCTCGCCGCCCCCTTCGTGGCGCTGCTGTGGGTGGGGTCGTACGCGAGGAAGGACCCGGCCCTCGCCGGGGTCCCGTTCTTCTACTGGTACCAGATGCTCTGGGTACTCGTCTCCGCGGTCCTGACGATGACCGCGTACCGGCTGTGGCAGCGTGACCGGCGCACCGCCGGGGCCTCCCCGGTCTCCGGGACCTCCCGGGCCGCCGGGACGTCCTCCGCCGCGACGGCCGAGGACGGGGGTGCGGCCAAGTGAAGGACGGGGTCAACGGCGTCGCGCTCGGCGTCTGCGTCTTCTTCTTCCTGCTCGTCACCGTCATGGGCTTCCTGGCCGCGCGCTGGCGCCGGGCCGAGAACGAGCACAGCCTGGACGAATGGGGCCTGGGCGGCCGGTCGTTCGGCACCTGGGTGACCTGGTTCCTGCTCGGCGGCGACCTGTACACCGCCTACACCTTCGTGGCCGTGCCGGCCGCCGTCTACGCGACCGGGGCGGCCGGCTTCTTCGCGGTGCCGTACACGATCCTGGTGTACCCGCTGATCTTCACGTTCCTGCCGCGGCTGTGGTCGGTGTCCCACCGGCACGGATACGTGACCACCTCCGACTTCGTCCGCGGCCGGTTCGGCTCCAAGAGCCTGTCGCTGGCCGTGGCGCTCACCGGCATCCTCGCGACCATGCCGTACATCGCGCTCCAACTGGTCGGCATCCAGGCCGTCCTGGACGTGATGGGCGTCGGCGGCGGCGACAGCACCCACTGGTTCGTGAAGGACCTGCCGCTGCTGATCGCCTTCGGCGTGCTGGCGGCATACACCTACTCGTCGGGACTGCGCGCGCCCGCGCTGATCGCGTTCGTGAAGGACACCCTGATCTACATCGTGATCGCGGTGGCCGTCATCTACATCCCGATCAAACTGGGCGGCTTCGGCGAGGTGTTCGCCAAGGCGGACCAGAAGTTCACCGAGGCGGGTTCGGGCGGTCTGGTGCCGGCGGCGGCCGGCCAGTGGACGTACGCCACGCTGGCCCTGGGCTCCGCGCTCGCGCTGTTCATGTACCCGCACTCGATCACCGCGACGCTGTCCTCGCGCAGCCGCGAGGTGATCCGCCGCAACACCACGATCCTGCCGCTGTACTCTCTGATGCTGGGCCTCCTCGCCCTGCTGGGCTTCATGGCGATCGCGGCGGGCGTGCAGGTGAAGAACGGCCAGCTGGCCATCCCGCAGCTCTTCGAGAACATGTTCCCGGACTGGTTCGCGGGCGTGGCGTTCGCGGCGATCGCCATCGGCGCGCTGGTGCCGGCGGCCATCATGTCGATCGCCGCCGCGAACCTGTTCACCCGCAACATCTACAAGGACTTCATCCGCCCGCAGGCGACACCGCGGGAGGAGACCCGGGTCTCCAAGATCGTGTCGCTCCTGGTGAAGGTGGGCGCGCTGGCCTTCGTCCTGACCATGGACAAGACGGTCGCCATCAACTTCCAGCTGCTCGGCGGCATCTGGATCCTGCAGACCTTCCCGGCCCTGGTCGGCGGGCTGTTCACCCGCTGGTTCCACCGCTGGGCGCTGCTGGCGGGCTGGGCAGTCGGCATGGTCTACGGCACGGTCGCCGCCTACGGGGTCGCCTCGCCCACGCAGAAGCACTTCGGCGGGTCGGCGAAGGAGATCCCGGGCCTCGGTGAGATCGGCTACATCGGGCTGACGGCGTTCGTGCTCAACGCGGCCGTCACGGTGGTCCTGACGTTCGTGCTGCAGGCGGTCAACGCGCCCCAGGGCGTGGACGAGACCCGTCCGGAGGACTACACGGCGGACGCCGGCGACCCGGGCGTCGAGGCGGAGCTCCCGCCGGCCACGGCGGCGGCCCCGCACTAGTGCCGCAACAGGCAGGGACACTCGCACGGAGCGTTCCAGGGGCCGTCGGAGAATTCCGGCGGCCCGCTGCCGTGCCCGTGCGGCACACTCGGGCGCATGGACTTCGTGATCCGGCCGGTCGAACCCGGCGAGTACGGCACCCTGGGTGAGATCACCGCCCGGGCCTACCTCCAGGACGGGCTCCTGGACTTCGGTGAGAGCGACGGGTATCTCGGCGAGCTGCGGGACGTGGCCAAGCGGGCGGCCGCCGCCGAGGTGCTGGTCGCGGTGGCGGACGGACAGGTGCTCGGCGGAGTGACCTTCGTCCCGGGCGCCGGCCCCATGGCCGACCTCGCCGGCCCCGGGGAGACCGAGATACGGATGCTCGCGGTCGCGCACGCGGCCCGCGGCAGGGGCGTCGGCGAGGCCCTCGTACGGGCCTGTACGGACCGGGCACGGGCCGTGGAGGGCTGTGTCCGCGTGGTGCTGTCCACCCAGAGCTCCATGCACACCGCCCACCGCATCTACGAGCGCCTCGGCTTCGTTCGCACACCGGGCCGGGACTGGAACCCGCTCCCCGAGCTGGACGACATCATGCTGCTCACCTACGAGTTGACATTCTGACACGCTCCGGAGTCGACGCGGCACAACATATGGGGGTGCCTGACTCGCTCAGCACAAGATGTATGCTCGTGCTCAATGTCGCCGCAGGGGAATCCGGTGCGAATCCGGAACTGTCCCGCAACGGTGTACTCGTGCACGTATGCCCCCAAGGCCCGTCACGAGCGTCAGTCCGAGGACCTGCCGACAGTGCGCCCGGCCGTCCGGTCCGGGTGCCCTGACGTCCGGGCTTCGCGGAATGGGCCGGTGGACGCGGCGCCGTGTGCGTTCGTGTGCCGCCCCCTGCCCTCGGCGAGGCCCCGTGCCGAGCGAGGGAGAGCTCCACGTGACCATCGCGCCAGCCGACCCGGTTTCAGTCGTAGCCACGGAAACCGACGGTCCAGGTGCCGTACTGCTGCGGACCCTGACCGAGCTGACCGCCGACCTCCCCGACGCCGACCCCGGCCGGGTCGCCGCCGCCGCGCTGCGCGGCCGGTCGGCGCGGGCCGACGAGGCCGAGTTGCGCGAGCTGGCCACGGAGGCGGCCGCCGGGCTCATCTCCGAGGACCCCGCCTACTCCCGGCTGGCGGCCAGGCTGCTGACCCTCGCCATCCGCGCCGAGGCCGCCTCCCAGGGCGTCGCCTCCTTCACCGACTCCGTCGTCGTGGGCCACCGCGAAGGCCTCGTCGCCGACCGGACCGCGGAGTTCGTGCGCGTCCACGCCGACCGCCTGGACGCGATGATCGACCGGGCCGCCGACGACCGCTTCGGCTACTTCGGCCTGCGCACCCTGCACAGCCGGTACCTGCTGCGGCACCCGATCACCCGCAAGGTGATCGAGACGCCCCAGCACTTCATGCTGCGGGTCGCGGCCGGTCTCGCGCAGGACGACACCGCGCGGTCCGTCGACGAGGTCGAGGCGCTCTACGGGCTGATGAGCCGCCTCGACTACCTGCCCTCCTCCCCCACCCTGTTCAACTCGGGCACGCGCCACCCGCAGATGTCGTCCTGCTACCTGCTCGACTCCCCCAAGGACGAGCTGGACTCCATCTACGAGCGCTACCTCCAGGTCGCCCGTCTGTCCAAGCACGCCGGCGGCATCGGCATCGCCTACTCCCGCATCCGCTCCCGCGGTTCGCTGATCCGCGGCACCAACGGGCACTCCAACGGCATCGTGCCGTTCCTGAAGACCCTGGACGCCTCGGTGGCCGCCGTGAACCAGGGCGGCCGGCGCAAGGGCGCCGCCGCGGTCTACCTGGAGACCTGGCACTCTGACATCGAGGAGTTCCTGGAGCTGCGCGACAACACCGGTGAGGACGCCCGCCGGACGCACAACCTCAACCTCGCGCACTGGATCCCGGACGAGTTCATGCGCCGGGTGAACGCCGACGGTCAGTGGTCGCTGTTCTCCCCCGCGGACGTGCCCGAGCTCACCGACCTGTGGGGTGAGGAGTTCGACGCCGCGTACCGGGCCGCGGAGGCGCGGGGCCTGGCGCGCAAGACCATGCCGGCCCGCGACCTGTACGGCCGCATGATGCGCACCCTCGCGCAGACCGGCAACGGCTGGATGACCTTCAAGGACGCCGCCAACCGCACCGCGAACCAGACCGCGGAGCCGGGCCACGTGGTCCACTCCTCGAACCTCTGCACGGAGATCCTGGAGGTCACCGACGACGGCGAGACGGCGGTGTGCAACCTGGGGTCGGTCAACCTCGGCGCGTTCGTGGCCGGCGGCGACATCGACTGGGAGCGGCTGGACGAGACCGTCCGCACCGCGGTCACCTTCCTCGACCGCGTGGTCGACATCAACTTCTACCCGACCGAGCAGGCGGGCCGCTCCAACGCCCGCTGGCGGCCGGTGGGCCTGGGCGCCATGGGCCTGCAGGACGTGTTCTTCAAGCTGCGCCTGCCCTTCGACTCCCCGGAGGCGAAGGCCCTGTCCACCCGTATCGCCGAGCGGATCATGCTCGCCGCGTACGAGGCGTCCGCCGACCTCGCCGAGCGCAGCGGCCCGCTGCCCGCGTGGGAGAAGACCCGTACGGCCCGGGGCGTGCTGCACCCCGACCACTACGACGTCGAGCTGACCTGGCCGGAGCGCTGGGCGGCCCTGCGCGAGCGGATCGCCGCCGTCGGCATGCGCAACTCGCTGCTGCTCGCGATCGCCCCGACCGCCACCATCGCCTCGATCGCGGGCGTGTACGAGTGCATCGAGCCGCAGGTCTCCAACCTCTTCAAGCGTGAGACGCTCTCCGGGGAGTTCCTCCAGGTCAACTCGTACCTGGTGGACGATCTGAAGGCGCTCGGCGTCTGGGACGCCCGCACCCGTGAGGCGCTGCGCGAGGCCAACGGCTCGGTGCAGGACTTCGCCTGGATCCCCGAGGACGTGCGCGGGCTGTACCGCACGGCGTGGGAGATCCCGCAGCGCGGCCTGATCGACATGGCCGCCGCCCGCACCGCGTTCCTGGACCAGTCCCAGTCCCTGAACCTGTTCCTGGAGACGCCGACCATCGGCAAGCTCTCCTCGATGTACGCCTACGCCTGGAAGCAGGGTCTGAAGACGACGTACTACCTGCGGTCCCGTCCGGCGACCCGGATCGCGCGCGCCGCCCGGGCCCAGGCCACCGTCCCCGTCCAGCAGGCGGCGCCGGACGCCGACGCGGTCGCCTGCTCCCTTGAGAACCCCGAGTCCTGCGAGGCCTGCCAGTAATGACCAGCGAGACCAAGAACCTGCTCGACCCCGGCTTCGAGCTGACGCTCCGTCCGATGCGCTACCCGGACTTCTACGAGCGCTACCGGGACGCCATCAAGAACACCTGGACCGTGGAGGAGGTCGACCTCCACTCGGACGTCGCCGACCTCGCCAAGCTGAGCCCGTCCGAGCAGCACCTGATCGGACGGCTGGTGGCCTTCTTCGCCACCGGTGACTCGATCGTGGCGAACAACCTGGTGCTGACGCTGTACAAGCACATCAACTCCCCCGAGGCGCGGCTGTACCTGTCCCGCCAGCTCTTCGAGGAGGCCGTGCACGTCCAGTTCTATCTGACGCTGCTGGACACCTACCTCCCCGACCCGGAGGACCGTACCGCCGCGTTCGCCGCGGTGGAGAACATCCCCTCCATCCGGGAGAAGGCCGAGTTCTGCTTCAAGTGGATGGACTCGGTGGAGAAGCTGGACCGGCTGGAGACGAAGGCGGACCGCCGGCGCTTCCTGCTCAACCTCATCTGCTTCGCCGCCTGCATCGAGGGCCTGTTCTTCTACGGCGCCTTCGCCTACGTCTACTGGTTCCGCAGCCGCGGCCTGCTGCACGGCCTGGCCACCGGCACCAACTGGGTGTTCCGGGACGAGACGATGCACATGTCCTTCGCCTTCGACGTGGTGGACACCGTGCGCAAGGAGGAGCCGGACCTCTTCGACGAGAACCTCCAGCAGCAGGTCACCGACATGCTGCGGGAGGCCGTCGAGGCCGAGCTCCAGTTCGCGCGCGACCTGTGCGGTGACGGCCTCCCGGGGATGAACACCGAGTCGATGAGGCAGTACCTGGAGTGCGTGGCCGACCAGCGCCTGACGCGCCTCGGCTTCGCTCCGGTGTACGGCTCCGAGAACCCCTTCTCCTTCATGGAGCTCCAGGGCGTTCAGGAACTGACCAACTTCTTCGAGCGGCGCCCGTCGGCGTACCAGGTGGCGGTGGAGGGAACCGTCGACCTGGACGAGGACTTCTGAGCCTCGTCGCGGTTCCCCCCGGCCTCCCGGTCCTCCTGGGCCTGACGGATCCGGCGGTCGGCACGTCGGTCGTGGACGATGCCGATCACCGACGGCAGGACCATGAGGACCAGGAGGCCCAGGACGAAGAGCATCGAGATCAGGCCTTGCAGCTGTGTCGTGGTCATGGACACCACTGTGGCGCCGAGCGCTCCTCACCGTGAGTGGCAGGACTGCCGTACACCTTCAAAATCCTGCCACCACGGGGGCACACTGGAGCCATGCTGAAGAACGTGGCCACCGTGCTGCTGGACGGAGTGCACCCCTTCGAGCTCGGCGTGGTCTGCGAGGTCTTCGGACTCGACCGCAGCGACGAGGGGCTGCCGGTGTACGACTTCGCGGTCGTCTCCGCGGAGGGCCCGGAGCTGCGCACCCATGTCCCCGGCCTCACCGTCCACACCCCGCACGGCCTGGACCGGCTGGAGGAGGCCGACCTGATCACGGTGCCGGCCGCCGACGCCGTCACCTCGCGCGGCTACCCGCCCGAGCTGCTCGACGCGCTGCGCCGTGCGGTGGACCGGGGCGCCCGGGTGCTCAGCGTCTGCTCGGGCGTCTTCGTGCTGGGCGCCGCCGGCCTGCTGGACGGGCGGCGCTGCGCGGCGCACTGGAGGCACGCGGACGCGCTGGCCCGGCGCTTCCCGCGGGCGCTGGTCGAGCCGGACGTGCTGTACGTGGACGCGGACCCGGTGATCACCTCGGCCGGCACCGCCTCCGGCATCGACGCCTGTCTGCACATCGTGCGCAAGGAACAGGGCCCGGAGGTGGCCAACCGGATCGCCCGGCGGATGGTGGTGCCCCCGCACCGCGACGGCGGGCAGGCCCAGTACGTCGAGCGGCCGCTGCCGAAGTCCTCCTGCGACACGGTCGGCGAGGTGCTGGTGTGGATGGAGGAGCACCTGGACCAGGAGGTCACCGTCGAGCAGCTCGCCGCCCGCGCCCATATGTCGCCGCGGACCTTCGCCCGCCGCTTCCAGCAGGAGACGGGCACCACTCCCTACCGCTGGCTCCTGCGCCAACGCGTGCTGCTGGCACAGCGGTTGCTGGAGGCGACGGACGAGACCATGGACACGATCGCGGACCGTACGGGGTTCGGGACCGCGGCGGCGCTGCGGCACCAGTTCGTCCGCGCGCTGGACACCACCCCGAACGCCTACCGGCGCGCGTTCCGGGGCCCGCAGGCCGCCTGAACGCGCGCCGCGCCGCTCAGGTCACCTGAGCACCGGCCGCACCAGCATCCTCTGCGGGCGCAGGGTGATGCCGACCCGTGGCGTGCCGTCCGAGCCGGGCACCTCCTCGAAGCGGAACCGCGTCGCCACCGCGGCGGTGAACAGGATCAGAAGTGCCATCGAGAAATGGTCACTCGGGCACTTGCGATTGCCCACGCCGAACGGGCTCATGGCATATTTCGGCACGTCCTTGGCGCGTTCGGGAAGCCAGCGATCGGGGTCGAACTCCAGATTGTCCGGATACGAGCGCCGGTCGCGCTGAACCGCGTACGGGCTGTAGATGATGTCCGCACCGGCCGGAATGCGATAGCCGCCGAGTTCGGTTTCGGCCACCGCCCGCCGCGTCAATACCCATACGGCCGGACGCAAACGCATCGTCTCGACGATGACATTGTTGGTGTGCGTGAGCCTGCGGACGTCGTCGAATCCGACGGGACGGCCGCCGGTCACGGATTCGACCTCCGCGCGGATCCGGTCGCCGTGTTCCGGATGTATCGCGAGCACCCGGAGCAGCCACATGATCGTGGCGCCCACCGTTTCGCTGCCCGGGGTGAGTATCGCGACCACCTGGTCGTGGATCTCCTGTTCCCCGATCGGCTCGCCATTGTCGTCCTTCGCCGTCAGCAATGCCGTCAGCAAATCGTCCGGATTCCGGCCGGATGCCCGGCGCTCGGCGATGATCTCGTCGACGAGGAGATGCAGATCGGCGAGTGCGCGGTTGAATTCGCGGTTGGCCGGCAGCGGCAGCCGGTACAGCGGCCCGAGCGGTACCACCATCCGCTGGTACATGCCGCGGAAGACGGTGGCGAGCGCCTCGCACAGCCGGTCGGCGCACTCGTCCATGTACTCGCCGCGCAGCAGGCAGCGGGCCGCGATGCGCACGGCGATCCGGAAGGCCTCCGAGGCGCAGTCGATGGTCTCCCCCGGCTGCCAGCGCTCGGTCAGCGCGTGCGCCTCCTCCTCCATGACCGGCCCGTAGGCGGGAATGGCGTCGAGCCGGAAGGCGGGCTGGATGGTGCGGCGCTGGCGCCGGTGCAGCGGCCCGTTGGCGGTGGCCACCCCCTCCTTCCCGACCAGGCCCTCCAGGGACTCCCACAGCGGGCCGGAGATGATGTAGTCGGGGCTGAGGGCGAGCGCCCCGGTGAGGGCGGGCGTGGTGACGGCGTACACCGTCTTCGGGCCGAGCCTGATCCGGACGACGTCTCCGTGGTCGCGGAGCTCGGACATGAAGGCCAGCGGATCGCGGACCAGCCTCAGACCGTGGCCGAGAAGCGGCACCCCGCCCCCGGCCACCGGTGGCTCGTGCGGTCCCTGAGCGTCGTGCCGGGATTCCGACTGCACTGATTCGGCGGTCATTTCCCACCTGCCCCTTCGTTTTCGACGTACGGGGGTGTGGCCGGGTCCTCCCAGTCGTCGACCATGTAACGGCCGGATTCGTGGTGGAACCAGTAGACGGAACTGAACCAGTTCCGCATATTGCCGACGCAGGCCCGTACGGCGGCGCTCAGTTCCTTTCCGTGCACCGTGTCGTCCGCGAGGCCGTCGGCGAAACGTAATCCTGCCTGTTCCGCGACCAGGAATCCGGACACGCATTCCTCGATGCGCCCGCGCATGTCCGCGATCGCCTCCTCGAGACTCAGCCCCTCGTGTTTGACGAGGCTGATTCCGAGATTGTGCACCTCGTCGCCCGCCAATTCCTTGGGCAGGGAGCACAGATCGTTGTACCAGGCCGCGAATTCCTGACTGAGCAGTGCCGGACGCCGGTATGCGGGATTCTTCCTGACGGTGTCCGGGAGTTCACAGCCGGCGCTCGGCTCCAGCAGGTCGGTCCAGATCCAGTGCGCGAAGGTGAACCGGCGCAGCGCGAGATATTCCTCGACCGTGGGCACGACGTCCCCGGTGCGGTTGCGGAACTCCCGGTCGTACGCGTCGACGACGGCGTGGAAGTGCCGCGCGAAGCGGGCGTTCCACCGGGCCGACGTGAACGAGTAGAACCGCAGCACGCTGTCCGCGAACCCCGCGACCAGGGTGTCCTGGTGGTGCAGGTGGTCCCGGGGGGAGTCCAGGGCCGTGTGCAGCGCACGGCACAGCCGCTCCCAGGCGGCGGGCCGGCCGTGGACGACGTCGCGGTCCTGGCGGTCGTCCCAGAGGAAGAACCACGCGCTGAAGTCCGCTATGGCCTGGAGCACCTCGTCGGGGGCGCCGATGTAGTAGCCCGCCATGAGGTCGGTGTAGCAGAGGCTGTCGGCGTGTTCCTCGACCTTGTCCGCCGACATGAGCCGCTTTTCCAGCAGCCAGCCGCGTGTCCTCTCCTGGAGACGGGGCCAATACCCGTGCAACTGCCGGGGGAACTCGGCCTCGATCACCGGAAGTGCGAACGATGGTGGGACTGGGACCGCTGTCGTCGTCGGTGTGGTGCTGTATGGGAAAGCTGGCACGGACAAACCCCTCTCAGCCGCCGGTGGCGTACACCCCTTCCGTCGTGCCGGGCGCACGCCGTCGCGTATCCCCGCACCCCCATTCAGCACCACAACTGACCGTTCTGGGAATGGATTTGCTCCCTTGATCACCCCCGGATGCCGAGAATCTCCCCTTGTGTGACTGATTACGAATCAGTAGAAGCGCACAAAGGATCGAATGGCGGCGGACACAAGTACGGCGCCCGACCGGACGTTCCGGTCGGGCGCCGTGCGCGCGGGTTCCTCGCTCCCCAACGGGCGGCAGGGGAACCGTCGTTGCTCAGTCGTTGGCGACCACGGGGTAGCGCGGCTCGTTCTCGGCCATCTGCCGCAGCGCGTCCTTGCGCTCGCGCTTGGAGAGCCGGTCGATGTAGAGGTAGCCGTAGAGGTGGTCCGTCTCGTGCTGGAGGCATCGCGCGAAGTAGCCGGTGCCCCGCACCTTGACCGGGTTGCCCTGCTCGTCCTGGCCGGTGACCTCGGCGTAGTCGGGGCGGGCGAGCGGCGCGTAGGCGGTGGGCACGGACAGGCAGCCCTCGTTGCTGTCGTCCAGCCGCCGCCGCTCGGCGGGCAGCTCGACCAGTCGGGGGTTGCAGACGACCCCCACGTGCCGGACGCCCTCGTCGTCCGGGCAGTCGTAGACGAAGACCTTCCGGTCCACGCCGATCTGGTTGGCGGCCAGGCCCACGCCCTCGGCGGTGTGCTGGCTGGCGAACATGTCGGCGACGAGCTGCTGGAGTTCCTCGCCGAAGTCCGTGACGTCCCTGCACTCCTTGTGCAGCACGGGGTTGCCCACGACCGTGATGGGCCGGGAGGTGCCGCGCTCACGCCAGGCCGCCTCGCGCTCCTCGCAGTCCTCCGAGTCGACGACGTACCCCTCGTCGTCGACGGGGAGCACGCCCGCGTGCTGCTGATCGGTGTCCTGCTGCGCCATGACCGACGTACGCCTTCCTGACAAGAACGGGGAGTGAATCTGCTACAGGGTAAGGGGCCCGTGCCGCCGACCGGACCCGCGCGTGTCCGATATGCGGCTCCGCCGGGAGGACCGGCCGGCCACGGCGGGCCCGCTCCCGCGCCCGCGGCGGACCGGCGTCCTCAACAGACCTCTTCCAGGTCCCGCCAGTCCCGCGAGTCCGGGCTGTCGGCCACCCACCCGTCCAGCAGCCCGCGCACCAGGGAGGCCGGAGCGGCCACTCCGCACTCGCGCTCCGGCACCCACAGCTGCCCGTCGGTGCGGTGCCCGAGCGGTCCGGGGTGCCCCGGCTCGCTGTGGTCGTGCGGGTCGAGGTGCACGCCGTCGCCCTCGTCGGACGGCATCCGCGACTCCGAGCACATCCGGCACAGCAGCCGCACGGACGACGACCAGTCCTCGGCGGCGAAGCCGGCGTCGGCGGCGAGCTGCTCCAGCGCGTCCCGGTCGGCCTCGGTCGCGGCCTCGAGGAGGACCACCCAGGTGGGCACCGGGGAGGGCGCCCACAGCTCGATCTCGTCGAACACGGGGTACGTGTGGCCGGCCGCGGTGGTCCGTTCCCCGTGGGGCACGCCGTCGTGCAGCACGACCTCGCCCCAGCGGCGCCCCGAGGAGGGCAGCGGAATGGACAGCACCTCGATCCGGGCCGGGTCAAGACGTCTGCCCCAGACCACCTCGGCCTCGCCCTCCGGCGAAAGCCGCACGGCGGCGCTGCCCAGCTCCATGCCCACCGGCTCCCCGGCCGCGGCCGCGCCTCCGGGCACCTTCAGCCCGTACGCCTGCCATGCCCGCCGGGCCAGCGGCCAGTCCTGGAGGGCGGTGGCGGCGATGCCGACGTTCCACCAGTCGGGCGCCCCGCTCTCCTTCTCCAGCAGGGCCACGGCCCGCAGGCCCGCCGCCCTCGCCTGCTCCCAGTCGTGCCGGAACTTGTGCAGCAGGGCGAGGTTGAACCAGGACTCGGCCAGCCAGGGCTCCAGATCGGCGGCGCGCGTCAGCAGCGCGCCCGCGTCCTCGTACCGGCCGTCGCCGATCAGCGTGAACGCCCGGTCGGTGGCCTGCCGCCAGGAGGCGGAGGGCCGGTGCCGTCCCTTGCCGAAGATCCTCACGATTCCCGCCTGCCAGTTCCGTCGAGTGGGCCGGCTTCTGCCCCCGGACACCCTCTCATTCGCATCCAACCACGTACGACTGGAGGGACGCTCATTACCCATGGGTTACCCGAGGGCCTCTCGTTCGGATCATGCCGGGCTCGCGGGCAGCGTCAAGCTGTCCCGCGACAGCACCCGGCCCAGCGACTCCACCACCTCGGGGGCGTACGCGCCGGCTCCCGCCAGCCGCAGTGCCTCCAGGGCCTGGAGCGGACCGCCGGGCCCGGCGTCGCGCGCCTTCTCCTCGTAGGCGTTGACGGCCCGCACGATCCGTGCGGACAGCGGCTGCTCCCGGCAGGGGTCGGCCTGCCGCTCCACCACCACCGCGACCCGGGCGTCGACCCCGGTCTGCCGCACCACGGCCCCGCCGAGCAGCGCGATACGCCGCTGCTCCTCGGCGGGCAGTCCCGCGGTGGCACCGTCGGGCACCGGATCGACCAGGCTGAGCTGCCCGATGTCGTGCATCAGGGCCGCGTGCTCCAGGACGGTCAGCTCCGGTCCGGCCAGGCCCAGGTCCCTGCCCACGGCCCGGCTGAGCGCGGCCACCCGCCGGGCGTGCCCGGCCGGGGTGTACCCGGCGACCTCGGTGGCCCGGGCCAGGGAGGCGATGGTCTGCCGGTAGGTCCTGCGCACGGCCGCGTACCGTCGGAGGGAGAGCTGGGTGAGCAGCAGCGGCAGCGAGAACACGGGCAGCGCCCACAGCCCGGCCACGGCGACGGCGAGGGCCATCACCGCGCCGGTCGCGCACACCGCCGAGCCGATCCCGCGCAGCCCCCGCAGCTCCTCCCGCAGCAGCGGCCCGAACGGCCAGCGGGTGCGGCCATGCGCCTGCGCGGCGGCGAGCACGGCGCCGCACAGCGCGGTGAGCACCAGGAGCGCGAGCAGCAGCAGCGCGTACGCCGGACCGACCCAGTCCCGGAACACCCCTTTTCCGTAGAGGGGTTGGAAGCAGACGGCGGCGAAGGCGACGGTGAGGATCCGCCGCACCAGATGGTCGAGCGTCGGCCCGCGCCCGCGCGCGATGTGCGGCACCCCGCCCAGGAGGCAGGCGGCGAGCACCACGGCGACGACCTGGCAGGCGCCGTGGTGACCGGGCCGGCCGGCGTCCGCGCCCAGCAGCGCGTACGACAGCGCCCCGGCGGCGCCGAGCGGGGCGGCCTCCCGGGACTCGGACCCGGTCCACCGGGTCAGCTCGCCGACGAGGACCAGCGCCCCGAAGGCGAGGGCGGCCCCGCGGTCCTCCAGGCCGGTCCACAGGGTGACGGCGAGGGACAGCAGGGCGGCCAGGGCCGCCGAGCCGCGGATGAGGAGCAGCAGGAGGGGCCCGCTCATCGACGGGCTTCCGGCCGGCCGCCGGGGCCGCCGTCCTCGGTGGCGTACGGCACCGCCGGGCCGCCCGCCGCGCCGGATGCCGCGTCCGGGGGGACGGCGTGCGGGTCGTCCGCGCCGCCGGGAGCCGCCGACGCCGGGCCGGTGGCACCGGGGACGGCACGGAAGGGTGCCGGCGGGGCGACGGGCGTGCCGTCCTGCGCGGTGACCGCCGGGTGCCAGCCGTACCGGTCCAGGGCGCGGACCAGCGCCGTGACCATCCGCGGGTCGAACTGGGTTCCCGCGCAGCGCTCCAGCTCCGTCAGCGCGGCGGCCACCGGCCGGGCCCGCCGGTAGGACCGGGTGGAGGTCATCGCGTCGAAGGTGTCCGCGACGGCCACCACCCGTGCGCACTCCGGGATCTGATCGCCCGTCAGACCGTACGGGTAGCCGCCTCCGTCGAGCCGCTCGTGGTGGTGCAGGATCGCCGAGCGTGCCTCGCCGAGGAAGGAGATCCCGCGCACCATCTCGTGCCCGTACTCGGGGTGCAGCTCGATCACGCGCCGCTCCTCGGGGGTCAGCGGCCCGTCCTTGCGCAGCAGCCGGGTGGGCACGCCCAGCTTGCCCACGTCGTGCAGGATGCCGGCGAAGCGCAGCACCTCGACCCGCTCGTCGTCCATGCCCAGCTCGCGCGCGATCAGCATGGAGGCCTGCCCCACCCGCTCGCTGTGCCCGCGCGTGTAGCCGTCCTTGATGTCGACGGCCTGCACCAGCGCGCGGATGGTGGCCCGGTGCGCGGACCGCTCGCGGTGGTACTGGGCGTACACCCAGCCGGACACGCACATCGGCAGCAGTACGAGCAGCGCGGCGACGGGACCGTAGGGGCTGAGCCACAGCACGGCCATCATCAGCCCGGCGAGCCCGTGCACCGCGACGGGCGCCAGCGACCGGGCGAGCAGCCCCTGCCACGCCCGCCGGGCCGGCACGTGCTCGGCGAGCGCGAGGACCCCGCCGTCCAGCGCCGTCAGCACCAGGCAGAAGGCGAGCACGGCGGCGCCCGCGGGGAGGAGGACATCGGGGAAGACGCAGCCCGCGACCGCGTCCGGGCCGCCGAGCGCACCGTGGACCCGGGCGGCCGCCCACACCGCGAGCGCGAGCTGCGCGGCCCGCCAGATCCGGCGCAGCGCCTCGGGCCGCCGTCCGGCGCGGGTGAGCAGCACACCCGGAAGCGGGACGACCGCGGCGACGGACGGCGGCAGCAGGAAGGCGGCCGCGAGCAGTACGGGGTAGAAGGGCCCGGCGAGGCTGCGCCGGGCGAACTGCCTGCACCCGGTGTACACCGCGGTGAGCAGGGCGACCTCCCACCAGGAGACGCGCGTCAGCGGCAGCGGCAGCAGACAGGCCAGGGCGGCGAGGACGGCACAGGCGACATACGCACGAGCCCGCGGGGGAACCGCCTCCATGCCGCCCCTCCCCGGTCATGCCTGTCCACGGTGGGAGCGTAGGGCGCGCGGTGGGGAGCCCACGGGGCGAAGTCCCGAGGATTAGCACGTTCGGGTGAAGCGGGCGGGTCGCCGGGCGGGCGTCCGCGTGCGGTGGGTCAGGACTCCTGCGGAGTCACCGGCGCCGCCGTCACGTCGTGCTCGGGGACGGTCCGGCCGG
Source organism: Streptomyces sp. NPDC088817 (assembly GCF_044750345.1). Lineage (NCBI taxonomy): Bacteria > Bacillati > Actinomycetota > Actinomycetes > Kitasatosporales > Streptomycetaceae > Streptomyces > Streptomyces sp. NPDC088817. The sequence goes on from NZ_JBIVJN010000003.1 coordinate 225,555, forward strand.
AGCGGATGAGATCGATCCGCCCCATGACCTTGGCGCGCAGGTCGGCGGGCACGTCGTCATGTCCGCAGCACCGCTTGACCAGCTTCTTCACGGCCTGTTCCAGGCCGTACTTCTCGAGGCACGGCGAGCACTCCTCGAAGTGGTGCTCGAACTTGGTGCGATCGACGTCCGGCATCTCACTGTCGAGGAACTCGTAGAGGTGGTCGAGTACCTCACTGCAGTCCGTCTCGTGCGGGTCTCCGCAGCTCATGAGCCCGAGCCTTTCGCTTCGTTCGACTCCCCGGCGCCGGCCGGGACCAGTCCGCGCTCGCGGGCGTAGTCCTCGAGCATGCCGCGCAGTTGACGGCGGCCCCGGTGCAGCCGGGACATCACCGTCCCGATGGGTGTCCCCATGATGTCCGCGATCTCCTTGTACGCAAAGCCTTCTACGTCCGCAAGGTAGACGGCGATGCGGAATTCCTCGGGGATCGCCTGCAGCGCTTCCTTCACGTCCGAGTCGGGCAGGTGGTCGAGCGCCTGCGACTCGGCGGAGCGCAGTCCGGTCGACATGTGCGACTCGGCGCGGGCGAGCTGCCAGTCCTCGATCTCCTCGGCGGCGCTGCGCTGGGGCTCGCGCTGCTTCTTGCGGTACGAGTTGATGAAGGTGTTGGTGAGGATCCGGTACAGCCACGCCTTGAGGTTGGTGCCCTCGCGGAACTGGTGGAAGGACGCGTACGCCTTGGCGTAGGTCTCCTGCACCAGGTCCTCGGCGTCGGCCGGGTTGCGCGTCATGCGCAGCGCGGCCGAGTACATCTGGTCGAGGAACTCCAGCGCGTCCCGCTCGAAGCGCGCGCTGCGCGCGGTCGTCGACTCCACGGATCCGCCCACGCTCGTGCCACGGCCCTCGGGCTGCTCCGCCTGGCCGTCGTCGGTCCCTGCGTCGGTACCGGGAACCGGACCCACCTCCTCAAGCGATGTCGTGGCACCGAATGCGGTTCCACTCGAATCGGAGGATAGACGACGAGCCGTGCCTGCCGCCGCCCGAACAGAAGCGGTCCGTGCCGCGTGCAGCACCGTCCAGTCCAGGTCAGTGCGGCTGCTGCGGCTCGGGCAAACGGTCGAACCCATGCGGCGGACTCCCTCTCGTGTGACGTCGGCGCCGTGAGCGGCACTTCCGACCGGGTCAACAGCGGCGGTCCGCCGGGCATTCCCGGCGGGTCACCCGAGTGACGCGGTCCACTGGGCGACGGCGTCGGCGACGATCTCCAGCGCCCGGTCCTGGGTGAGGGACGCCCGCTTCGGGACGGCGAAGCCGTGATCGCCGTACGGCACCTCGACGAGCCGGTAGGGGCCGTCCGGGAACTCCGCGGGGCTGCCGAACGGGTCGTTGCCGCCCTGGACGACGAGCGTGGGCACCCCGGCGCCGAGCAGCTCGTCGGCGCGGGACTTCTCGGGCCTGCCCGGCGGGTGCAGCGGGAAGCTGAGGGCGAGGACGGCGTGCGCGCCGAGGCCGGCCGCCGTACGGCAGGCGACGCGCGCTCCGGCGCTGCGGCCGCCCGCGATCACCGGCAGTCCCGGCCGGGTGAGGGCGGGCCACAGCCCGCGCCAGCCGGTGTCCAGCGTCCTCGGCGCGGGCGCGACCTTCCTGCCGGCCACCCGCCAGGGCTGCTCGACCAGTGCGACGGTGACGCCGTGCCCGGGGAGGGTGTGCGCCAGGGTCTGGAGGTCGCGGGCCTCGACACCGCCGCCGGCTCCGTGGCTCACGGCGAGCACCAGGCGTGCCGCGGGGGCCCGGTGCCAGGTGACGCGAGCCGCGCCCGCCTCCGTCTCGACGGTCTCGCTCAGGTCACTCAGGTCGCTCATGTCCCTCACGTCGCTCGGGTCGCCCACGTCAGAAGAGTGTGCCCTCTTCGGGCGCCGGGAGCTCCTTGAGCAGCTCCGGTCCGTTGTTGCGGACGTTGCTGACGGCCGTGGACACCGGGTAGGCGCGCATCAGGCCGGGGGGCGGCGGGGTGAGCAGCGCGCGCAGGTCGTCCGGGTCGGTGCGGGCCGGGTCCAGCCAGGCGTCCCAGCGGTCCGGGGTGAGCATCAGCGGCATCCGGGGGTGGATCTCGGCCAGCGAGCCCGGGCCCTCGGCCGGGGCCACGGCCAGCGGGGTGCTCTCCGCCTCCGTGGTGATCACCGAGCAGGTCACCCACCAGGCCAGCGGATGGTCGTCGGGCAGGGTGCGGTCCCGCCAGAACTCGTAGAGCCCGGCCATCGCGAAGACCGAGCCGTCCGCCGGGGTCACGAAGTAGGGCTGCTTGCGCGGCCTTTTGCGCCGGCCCTCGACCTCCAGCTCCCGCTCCTGGGTGCCGGTGACCCACTCGTAGTAGCCGTCGGCGGGCACGACACAGCGCCGGGCGGCGAAGGCGCGGCGGTACGACGGCTTCTCGTGCACGGTCTCCGCGCGCGCGTTGATCATCCGGGCCGCGCCCTCGGGGGACTTCGCCCAGGACGGTACGAGCCCCCACCTCAGCTTCCGCAGCTGGCGAACCGGGCCGCGGTCGACGGCGTCCTTCAAGGGGCGGTCCAGGATCACGTGGACCTCCTTGGTCGGGGCCACGTTGTAATCGGGTTCCAGGGTCTCCTCCGGGTCCCACCTCTGGATCTCGAAGACTCCCGCGAGATCCCCGGGGCCGCGACTCGCCGCATACCGTCCGCACATACGTGCAACACTGCCAGACCGCGCACACGGACAGGGAGCCACTCGGACACATGGACAGCCTCGCCGCCACCGCGCTGCCCGATCTCTGGGACCGGCTCGTCGGCACCCAGCCCGACCCCGACCTGTGGGTGGTGATCGCCACCGCGGCCGCCGCGCTCGTCGTGGTCGTCCCGCACACCCTGTGGCGCCTCTCGCGCAACGCGATCACCATCGCGCACGAGGGCGGGCACGGACTGGTGGCGCTGCTCACCGGACGCACCCTGACCGGCATACGCCTGCACTCCGACACCAGCGGCCTGACCGTCAGCCGGGGCAAGCCGCACGGGATCGGCATGATCCTCACCGCGGCCGCCGGCTACACCGCTCCCCCGCTCCTCGGTCTGGGCGGCGCGGCCCTGCTCGCCACCGGCCGCATCACGCTGCTGCTGTGGGTGGCCACGGCGCTGCTGGTGGCCATGCTGGTGATGATCCGCAACGCCTACGGGGCGCTCACCGTGATCCTCACCGGTGGCCTGTTCCTGCTGGTGTCCTGGCTGACCGGGCCGCAGGTGCAGGCCGCGTTCGCGTACGCGGTGGTGTGGTTCCTGCTGCTCGGCGGGGTGCGCCCGGCCTTCGAGCTTCAGGCCAAGCGGGCGCGCGGGGGCGCCGGGGACTCGGACGCGGACCAGTTGTCGCGGCTGACGCACGTCCCGGCGGCGCTGTGGCTGTTCCTGTTCCACGCGGTGTCGCTGTGCTCGCTGATCGGCGGCGGGCGGTGGCTGCTGGCGGGCTGAGGCGGTCCGTCCGGCCCTCGCCGATACGCCGGCCGGCGCCGTGCGGCGGGCGTGTGTGCCGGGCGCCGGGGCGCAGGCGGGGGACTCGGAACAGGCTCTAAGGTGGGGACCATGGCCCCGAACCCCGCGCACACCGCCCTCTGGCCCGCCCCGCACGCGAGCGGAGCCGTCGACGCGACGGTCCACGTGCCCGGGTCGAAGTCCGTCACCAACCGCGCGCTGGTGCTCGCCGCCCTCGCCTCCGAGCCGGGCTGGCTGCGCCGCCCCCTGCGCTCCCGCGACACGCTGCTGATGGCCGGCGCGCTGCGGGCCATGGGCGTCGGCATCGACGAGGGCGTCGGGCCGGACGGCACCGGGGAGGCCTGGCGCGTGATCCCCGCGGGGCTGCACGGCCCGGCCACGGTCGACGTCGGCAACGCCGGCACGGTGATGCGCTTCCTGCCGCCGGTCGCCGCGCTGGCCGACGGCCCCATCCGCTTCGACGGCGACCCGCGCTCGTACGAGCGCCCGCTGGACGGCGTCATCGACGCGCTGCGTGTCCTGGGCGCCCGGATCGACGACGACGGCCGCGGCGCGCTGCCGATGACCGTGCACGGCAGCGGCGCGCTGGACGGCGGCCCGGTGGAGATCGACGCCTCCTCCTCGTCGCAGTTCGTCAGCGCCCTGCTGCTGTCGGGACCGCGCTTCAACCAGGGCGTGGAGGTCCGGCACACCGGGTCGTCGCTGCCGTCGCTGCCGCACATCCGGATGACGGTCGACATGCTGCGGGCGGTCGGCGCCCAGGTGGACACCCCCGAGTCGGGCGGCGAGCCGAACGTCTGGCGGGTCACCCCGGGCGCCCTGCTCGGCCGGGACCTGACCGTGGAGCCCGACCTGTCCAACGCCCAGCCCTTCCTCGCGGCGGCGCTGGTGACCGGCGGCAAGGTCGTCGTCCCCGACTGGCCGGCCCGGACGACCCAGCCGGGTGACCGGCTGCGGCAGATCTTCACCGAGATGGGTGGTTCCTGCGAACTCACCGACTACGGCCTGGTGTTCACCGGTTCGGGTGCCGTGCACGGCATCGACGTGGACCTCGGCGAGGTCGGCGAGCTGACCCCGGGCATCGCGGCCGTCGCCGCGCTCGCGGACTCGCCCTCGACCCTGCGGGGCGTGGCCCATCTGCGGCTGCACGAGACCGACCGCCTGGCCGCGCTGACCAAGGAGATCAACGAGCTCGGCGGTGACGTGACCGAGACGGCCGACGGGCTGCGCATCCGCCCGCGCCGCCTCCACGGCGGGGTCTTCCACACCTACGACGACCACCGCATGGCGACGGCCGGGGCGATCCTCGGCCTCGCGGTCGAGGGCGTGCAGATCGAGAACGTGGCGACCACGGCGAAGACACTGCCCGACTTCCCCGACCTGTGGACCGGGATGCTCGGGGCGTAGGGACGCGGGGAACACGTCATGCGCCGCTACGGCAAGCACACCGACGAGGACGACATCCGCAGCCGCCCCAACCGCAAGGGCAACCGGCCGCGCACCAACATCCGTCCCAAGCACGAGGACGCCGCCGAGGGCCTGGTCCTCACCGTCGACCGGGGACGGCTGACCTGCCTCGTCGACGGCCGCCCGATCATCGCGATGAAGGCCCGCGAACTGGGCCGCAAGGCCGCCGTCGTGGGCGACCGGGTGGCCCTGGTCGGCGACCTGTCCGGCACGAAGGACACCCTCGCGCGCATCGTCCGCATCGAGGAACGCACCTCGGTCCTGCGCCGCACGGCGGACGACGACGACCCCTACGAGCGCGTGGTCGTCGCGAACGCCGACCAACTGGCCATCGTCACGGCGCTCGCCGACCCCGAGCCGCGCCCGCGCCTGATCGACCGCTGCCTGGTGGCGGCGTACAACGGCGGTCTTGAGCCGCTGCTGGTCATGACCAAGTCGGACCTGGCGCCGCCGGACAAGCTCCTGGAGCTGTACGGGGACCTGGACATCCCCTACGTCGTCACCAGCCGTGCCGAGCTGGACGACGGCGCCGCGGCGGACCGGGTGCGCGAGCACCTCGACGGGAAGGTCACGGCGTTCGTCGGCCACTCGGGCGTGGGCAAGACGACCCTGGTCAACGCGCTGGTGCCGGAGGACCGGCGGCGGGTGACCGGACATGTGAACGCGGTGACCGGCCGGGGCCGGCACACCACCACCTCCGCGCTCGCGCTGCCACTGGCGGGCGGGGACGGCTGGGTCGTGGACACCCCGGGCGTACGGTCGTTCGGGCTCGCGCACATCGATCCGTCCCGGGTGATCCACGCCTTCCCCGACCTGGAGCCGGGCACCGAGGGCTGCCCGCGCGCGTGCAGTCACGACGAGCAGGACTGCGCCCTGGACGCGTGGGTCGCCGAGGGTCACGCGGACCCGGCCCGGCTGTACTCGCTGCGCCGGCTGCTGGCCACGCGGGAGCGCAAGGAGGGCGACTGACCTCCGCGTTGTTTGGGTGCGGCGCGGTCCGGCAAGTGCATAATCGCACGGAGCCGGATCATGACCTGCCCCAAGCACGACGAAGCGGTCACGGCACGCGGACGCTCGGGAGGACTGCATGGCGTGGCTGCTGGTGATCGTCGCCGGGTTGCTCGAGACCGGCTTCGCCGTGTGCCTGAAGCTGTCGCACGGGTTCACCCGGCTCTGGCCGACCATCGCCTTCTGCTGCTTCGCCCTGGGCAGTTTCGGCCTGCTCACCCTGTCCCTGAAGAAGCTCGACGTGGGCCCCGCGTACGCGGTGTGGACCGGGATCGGCGCGGCGGGCACCGCCATCTACGGCATGGTCTTCCTCGGCGACCTGGTCTCCACGCTGAAGATCGTCTCGATCAGCCTGGTCATCATCGGGGTGATCGGGCTCCAGCTGTCCGGTTCCGCGCACTGACGCGACGGCGCCGAGCGCGGGCGGGTCACGCCGGCTGGCGCGGGAGCGCGCCGCGCACCAGTTCGGCGACCCCGCCCCGGTCCGGCGGCGCGGCCACGCACGACAGGGCGAGGCGGATCACCAGCTCACAGGCACGGGCCAGTTCGGCGGTGTCGCCCCTGGGGGTGCCGGGGGCGGAGAGCAGGACCGCGGCGCGGTCGCGGACGATCGCCACGAAGTCGCCGGGCGACGGCAGCGGGCCGTCGGCCCGGCGCTGCGCCGGAACCGCGTTGGAGGACGGCACCGCCGACAGCGTGGGCGAGGGCAGCCGCTCGCTCCAGCAGCCGGTGAGCATCGCCTTCACCAGCACGTTGCCCCGGGCGGCGGACACCGTCCACTCGGCGGCGGCGGTGAGCCGCTCGCGCGGGTCGGCGGGGGTGAGCCGCTCGCGCGGGTCGGCGGGGGTGGTCAGGACGCGTTCGACCCCGGCGAGATAGCCGTCCGCCTCCCGCCTGACCAGGGCCCGCGCGAACCCGTCCTTGCTGCCGAACTCGTTGTACAGCGTCTGCCGGGAGACCCCGGCCACCGCGGCCACGTCGACCATGCGGACCGCGGACCACGGCCGCCCTGTCAGCGCCGAGTAGGCGGCGTCCAGCAGGGATTCCCGCGCTGCAGGCATCTTCCGCCTCCCTGGGGCGAGCGGCTCTGCGCCCAGATTTGACGCCCCCGAACGCACTGTCAAGGGTCCGTGACGGCACGTGCGGACCGGGGCGGGCGCCCACACGCGCGTCCGCCGACCGCACCCGGGGAGCGTCCCGGCGCGCCCGCCCCGCCCCCCGTGGCCCCGGGTCGCCCCGGGCGGATACGGTTCTGGCATGCCGGACTACCTTGACGACCTGCGCCTGGCCCACGTCCTCGCGGACGCCGCCGACGCCGCGACCATGGACCGTTTCAAGGCCCTCGACCTCAAGGTCGAGACGAAGCCGGACATGACCCCGGTCAGTGAGGCGGACAAGGCCGCGGAGGAACTCATCCGCGGCCAGCTCCAACGCGCCCGGCCCCGCGACGCGGTCCTCGGCGAGGAGTACGGCATCGAGGGCACCGGCCCCCGCCGCTGGGTCGTCGACCCGATCGACGGCACCAAGAACTACGTGCGCGGTGTCCCGGTCTGGGCCACGCTCATCTCGCTGATGGAGGCCGGTGAGGGCGGCTTCCATCCCGTGGTGGGCCTCGTCTCCGCCCCCGCCCTGGGCCGCCGCTGGTGGGCCGCGAAGGGCCACGGCGCCTTCATGGGCCGCAGTCTGGCGCAGGCGAGCAGGCTGCGGGTGTCCCGCGTGGCGGACCTCTCGGACGCCTCCTTCGCGTACTCCTCGCTCAGCGGCTGGGAGGAGCAGGGCCGCCTGGACGGCTTCCTCGATCTGACCCGCGCGGTCTGGCGCACCCGTGCCTACGGCGACTTCTGGCCGTACATGATGGTCGCCGAGGGCTCGGTCGACTTCTGCGCCGAGCCGGAGCTGTCCCTGTGGGACATGGCCGCGAACGCGATCATCGTGACCGAGGCCGGCGGCTCCTTCACCGGGCTCGACGGCCGTCCCGGCCCGCACAGCGGCAACGCCGCCGCGTCCAACGGGCTGCTGCACGACGAGATGCTGGGGTATCTCAACCAGCGCTGACGGGCGACGGTGAACGCCTGCGCGCGCCCCCGCCGGACCGCGCACGCCCCCTTGTTGACCCGCGCTTTGCCTGAGACTCTGGGAGTTCCCCCCTTGTGAACTTGTGCAGAGCCCGAGAGGCGGCTCACCCGCCGGGCACGCACCAGCCGGATTCCCCGAGGAGGTGGCTCCATCCCATGCTCGTCCGCGACGCCATGAGCACGGTGGTCCTCACCATCGGTCCCGCACACACCCTCCGACAGGCGGCGGCCCTGATGTCCGCGCGCCACGTCGGCGCCGCCGTCGTCCACGACCCGGACGCGGGCGGCATCGGCATCCTCACCGAACGCGACGTCCTCAACTCCGTGGGCCTGGGCCAGAACCCGGACACGGAGCGCGTGCACGCGCACACCACCACCGACGTCGTGTTCGCCGCGCCGTCCTGGACCCTGGAGGAGGCGGCCGGCGCCATGGCCCGGGGCGGCTTCCGGCACCTGATCGTCCTGGACCACGACGAGCCGGCGGGCATCGTCTCGGTCCGCGACATCATCCGCTGCTGGGCTCCGGTCCGGCAGCACGCGGCGGCCGCCGGAGCGGGCACGACCTGAACGCCGGACGGCGGGCCGGGCCCCCGAAGGGACCCGGCCCGCCGTCCGACAAGCGGTCCAGTGCGGGAATCAGCCGCGCAGGGCCTGCACCGCGGCCTCCAGCCGCTTGCCGAAGTCGCCGTCCGCCTGACGGAAGTTGCTGATCGCCCGCTCGGCGATGTCCTCGCGCGAGACCTGCGCGATGGAGCCCGCCAGGTTGCCGATCAGACGCTCCTTCTCCTCGTCCGACATCAGCCGGTAGAGGTTGCCGGCCTGGACGAAGTCGTTGTCCTCGGCGTGGACCGGTGCCTCGTGGTCACCGGTGACGCCGGTGACCGGCACCGGCTGCCACAGCGGCCGGTCCGTCTGGAACGGCCCGCCGAAGCTGTTCGGCTCGTAGTTCTTCGCGCCCTTGTGGCGGCCGTCGTACAGGTAGCCGTCACGGGAGTTGGTGCGCGCCTCGGTGGCGTGCGGACGGTTCACCGGCAGGTGGTCGGCGTTGATGCCGACGCGGTAGCGGTGGGCGTCGCCGTACGCGAACAGGCGGCCCTGGAGCATCTTGTCCGGGGAGGGACCGATGCCCGGCACGAAGTGGGCGGGGCTGAAGATCGACTGCTCGACCTCGGCGAAGATGTTCTCCGGGTTGCGGTTGAGCTCCAGCTTGCCGATCTCGATCGGCGGGTAGTCCTCGTGCGGCCACACCTTGGTGAGGTCGAACGGGTTGAAGCGGTAGGTCGCCGCGTCGGCCGCCGGCATGATCTGCACCTGCACGGTCCAGCTCGGGAACTCGCCCCGCTCGATGGCCTCACGCAGGTCGCGCTGGTGGGAGTCGGGGTCCGTACCGGCGAGCCCGGCGGCCTCCTCGGCGGTGAGGCTCTTGATCCCCTGGTCGGTCTTGAAGTGGTACTTGACCCAGAAGACCTCGCCGGCCTCGTTGTTCCACTGGTAGGTGTGGGAGCCGTAGCCGTTCATGTGACGGTACGAGGCCGGGATGCCGCGGTCGCCGAACAGCCAGGTCACCTGGTGCGTCGACTCCGGGGACAGGCCCCAGAAGTCCCAGACGTTGTCCGCCTCCTGGCTGCCCGTGTAGGGGTCGCGCTTCTGGGTGTGGATGAAGTCGGGGAACTTGATGGCGTCCTTGATGAAGAACACCGGGGTGTTGTTGCCGACGAGGTCGTAGTTGCCCTCCTCGGTGTAGAACTTCAGCGCGAAGCCGCGCGGGTCACGGACCGCGTCCGCGGCGCCGAGGTTGCCCGCCACGGTCGAGAAGCGCAGGAAGGTCTCCGTCTCCTTGCCGACCTCGGAGAGGAACGCGGCCCGCGTGTACCGGGTGACGTCGGCCGTGACCGTGAAGGTGCCGTAGGCACCGGCGCCACGGGCGTGCACCACGCGCTCCGGGATGCGCTCGCGGTTGAAGTGGGCGAGCTTCTCCAGCAGGAGCTGGTCCTGGACGAGCACCGGGCCGCCGACGCCCGCCGTCTCGCTGTTCTGGTTGTCGGCAACCGGAGCACCGGCCTCCGTCGTGAGCGGCCCCTGGGTCACGTCGCCTCCTGGGTCATTTCCATCGTTCCTGTCGCTTGGCCAAAGCCAGTCCCGATCCTACAATGGACTTAGTCCAAGTCAAGTGGAGCTCCAAAGTCACACTCATTCGGGATCTATTCCCCCTTGCTGTTAGGCTGGTCGGTATGAGTGACCTTCTGGAACGGCTGCGCGGACGCGGATGGCGGATGACCGCGCAGCGGCGTGTGGTGGCCGAGGTCCTCGACGGCGAACACGTCCATCTGACGGCCGACGAGGTCCATGCCCGGGCTGTCGCCAAGCTGCCCGAGATCTCCCGGGCGACCGTCTACAACACGCTGGGCGAGCTGGTCTCCCTCGGCGAGGTCCTGGAAGTCAGCACCGACAAGCGCGCCAAGCGGTACGACCCCAACGCACACCGGCCGCACCACCATCTGGTCTGCGCCGGCTGCGGCGCGATCCGGGACGTCCACCCGAGCGGCAATCCGCTGGCCGACCTGCCCGACTCGGAGCGCTTCGGCTTCACGGTCTCGAACGTGGAGGTCACCTACCGGGGCCTGTGCCCGAACTGCGCGGCGGCCTGACGGCCCACACGCGAGGCCCCACAGCGAGGCCCACTCGCGAGACGGCAGAAGACCCCCGGCACCTCGACGGTGTGCGGGGGTCCTTCTTTCGCGGCCCCCTCTCGGAAGCGGCACCGGAAACACCGAGGGCCGGAATCCTTGATCGGATTCCGGCCCTCGGCCTTCAGTAGCGGGGACAGGATTTGAACCTGCGACCTCTGGGTTATGAGCCCAGCGAGCTACCGAGCTGCTCCACCCCGCGTCGGTGAATGCAACATTACGTGACCGGCGGACCGAGAGGCAAATCGTTTACGGGGACGCCGGAAGGGAGCCGCGTCACAGGGCCCGCGCCACACCCGCGTCACGCCGACAGCTCCTCGCGCAGCGCGTCCCGCAGACGCGCGGCTCGCTGGGCGACCTCGGCCGGCCCCAGCGCCACGGCCCGGTCGGCCCACCCCTGCCCCTCGGCCAGCTCGCCGCGGCGCGCGTGCACCAGGGCGAGCCGCAGCGCCGCCCGCCCGTGCCCGGCGTCGGCCGCCCGCGCCCACCACGTGGCCGCCTCCGGCTCACTGCCCTCCCGGGCGAGCAGCAGCCCCAGGTTGAAGGCGCCGTTGCGGGAGCCGGACTCCGCCGCCCTGCGGTACCACCGCGCCGCCTCGCCCACGTCCCCGCGGGCCGCGGCCAGCATCCCGACCCGCACCTGCGCGCGCCGGTGCCCCTGGCCGGCCGCCCGCTCGTACCACTCCTCGCACTCGGTCTTCTCCTGGATCGCCGGCTCCCCCAGCTCGTGCGCGGGCGCCGGCGGCCGCCGGGCGTCGAGCACGGCGGCCAGCCGGTACGCCGCCTCCGGGCTGCCGCCGCCGGCCGCGCACCGCAGGTGCAGCTCGGCCGCCCGCTCGTCGCCCGCCCGCAGCCGGGCGATCCCCACCTGCAACGCGGCCTCCGTGTGCCCGGCCGCCGCCGCCCGCTCGTACCACCGCAGTGCCTGGGCGTCCTCGCTCCGCCCGGCGTGAAGGATCCCCAGGTTGAACGCGGCGTCGACGCTCCCGGCCTCCGCCGCCTTGGAGAACCACGGCTCGGCCCCACTGGTGTCCCCGCCCTGGAGCAGCAGGACGGCCAGCGCGTTCGACGCCTCCCGGTGCCCGGCGTAGGCGGCGCGCCGGTACCACTGCTCGGCCTGCGCGGTACGGCCCTGCTCGGCGCAGAGGAGTCCGAGGTTGTAGGCGCCGTTGATGTCGCCCGCGTCCATCGCCGCCCGGTACCACCGCTCGGCGGTCTGCGTCTCGCCGCGCTCGGCGTGCAGCGCGCCCAGCGCGTTCGCGGCGTTGCCGTCGCCGCCCTGCGCGGCCCTCAGCCACCACAGGGCGGCGTTCTCGGGGTCACCCGCGTCCCGCAGCAGGAACCCGAGCGCGCAGGCGGCCCTGGCCTCGCCGTCCTTGGCGGAGGTCAGGTACCAGCGGCCGGCCTCCTTGAGGTCGCCGCGCTTCTCCAGGATGGCGCCGAGGTGCAGCGCGGCCCGCCGGTGCCCGCGCGCGGCGGCCTGGCGGTACCACTGCTCGGCCTCCGCCGGCAGGCCGGGACCCTCGGTGCCGGACTGCCGGCCCGCGCGCCGGTCCAGTGCACGCGCCAGCCGGTACTCCGCCTCCCGGTGTCCCCGCTCCGCGGCGACCCGCATCCAGCGCTCGGCCCCGGCGTCGCCGCGGTGCTCCAGCAGGTCGGCGAGGGCGTAGGCGCCGAGGACGTGGCCCTGCTCGGCGGACTGGCGCAGCCAGTACTCGGCGGCGGGCTCGTCGCCGCGCTCGCGGTGGTACCGGCCGAGCGCGTGCGCGGCCGGCGCGGATCCGGCGACGGCGGCGATGCGCCACCATCCGGCGGCGTCGTCGGCGTAACCGCGCTGGTGGAGGAGGACTCCCAGGTTGTTGGCCGCGGCGCGGTCGCCGCCCGCGGTGGCGGAGCGCAGATGCGGTTCGGCGGCGTCGAGATCCCCGCGGCGCAGCAGCATGGCCCCGAGGACGCTCATGGCCTCGACGTCGCCCGCCTCGGCGGCGAGGCGACGGCGCGCCAGCTCGGCGGTCTCCTCCGCGGCCGCCACGGACTCGTCGCGGGCCTCGCCTCCGGTCTCACCAGAGCCGGAATCCTGCACAAATCGCCCCGTCTCGAACAGAGTTGCCTTGTCCCCCATAACGTCCATCGTCGCACCACCTGCAACCCGGGTACATCTGTAATACCCCAGCCAGTGAGGTCACTTCAGCGTTTTGTCGACATGCCCACAGAGAGACAAGTCAAACACAGATCGCCCAACTCCCCACGGCGGCACGGCCGCAGAGCACGTCGGTACATGCGTTCGCACACGGCGAAGGGCCCGGATCCGCTGCACGGATCCGGGCCCCTGGACTCGGCGGGAGCGATCAGCCCCCGCTCGGGCTACCGCTCGGACTGCTGTTTGGTGTCGGACTGGCGCTCGCACCCGGGCTCGCGCCGCCCTTGCCGTCGCCGTTCTTGCCGCCGGCGCCGGGCTTCTCCGCCTGCGCCTGCGCGTCCTCGGCCCGCTTCAGCGCGTCCTGAAGGTCCTTCTGCGCCTGGCCGTACGCCTGCCAGTCGCCGTTCTTCAGGGCGGTCTGACCGTCCTCGAAGGCCTTCTGGGCGTCCTTCAGCGCGTCCTGGACCGTCGGGTTGGCCGACGGTGGCGGGTTGGTCCCGCCGCTGCCGGTGTCACTACCGCCGGTGTCGGAGCCGGAGCCGGGACCGGAGCCGGGCGGCTCGGTGGTCGAAGCCTCCGTGCCGAACACCTTGTTGAGCGCCTTGTCGAGCGTGTCCTCGAACGCCGTGTTGCCGCCGTAGGTCACCAGGACCTTGCGCAGCAGCGGGTACTTGAGGCCGCCGCCGCGCAGGTAGACCGGCTCCACGTAGAGCAGCCCGCCGTCGAGCGGCACCGTCAGCAGGTTGCCGTACTCGACCTCCGAGTCGCCGCCCTTCAGCAGCCGGATGGACTCGGCGATGGAGGGTTCGGAGTTGAACTGGCTCTGCACCCGTTTCGGGCCGTCGATCGTCTTGCCCGTGGGCAGCTTCAGGATGCTGATCTTGCCGTAGTCGCTCGTGTTCGCGTCGGCGTCGACCGTCATGAACGCGCTCAGGTTGTCACGGCCGTTCGGCGTCATCGTCGTCGTCAGCGAGAACGTCTGGGACGACTCACCGGGCATCTTGAGGCTCAGGTAGTACGGCGGCACCGCGTCGCCCGACCTGTTGGTCGGGTCGTTGGGGATCTGCCACACCTCGCTGCCGCTGAGGAAGGTCTGCGCGTCCGTGACGTGGTAGCGCGTGAGCAGTTCGCGCTGCACCTTGAACAGGTCCTGCGGATACCGGATGTGGGACAACAGCTCCGGGGAGATGTCCTTCTTCGGCTCCACCGTGCCCGGGAACGCCTTCATCCAGGTCTTCAGGACCGGATCCTGGGTGTCCCACTGGTACAGCTTGACCTCGCCCGTGTAGGCGTCGACCGTCGCCTTGACCGAGTTGCGGATGTAGTTGACCTGGTTCTGCTGGGCCACCACCCGCTGGTTGTTGGCGGCGGTCAGCGAGTCCAGCGTCGTGTCACCGAGGGTGGTGCGCGAGGAGTACGGGTAGCCGTTGGTGGTCGTGTAGGCGTCGACGATCCACTGGACGCGCCCGTCGACGACCGCCGGGTACGAGACGCCGTCGATCGTCAGCCACGGGGCGACCGCCTCGACGCGCTGCTTGGGCGTGCGGTTGTACAGGATCCGCGAGCCGTCGCCGATCGCGCCGGAGTAGAGGATCTGCGGCTCGTTGAACGCCATCGCGTACGCGGCGCGGTTCAGCGGGTTGGAGAGGCTGACCCCGCTGTTCCCCTTGTAGCTGGTGGTCTTCTCACCGCTGTCGTCGGAGTAGTCGATCTCCTTCTGGGGACCGCCGACGATGGAGTAGGTGCTGGTCTTCTCGCCGTAGTAGATCCGCTGCTCGTACCGCGGGAGGTCGCCCGTGGACGGCAGGTTGTACTCGGTGAACACCGGGCGGCCCTCGGAGTCGGCCTCGGTGCCCTTGGCCGCGACCACGCCGTATCCGTGGGTGTAGCGGAAGTGGTCGTTGATCCAGTTGTTCTTCGGGATCCCGGCGAGGTTCAGCTCGCGCAGGCCGATGACGGTGTCCTGGATCTTGCCGTCCTTGGTCTTGTACCGGTCGACGGCCAGGTTGGACGGGAAACCGTAGTAGTTGCGCACCTGCTGGAGCTGCTCGAACGTCGGCGAGACGATGTTGGGGTCCATCAGCCGGTAACTGGCCGCGTCGGCGGCGGCGTCACGCAGCTTCGCCTTGTCCTGGGTGTCGCTCGTGCCCGCGTAGTCGGTGACCTTGGTGTCGTCGATGTCGTACGCCTCGCGGGTCGCCTTGAGGTTCTTCTGGACGTACGGGGCTTCCTTGGCCTGCTCGTTGGGCTCGACCTGGAACTTCTGGACGATCGCCGGGTACAGGCCGCCGATGAGTATGGCCGACAGCACCATCAGGCCGAAGCCGATGACCGGCAGCTGCCAGGTGCGCCGCCACAGGGTGGCGAAGAACAGCACCGCGCAGATGACGGCGATGCAGAACAGGATCGTCTTGGCCGGCAGATAGGCGTTGGCGTCGACGTACCTCAGGCCCGTCCAGTTGCCGGTCGCCTTGAAGTCGCTGGACTTCACCGCCAGTCCGTACCGGTCCAGCCAGTAGGCCACCGCCTTCAGCGTCACGAAGACGCCGAGGAGCACCGACAGATGCCCGGTCGCCGCGGCCGTGGCACGCGCGCCGGGGCTGGTGACGCGCAGCCCGCCGTAGAGGTAGTGGGTGAGCACCGCGGCGATCAGGGACAGGATCGTGGCCGCGAAGCCGAAGCCCAGCAGGAAGCGGTACCAGGGCAGGTCGAAGGCGTAGAAGGAGACGTCCAGGTGGAACTGGGGGTCCTGCTTGCCGAACGCGACGCCGTTGACCCACATGAGCCAGGTCCGCCACTCGCTCGCGGCGGAGGCACCGGCGATCAGCCCGACCAGTGCCGTGATGCCGGCCAGCAGCCACTTCTTGTACGGCGCGATGCTCATCCGGTAGCGGTCAAGGCTCTGCTGCTCCACCGACATGGCGCTCAGCGGCGGCCGCAGCCGGTGCGCCAGCCAGATGTTCAGCCCGACCGCGGCCGCCATCAGCAGGCCGAAGACGAAGAACAGTCCGATCTTGGTCCACAGGGTGGTGGTGAACACGGACGAGTAGTGCACCGACCGGTACCACAGCCAGTCCGTCCAGAAGCCCGCGAACATGGCGAAGACCATGCCGAGGACGGCGAGGACGCCCAGTGTCATGAGCAGGGTCCTGGCACGCCGGGACGGGCGGCCCACTCTCATCCGCGGCCCTGTCGGGCCTCCGCCGCGGTCCGGCATCTGGAAAGCCAAGGTGTGCACCTCGAAAGTCGCTGTTGGTTGTTTCGTTGCGTCAGGCCCCCGAGTCCGCGGACCGTACGGTGGGCCCCCGGAATCGTGGGCCCACACCTATGCAACTTACTCACCGTTTACTCGGTTCCCGATTCCGCCCAGGAACGAGGCAGGATTGTGACCATGTCCAACACTCCCATGGCAGCGAACCCGCTCACCCGGGCGGTACTCGAGATCGACGAGTACGCCTCCGGCCTCGGCTGGGACCAGCCCGCTCGCCTCTTCGCCCTCGTAGACACCGCGCGGCTGCGGTCCCAGGAACCCGCGCTCGCGGCCCAGCTCGGCCTGGCCGACGAACAGGAGACCACCGGTCTCACCCCGGTCGAGCAGGACGAGGTCCCGGCCGACCGGCCCCTCGACGAGTTCCTCGCCACCATCGCCTGGCCCGAGGCGGTGGCCGGCTGCGCGCTGACCGTGGAGCGCATGATGCTGCCCCCGTCCGCCGAGGCGCAGGTCCCGCAGGGACTGGACGGGGCGAAGCTGGCGAAGTGGGTGGCCGGCCACCCCGAGCGCCAGGAGGTCCGCATGACGGTCGCGGTCCTGCGCGACGGCACCCGGGAGTCGGCGCTGCGCCTGCGGGAGAAGGACGCCGCCACGGAGGTCCTCACCGGCTCCGACCTGGTGCCGGGGCTGGCCGAGGCCCTGGCCGCGACCTTCGAGGACTGAGCGGGGGCCCTGGGCCCGCCGCCCTTCGTCACCCGACCACGGCCGGGGCGCTGCCCGTCAGCCCTTGGCCGTGCACGTCGGCAGGTCGGCGGTCTTGCCACCGCGGATGTCCTTCAGGGCGCCGAGCGCGTCGTCGAGCGTGTGCACCTTGACGAGGGTGAGCCCCGAGGGGGTGTCCTTGGCGGCGGCCGCGCAGTTCTCGGCGGGGGTGAGGAAGAACTGAGCCCCCTTGCTGCGCGCGCCGACGGTCTTCATCGCGATGCCGCCGATCGGGCCGACCGTGCCGTCGTCGTCTATCGTCCCGGTGCCGGCCACGAACTTCCCGCCGGTCAGGCTGCCCGGCGTGAGCTTGTCGTAGAGGCCGAGCGCGAACATCAGCCCCGCGCTCGGTCCGCCGACGTCGGCGAGCTTGATGTTGATCTCGAACGGGAACGTGTGGTCGGTCCCGGCGGAGATCCCGACGATGGCCCGCTTGGCCCCGGTGTCGGCGGACTGCGCGGTGGTGATGGTCACGTCCTTGGTGACGGTCGCCGCCCTGTGCTGCTTGGCGGCGGCGGCCTGGTCCTTGGCCGGCACGATCGTGAAGACCACGGCCTGTCCCGGCTGGTGCTTGGTGACCAGCCTGGCGACGTCCGAGGGCTGCTTGACCGACGTGCCGTCGACGGCCTTGATGACGTCGCCCGCGTGCAGCCTGCCCTGCGCCGGGGTGTCCTTGAGGACCGTGGAGACGATCACCCAGGACTGCACCGGGATGTGCAGCTCCTTCAGGGCGGCGACCTTGGCGCTCTCCTGGGAGAGGGTGAACTCCTCGGCGTTCTCCTGGGTCGACTGCTCCTCCGTCTTGCCGTCGGGGTAGAGCGTGTCGTGGGGAACGATCTTGCTGTCGTGAGCCAGCCAGCCGTAGACGGCCTCGACGAGGTTCATGCGGTAGTCGGCGCTGGTGACCCGGACGGTGGTCATGTTGAGGTGGCCGTCCGTCGGGTAGGTCTTGTGGCCGGAGATCTGCAGCACCGGCTCGCCGCCGTGGTCGCCCAGGGTGTTGACCGTCGGCCCCGGCGACATCTCCGAATAGGGCACGGGGAAGAGGATTCCCGCGCACAGGAGCGCGATCAGCATCAGGGTGGAGGCGAGCATCGTCGCGGTGCGGCGTGGCATGACTCGACAGTACGGGACAGTTCTGTCAGCGCACCGTCAGGGCGGGACCCTCACGTACTGGAGTGCGACCTCTCCATGGCCTCACGGAACCGGGCGTAGCCGTCCAGTTCGGGACCGTCGCTGCGTGCCTTGCGGGTCCGGTTCGCCCAGCTCCCCCACAGTCCGGCGCCTATCGCAGCCACAAACGGAATCAGCAACCAGGCAAGCGCCGCCATGCCGACCTCCCAACCCCTCATGCGCGACCGCGACTGACTGATCAGCAGATTAACCATCCGCTCTGACAACGCTCACGCCAGGGGTTGGGTTACGCAACCGGAGCCGCGGACGCGGAGGACACGGCGTGGGCGTCAGGCGCCGACCCATTCCTCGGTGCCGTCCGAGAACCGCTGGTGCTTCCAGATCGGCACCTCGTGCTTGAGGTCGTCGATCAGCTTCCGGCAGGCATCGAAGGCCTCGCCCCGGTGCGGACACGACACCCCGACCACGACCGCGAGGTCTCCCACCCTCAGATCCCCCACACGGTGGACGGCCGCCAGCGCCCGGACCGGGTACCCGGCGGCGACCTTCTCGGCGACCCGGCGCATCTCCGCCTCCGCGCTGGGGTGGCAGGAGTACCCGAGCGCGTCGACCCCGGCGCCTCCGTCGTGGTTCCGCACGGTCCCCACGAACAGCGCGGTGCCGCCCGCGGCATCGTCCCCGAGCGCCTTGAACACCTCGTCCAGGGAGAGGGGGGTCTCCCGGACGCCGATCAGCTTGACGGGGTCCTCGGCGGCGTACTCGCCGGGATGATCGTTGGTGGCTGCCATGCGTCCATCGTGCCGCACGGCCGGAAGGTCCGGGAATAGCGTGATCACCCGGTACGCGCGCGTGCCGGTTCGGATTCTCGTACAGGACCGTCTCGTACAGGACCGCCTCGTACGGGACCGCCCGGCAGGGGACGGACCAGGACCAGGTGCTGGAGGGCCGCGTACGGGGAGGGGCTCCTCAGCGCCGGCGTGCCTTCCGCGCCCGTCGCACCACCGCCGCCGCGCCCAGCAGGGCCACCGTCGCCCCGGCCGCGCCCGCCGCCGTCGCGTCCTTGCGTCCCAGGCGCCGCCCGGCGACCGTGTGCCGCCCGGACACCTCCTCCAGCAGCGCCGCGAGGACCTCCTCGTTGGTCCACCGCGGCCGCCATCCGGCGTCGTGCAGCCGGCTGCCGCTCACCACCCAGGGGTACATCGTGTAGGCCAGGTCCCCCGCCGGGGACGGCGTCAGGCCGATGCGGTGCAGCCGGGCCGCCGCCCCGAGCGCGACCGCCGACGGCAGCTCCATGCGGCGGATCCCGCTGAGCTCCTCGACCTCCTCCTGCTCCAGCCACCCGTCGCACCCGACGGCCAGCTCCCCGTCGACCTTCTCCAGCACGGCGTACTCCAGGGCGCTGCACAGGTCCTCCACGTGGCAGAACTGCCACGCGGGCCGCGACCCGGCCACGACCAGCAGGCGCGGCGATTCGAAGTACCTGGTCAGCGCGGTGTCCGTGCCCCCGACCAGCACGGCGGGCCGGACCACGGACACGTTCAGCCCGGGATGCGCCCGCGGAGCGCGCCGCGCCAGCCGCTCGATCTCCAGCAGGTCCCCGACGCCGGTCGCCTCGGCGGTCGCCCGCAGCTCCGCGTCCTCGGACAGCGGCAGCTCGTTGTCCGGCAGCGCCCCGTAGACCATCGCGGAGGTGCACAGCACCACGCGGTGCACCCCGGCGGCGGCCGCCGCGGTCAGCACGGTCTGCGTCCCCCTGACGTTGTACGCCGTCCGGGCGGCCGAGTCGGTCTCCAGATCGAGATCGAGCGCCAGGTGCACGACGACGTCCGCGCCGCGCAGTTTCTCCGCGATCGCCGGATCCCGCACGTCGAGGATGTGCCACTGCGCCGCCGCGCACTCCCCGCGCCGCTCGTCGATCGCGACGACCTGCCTGACCTCGGCGGACTCTGCCAGCCGCTCGGTGAGCAGCGCGCCCACCCCGCGAGCGGCTCCGGTGACCGCGACGACGGGCCCGCGCACGGCGGGAGTGCTCTCTTGGTTTCGCGCTGCGCGAACCTGTGGATCTGGGGAACTCACCGGGCGTCTCCAGCGGTTGTCTTCACATACGGGCGCGAATGACGCGTACGTACCAGGTGGCATCCATCCTGCCGCAGGCGATGTGTCGGCGAAGCACCGAGGCCCGAACCGCCCATGGTGTCTACGCTGGGTGGTGTTGTCGGGCAGCCGCGCCGCCGGAGAGAACCGGTGGCCCTACCAGCCGAGGAATCCCGTGAGTGACACCCCATTCGGATTCGGCCTTCCGCCGGAGGAGCCGGACGACGGCGACGAGGGCAAGAAGAAGGACCAGCAGAGCGGCGGTGAGCAGGGACCGGGCAACCCGTTCGGTTTCGGGCTGCCCGGGGCCGGAGGCTTTGGTGGGCCCGGCGCCGACAATCCGCTCGCAGCCATGTTCGGTTCGCTGAACCCCACCGACCTGGGTGCGGCGTTCCAGCAGCTCGGCCAGATGCTCTCCTACGAGGGCGGCCCGGTGAACTGGGACATGGCCAAGCAGATCGCCCGCCAGACGGTGGCCCAGGGCACCTCCGACGGCACCAAGGACGCCAGCGTCGGTCCCGCCGAGCGCACCGCGGTCCAGGACGCCGTCCGGCTGGCCGACCTGTGGCTCGACGACGTGACCTCGCTGCCGTCGGGCGCCGGCTCCGCGGTGGCGTGGTCCCGCGCGGAGTGGGTCGAGGCCACCCTGCCGGCGTGGAAGGAGCTCGTCGACCCGGTCGCCGAGCGGGTCGGCACCGCCATGGGCGACGTGCTGCCGGAAGAGATGCAGGCCATGGCCGGCCCGCTGATCGGCATGATGCGCTCCATGGGCGGCGCCATGTTCGGCACGCAGATCGGCCAGGCCGTCGGCGTGCTGGCCGGCGAGGTCGTCGGCTCGACCGACATCGGCCTGCCGCTCGGCCCGGCCGGCAAAGCCGCGCTGCTGCCGGTGAACATCGAGTCGTTCGGCAAGGACCTGGGCGTGCCCAAGGAGGAGGTGCGGCTGTACCTCGCCCTGCGCGAGGCCGCCCACCAGCGCCTGTTCTCGCACGTGCCGTGGCTGCGTTCGCACCTGTTCGGCGCGGTCGACGGGTACGCGCGCGGGATCAAGGTCGACACCGCGAAGCTGGAGGACGTGGTCGGCCAGTTCGACCCGCAGAACCCCGAGCAGTTGCAGGACGCCCTCCAGCAGGGCATGTTCCAGCCGGAGGACACCCCGGAGCAGAAGGCCGCGCTGGCCCGTCTGGAGACCGCTCTGGCCCTCGTCGAGGGCTGGGTGGACGCCGTGGTGCACGCGGCGGCCAAGCCCCGCCTGTCGTCCGCCGACGCGCTGCGTGAGACGCTGCGCCGCCGCCGGGCCTCGGGCGGCCCGGCCGAGCAGACGTTCGCCACGCTGATCGGCCTCGAGCTGCGTCCGCGCCGGCTTCGGGACGCCTCCCGCCTGTGGGCCTCGCTCACCGACGCGCGCGGGGTGGAGGGCCGCGACGGCCTCTGGGCACACCCGGACATGCTGCCGACCGCCGCCGACCTGGACGACCCGGACGGCTTCGTGCACCGCGAGCACATGGACTTCTCGGAGCTGGACAGGATGCTCGGCGAGGCCGCGGGCGGTTCGGCGCCGAAGCCGGACCTGCACAAGAAGTCCGAGAACGACGACGCCGACACCGCCAACAAGGACGACAAGGACGACAGGGGCGACGACGCCGAGTGAGCCTTCACGACGACGCGGTCCGCGCCCTGCGGGAGTACGGGGACCAGGAGGATCTGCGCCCGCTCTTCCTGGAGCACCTGCGGACGCATCCGGACGGCCTGTGGAAGGCCTGCGCCGACGGGCACATCACGGCGAGCGCCCTGGTGGTCGACCCCGAGCGCGGCCGGGCGCTGCTGACCCTCCACGGGAAGATCCGCATCTGGCTGCAGACGGGCGGCCACTGCGAACCGGAGGACACCACACTGGCGGGCGCCGCCCTGCGCGAGGCGACCGAGGAGTCGGGCATAGAGGGGCTGACGCTGCTGCCCGGCGGTCCCGTCCGCCTCGACCGTCACCACACGCCGTGCGCCTGGCACCTTGACGTGCAGTACGCCGCGCTCGCGCCGAGCGGGGCGGTGACGACCATCAGCGACGAGTCCCTGGACCTGCGCTGGTTCGCCTACGACGAGGTGCCGGAGGTGGCCGACAAGTCGGTCGTCCGCCTGCTGGAGGCGACCCTCGCCAGGCTCTGACCGGTCGGGGGGCGGTACGCCGGTCTCCGGCCGTGCGAGGGGCGGCCGCACGGCGGTTTTCGCCCGTGCGAGGTTCCCGACCGTGGGGCGGCTTCCGGCCGTGCGAGGTTCCCGACCGTGGGGCGGCCACCGATGGTGGTCGCCCCCGCCCGCGGTCCCCGCTCAGCCCCAGACGTTGCCCTGGTTCTGCCCTCGCGCCCCCTGCTGTCCCATGCCGAACTGGGCCGCGAGGCCCTGCCCGATCACCGCGTTCTGCGGCGGCAGCAGCTCGCTGGGCTGGACGAGCGCGTAGCCGCTGCCCATGAAGCTGAGCTCCCAGCCCTCGCCGGTGTCGCCACGACGCCGCCACACCCCGCTGGAGTGCGTCTGGGCCTGCATCTGCACGCGCAGCGCGGTGGACCAGGCGACGATCGCGTCGGCGTCGCAGTTGACGTACTTGTCCGGCGTCACCCGCATCAGCAGCGGCGCACCCGAGGTCATCAGGGCGACCCTGCCCTGGCCGGTGATGTTCAGCTGGTACTTCCCGGAACCGGAGATGCCGTACATGCTGTCGACGGCGACGGCCTCGTGGTACAGCGAGGAGTCCATCGCCAGCACATAGCTGCTGTCGACGGTCAGACCCTCCTGTTCGACGTCCATGATGTGCACGTACTGGGCGAGGTTGGCGAGGTAGACCGTGCCCTGTCCGTGACAGCGCATCAGGTCCAGGCCCTCGCCGGTGTACGCGCGCGTGCGTGCCTGACCGCCGCTCTGGTACTCGGCGTCGAACTCGATCAGGCCCTGGTAGGCGACCATCGTGCCCTTGCGGGCGAGGATGTCGTCGTGGCCCTCCAGGGTGACGCGCAGCATCTGCTTGTTCTGCAGGCTCCAGCGCTCCTGCGTCTGGGCCTCGTTGAAGGCGAAAAGCGGGCTCTGCATGGTCTCCTGTCTCCCCCTCAGCCGCGCATTCGCAGGCGGTCGGTGCTGTCCTCGCTGGGCTGTACGACGACGATGCCCTGCCCGGAGAAGGCCATCTGGTAGGCCTCTCCGCTGCCCCGGCCGATCAGGGACTGCGCCCTGAAGCTGCGCTTGCCCTTCACCTTCAGGTTCGGCGACCAGGCGACGAGCGCGTCCGGGTCGACGTAGGTCTCGTTCTCGCCTTCGCCGCAGTCGACGACGATCGGCTCGCCCCGGGAGGTCAGCGCCACCCAGCCCTGCCCGGAGATCCGCGTGTTCCACAGGCCCTGCCCGGCGAACTTCGCCAGCCCCTTGACCCGCTCGACACCCCAGGTCAATCCGGCGTCGAAGGCGAGCAGGTTGGTGGCGTTGACGGAGATCGCGTCACCGCCCAGGTCGATGACGACGACGTTGGCCCCGTAGTCGGCGAGATAGAGCAGTCCGTCGCCGGAGCACTTCATCAGGGGTGCGCCCTCGCCGGTGACCCAGTCGCGCGCGATCTGGCGCACGGCCGACGGGCTGGGCTCGTACTGGATGAAGCCCTCGTAGGCGACCATCGACCCCACGCGCGCGAAGAGGTCGTTCCCGGTCTGCATGGCGACCTTCAGCATGTGGCTGCCGTGGTTCTCCATGCGGGCGGTGACGGGTGCGGGGGCGTAACCCGCGAGCGGCTGGTTCATGACGGGCTCCCTCAGACCTCGTAGGGCTGGACGACGACGAAACTGCCGGGGGCGGCGCGGAACTGGAGGTTGACGCCCTCTCCGGTGTCGCCCGGGTAGGCGTTGCGGCGCATCCGCACCTGGCTGGAGACGATCACCTGGGCGGCGGCCGACCAGGCGACCACGGCGTTCGAGTCGACGAACGTCGTCGGCGTCACGGGCAGGACGACCGGGGTGCCGTGCGTCTTGACGACGATCGTGCCGGTGCCCTGGAACAGCATGGTGAACAGGGCGCCGCCGGGGATGCCATGCCCCTCGACGCGGCGGACCTCGTACTCCAGGCTCTCGTCGAAGGCGAGGACGTGCTCGGCGGAGACGCAGATCGCGTCGCCCTGGAGCTCGACCGGGTGCAGATGGGTGGAGTTCTCGGCGAAGAACACCTGGCCCTGGCCGGTGCAGCGCATGAGCTGCATCTCCTGGCCCGTGACGTTGCCCGTGATCCGGCCCGCGAAGCCGGCGCCCTTGTAGGCGAAGTCGACCTTGCCCTGGTAGAGCACCATGCTGCCCTGCCGGGCCAGCACGGGGCGGCCTCCCTCCGTGCCGAGGTCGGCGCGGATCAGCTTGCTGTTCTGCAGGGTCCAGCGCCGTCCGGTGGGCGCCTCCTTGTACAGGTTCAACGCGGCGGACACCCCGGCGGCCTGGGGAGCGGCCTGCGGCACTCCGTAGGGCGCGGGCGGCCCGGGAACCTGGCCGTACGGCGGCTGGTGTCCGTAGCCGGGGGGTGGTGGCGGGGGCTGCGGTGCCGGGTACTGGTCGGGCGGCGGGGGCGGGGGCGGGGTCTGGCCGTGTCCCTGACCGTGCGCCGGGCCGTACGGGGGCTGCCCGTAGGGGGCGGGTGCCGGGGCCGGCGGCGGAACGGGGCCGCCGGGCGGGATCAGGGGGGCGATGATGGTCGGCGCGGCGTGCACCGAGGGCACGGGGCCCGGCGCCGGGGGCGGGGGCGGCGGGGTGGTTCCCAGGGGCGGCGGGAAGCCGTGCGCTGCGGGTGGCGGGACGGCTCCCGGGGACGGCTCGAATCCGGACGCGCCGGGCGGGGGCACGGGTGCAGCGGGCGGTGGCGTGTGGGCGGCCGGGGCAGGAACGGGAGCGGCCGGAGGTGGAGCAAGGGGCGGCGCGGGGGCAGGCGCGGCCGGCCCGGAGGGGACTGCGAACTCCGGGGGCGCGGTGGCCTGTGCGGGTGGCGCGAAGCCGGGAGCGGCACCGGGCTGCGGGTCCTGACCCGCGGCGGGGTTCTCCTCCTCCTCTTCGAGGACCTCGCCGCCGAAGTTCTTCAGCAGCGCCTCCAGACCCCCGTCGAAGCCCTGCCCGACGGCCGCGAACCGCCATACGTCCTTGGCGTAGAAGTCGCCCAGCATCAGGGCCCGTTCGGTGGAGAACTCCGAGCCGTCGAAGGCGTACCGGGCCACCTCCTCGCCGCCCGCCACGATGCGCAGGTACCCCGAGTCGATCTGCGACATCTGCCCGGCGCCGTCGATGGCGGCCGTGAACGACAGCTTCCGGACATGCGACGGGATCTTCTCCAGCGTGACCCGGAAGGACTCCGTGTCGCCTGCCTGGGCGCCCAGCAGCTGGATGGCCTCCTCGGGGGACTTCGGCTGGTTGAAGAAGACGAAGTACCGGTCGTCCGAGAGGCGTTCGTCGGCGTCCAGCCCGAAGCAGCTGATGTCGACGGTCAGTCCGGGCGCCGAGATCTGCACGCCTACGTACAGATCCGTGCCCGCGGTCAGGTCACTGATCCTGGCCTTGTGGCCGCGCTGGAATTCCCTGGACATGCGTAACGACCGTCCCCCGTCCCGAAGCGAGTGCGTCGCGCCAGGCTAACGGCAAACTCCGACACCGGACGAAGTCGGTACAGACCCGCTACACAAACCCAGTCGGGCCGTACCGGACGCCCCCCGACGGCCCCGTCAGTCGCCGCTTGTCGCCGGCGGATGCGGCAGCCGCGCGGCCGCGGCCACGCCCTCCAGATAGCCGCGGGCCCGCTCCGTGCGCGGGTACGCCTCCAGCAGCCGCCAGAAGTCGGGCCCGTGCCCCGGGGCGAGCAGATGGGCCAGCTCGTGCAGCAGTACGTAGTCGACGACGTACTCCGGCATGCCCTGGAGACGGTGGGAGAGGCGGATGCTGCCCTCCGCCGGGGTGCACGAGCCCCAGCGCGTGTTCTGGTTGGTGACCCAGCGGACCGAGGCGGGCCGGGCCCGGCCGCCGAAGTACTGGGCGGACAGCCGCTCGGCGCGTTCGGCCAGCTCCGTGTCGCCGAGCGCCCGGCGGCTCTCCTGGGCGGCCAGCTTGTCGAGCATGACGGTCACCCAGCGCCGCTCCTCCGCCTCGGACATCCGGGCGGGAATGAGCACGACGGTGCGACCGCCCTCGCGGTACGCGGAGACCGTCCGGCGGCGCCGGGCGCTCCTGCGGACCTCGATCTCGCTCGCCGCCGCGGCGTCCGGTGGCCGGCTCGTCTTGCCGCGCTGTGGCTCTCCGGCACGGTGCAGTGGGTCGGCGGACACGCTCCGACGTTACCGGGTGCACGGACCAGAAGTCCCGGGCCGGGGACGCTTCCGTGCCGGTCCCTGCCTGGGGGCACTCACCTCCGGGTCCAATTAGTACGACGATTACCCACTGTCTGTGGATAACTTCCGGCACGTCCCCTTCGAGCCAGGCATCCTGGGACTCCTTCCTCCTCCCCTCTCCTTTCTTCTGCTTCTTCTCCTACTTCTCTTCGGGCTACGGGGGCTCGCACATGCATCCGATGGTGAAACCCGCGCTCAGGCGCGGCTGGCGTGATCTTGGCACCGTGCAGTTCGGGATGACTCCCGCGCACGCGATGACACTGGGCCCGCTGGACACGGCGACGGGCAGTTTCCTGGACCTGCTCAACGGCACGCGCGGGCTGCCGCTGCTGCGGGAGGAGGCCCGCCGCATGGACCTGCCCGACGGCCATGTCGACCGCCTGGTGGAGCGGCTGGCCCAGGCCGGGCTCCTCGACGACGCCAGGGGCGGCGGCGCGGCGGCCGACGCGCTGCGCGCACGGAAGGAGGCGATGGACCGGCTGGGGCCCGATCTCGCCTCCCTCTCCCTGACCACGCGCGAACCGGGCGAGGCGATGGAGCGCCTTGCCGCGAGACGTGAGGCGCGCGTGCAGGTCAGGGGCGCCGGACGGGTGGGCGCCGTCCTGGCCGCGCTGCTGTCCGGGGCGGGGGTCGGCGAGGTCGACGTGCGCGACGGAGGCTGTGTGGAGCCGTGGGACGTCGCACCTGGCGGGCTGTCCGCAGAGGCCGTCGGCGAGCGCCGGGACATCGCGGCACGGCGCGCCGTGCGCGCGGCGGCGCCGGACCGCGCGGCCCGCCGCACTCCCCGGACGCCGTCCGAGCCGGAGGAGCGGGGGTTCTCCCTGGTGGTCCTGGCCCCGCGGGACGACATCGGCGTGCACGCTCCCGACCCGTCCGCGGCCACCGCCCTGATCGAGTCCGGCACCCCTCATCTGTACGCGGGGGTGGTGGAGGGCACAGGCGTCGTCGGGCCGCTCGTCCTGCCCGGAGAGACCGGCTGTGCCGGCTGCCTCCACCAGGAGCGCACGGACCGGGACGGGACCTGGCCACGTCTGGTGGCGCAGTGGCGCTCGGGCAGACCACGGCACGTACGTCCGTGTGATCTCGCTCTCGCCGCGACCGTGGCCGCCCTCGCGGCCGCGCACGCACTCACCTTCCTCGACGGTGCGTCGCCCTCCTGCGCGGGCGCCCGTTGGGAGGTTTCCCTGCCCGGCCTGCACTGGTATGCGCGACCGGTGTGGCCCCATCCGGCCTGTCCGTGCGGCGCTGCCGGGAAAGCCGAGAGGGAGCAGACCTCAGAGAACGGGGAAACACGCGCGACAATGGCTGAGCAACGGCCGTCATCGACGCCCTGCCGTCGGGCAGAGGCTGCGCGGCTCGCTGGGACTTGGAGGGCGCATGTCTGATCTTCCCCGGAAGGCGGTCACCCGGACCGCCAAGCTCGCCGCGCTCCCGCTGGGCTTCGCCGGGAGAGCGACCTGGGGACTCGGCAAACGGATCGTCGGCGAGTCCGCCGATCTTGTCGGCCGCGAGCTGCAGCAACGCACCGCCGATCAGTTGTTCAAGGTGCTGGGCGAGCTCAAGGGCGGGGCCATGAAGTTCGGGCAGGCGCTGTCCGTCTTCGAGTCGGCGCTCCCCGAGGAGGTCGCCGGCCCCTATCGGGTCGCGCTGACCAAGCTCCAGGAGGCGGCGCCGCCGATGCCGACGCGCACGGTGCACTCCGTGCTGGAGGAGCGGCTCGGCGCGCACTGGCGTGAGCTGTTCGAGGAGTTCGAGGACAAGCCGGCCGCGGCGGCCTCGATCGGGCAGGTGCACCGGGCGGTGTGGCACGACGGCCGCGAGGTCGCGGTCAAGGTGCAGTACCCCGGCGCCGGCGAGGCCCTCGTCTCCGACCTGACCCAGTTGAGCCGGTTCGCCCGTCTGCTGGGGCCGCTGGTTCCCGGCGTGGACATCAAGCCGCTGATCGCCGAGCTCAAGGACCGCGTCTCCGAGGAACTGGACTACGGGCTGGAGGCCCAGGCCCAGCAGGCTCACGCCGAGGAGTTCGCCGACGACCCGGACGTCGTCGTCCCGGCGGTCGTCCACCAGCGCGACCAGGTCCTGGTCACCGAGTGGATGGACGGTGTCCCGCTGTCCGAGGTGATCGCGGACGGCACCGTCGCCCAGCGCGACCGGGCCGGCCAGTTGCTGGCCCGCTTCCTGTTCTCCGGCCCGGCCCGCACCGGCCTGCTGCACGCCGACCCGCACCCCGGCAACTTCCGTCTTCTGCCCGGGGGGCCGGACGGCGAGGACGACTGGCGTCTGGGCGTCCTGGACTTCGGCACCGTCGACCGCCTTCCCGGCGGCCTGCCGCCGACCATCGGCGCGGCGCTGCGCATGGCGCTGGACGGAGAGGCGGACGCGGTCTACGAGAGGCTCAGCACGGAGGGCTTCGTGAAGGAGTCCATCGAGCTGGACCCGGAGGCCGTACTCGACTACCTCCTGCCGATCATCGAGCCGGCCCAGGCGGAGGAGTTCACCTTCACCCGTGGGTGGATGCGCAGTCAGGCCGCTCGGATCGCCGACCCCCGCTCACCCGCCTACCAGCTCGGCAAGCAGCTCAACCTGCCCCCGTCGTACCTGCTCATCCACCGGGTCACGCTGAGCACCATCGGTGTGCTGTGCCAGCTGGGGGCCACGGTGCGGCTGCGGGAGGAGCTGGAGGAGTGGCTGCCGGGCTTCGCGGCGGAGTCTTGGGCCGAGGAGCCGGACGACGAGGGACCGGGCGACGAGGAGTCGGCCGTCGAGGCGTGAGCGCGAGGGGGCTGCCGCGGGACTACCACTGAGGGCTACCACCAGGCGGAGTCCAGACGCCCCTCGATCGAGCGGAGGTTCTCGCGGGAGCAGGCGTCGCAGAAGTAGCGCCGGGTCCCGTTCTCCACGGAGCAGGTCCAGGTGGGCGGCAGTCCCTCGGCCGGTGTGCCGCACCGCGCGCACACCAGGGCGGGACGCACCGCGCCCGCGCCGCCGCCCGTGCCGTCACGGACCGTGCCGTCGTGCGCTGCGTCGTCGTGGGCCGTGCGCGCGTGGCCCGCGCTCGCGTGGTTCGTGCCTCCGGGAAGACTCGTCACCCCGCGACCATACCGCCGGGCCACGGCTCGGCGGGAACAACGCACCGCGGGGGCCGGTCCGTGCGGACGGACCGGCCCCCGCGGGAGGAGTTCCGGCCTCCCGGGCCGGGAGGCCACCGCCTGGCGGTGTGGAACAGCCTGACGGTCAGTGCATCACTGCAATGGCGAGCGCGCGGCGGGCACGCAGCGAGGCGCGCTCGGCGCGACGCTGCATCCGGCGGGCGGCGGCCAGGCGCAGGGCCCGGCGTTCCCGCTCCGCCTCGTGCAGCCGCTCGTGCATATGCGCACGAGCCAGCGCTTCTGGGATGAGTTGCATCTCTCGGTTCCTGTTCTGACGCGATTCGTTCGCGCCGATGGTGGTGACGTCTTCGGTCGCGGAGCCCGCGGGCTCACTGGGGGACGGCTTCATCGGGGCCTGCTTCTGGGGGTCGTGCGTGAGGGGGCGATCGATCGTTCCTGCGGTGTTCATGCCGTGACCGGGTTCTTGCGCGGACGGCCACGCGGCCGCTTCCGGGCGACGACGACACCTTGGACGAACAGCTCGCCACCCCAGACGCCCCAGGGCTCACGCCGCTCCTTGGCACCGGCGAGGCAGGCCTCGATCAGCGGGCAGGTGCGGCAGAGGGACTTGGCGTACTCCACGTCCGCCGGCGACTCGGCGAAGAAGACCTCCGGGTCGTAGGAGCGGCACGGCACGGGCACGCCGAGGTTCTCGATGGCGTCGTCGAGCGCGGTGAGCGCGGTGAGCGGGGTCAAGGCGGGGTCCTCCGTGAGACCGGGCTTGGGGATCGTGTCGGAAGGCGGTACGGACGGGGCGTGCGCTTCGAGTTGCACGGTTCGTCTTCCTCGTCTGGTCGGGTTGGCCGGTCGGCCGGGTGTCGGCCGGCTACCGGGTTCTTGTCTTGTCCCGAGGCCCCTTCGCTCCGCTGTCCCCGTTCGGGGAAAACAGAAGGGCCGCGGATCCCGGGTGGGGTTCCGCGGCCCTGAAGGCGCCGGCCTGATCGGCGATCAGGCTGGATCACTCCAGGGTTCTGGCCCACGGAAGGCCCACGTCAGGTGGTGCTGCTTCATCTGCTCCCGGTTACCGGCACCGGCCGCCTCAACGGCATAGGCCTGTGCCTGCGCCGCTACTGCTTCCAGTGCCTCGGTCGGTCGCTCATCGCGCTCACGGATGGGAAGACCCGCGAGGGAAGCAAAGGACGCCGGACGCACGGCAGCGATGCCGGACAGACCGGTGCCCTGATTGAAGGCGCCGAGCATGCACAGGGAGGCGACCGAGCGATCGGTCATTTTGGCGGTGCTGATGGAGCTGCTGTTGATGCTGATCACTGGACTCGCCTCCTCTCGGCGTCTGGGGGACTGGGGGTGAGCCAGTCCGTACGGATATGCAAGTACAACACGGAATCAGGGCCTCAGGAAGGCCACCGTTCCCGTGACCAAGAACCTATGGGGACGGACGGCGGGTGCGCAAACTATTTTTTCGACGAGTTCCCACGGGTCTGCGGTGAGCCCCCGATCAGTCGGCGGTCGCCTCTCCCGCGGGCTCCCGGCCTGCGCAGAGATCGAGAACGTCCGATCCGTACCGGCGGAGCTTGCGCATCCCCACTCCGGGGATGCGCGCCAGTTCGCGCGCGTCGTCCGGCACGTTCTCGGCGATCGCCATCAGCGTCTTGTCCGTGAAGACGCAGAACGCGGGCTGACCGCTGCGCCCCGCCTGGACCGCCCTCCACTCGCGCAGCCGCTCGTACAGGCCCTCGTCCATGTCGGAGGGGCAGCCCTCGCAGCGCATCAGCTTCATCTCGCCGGCGTCGGTGAGCGTGCGGCCGCAGACCCGGCAGCGGGCGGGGGTGCGCTGCGCGCGTCGCGGGGCGGGCGCCCCCGGTGTCCCCGCGGCCGTGGTGAAGCCGCGCTCGACGCCCCCGGAGCCGCCGGGCGCGGCGCGGCCCGCCGCGCCGGACGAGCCGGGGCGCAGCCCGTCGAGGAAGCGGCTGGGACGGCGGCCCGGGCGGCCGCCGGGCGAGCGGGACAGCGACCAGGAGACGTGCAGCCGCTCACGGGCGCGGGTGACACCCACGTAGAGGAGGCGGCGCTCCTCCTCGATCTGTTCGTCCGTCCGGGCGTAGGTGATGGGGATCATGCCCTCGGCGACGCCGACCAGGAAGACGACGTCCCACTCCAGGCCCTTGGCCGAGTGCAGGGAGGCGAGGGTGACGCCCTGGACCGTGGGCGCGTGCTGGGCGTTCGCCCGCTCGTCGAGTTCCGCCACGAGGTCGGCGAGTGTCCCGCCCTGCCGGGCGGCGGCGAAGTCCTGCGCGAGGTTCACCAGGGCGGCCAGCGACTCCCAGCGTTCCCTGACCGCGCCGGAGCCGGCCGGCGGCTGCGCGGTCCAGCCCTCCCCCGACAGCACGGCACGCACCTGTGAGGGCAGGTCGACGGCGTCGTCGAGCAGGGAGTCGTTGCCGCCGAAGCGGGCGGCCGCGCGCAGGGCGACACCGGCCTTGCGCACCTCGGGCCGGTCGAAGAAGCGCTCGGCGCCGCGGAGCTGATAGGGCACGCCGACGTCGGCGAGGGCCTGCTCGTAGGTCTCGGACTGGGCGTTCGTCCGGAACAGGACCGCGATCTCGCTCGCCGGGACGCCGGAGGCGATGAGGTCGCGGATGCGGTGGGCGGCCCCCTCGGCCTCGGCGGGCTCGTCGCCGTACTCGGTGTAGGCGGGCTCGGGGCCGGGGGCGCGCTGGGAGACCAGTTCCAGCCGGTGGTCGGCGGCCCGGCCCCGGGCCTGGGCGAGCAGTCCGTTGGCGAGGTGGACGACCTGCGGGGTGGACCGGTAGTCGCGGACCAGCTTGACGACGGTGGCGCCGGGATGACGGGTGCGGAAGTCGAGCAGGTGGTCGGGGGTCGCCCCGGTGAAGGAGTAGATCGTCTGGCTGGCGTCGCCGACGACGCACAGGCTGTCGCGGTCGCCGAGCCACAGGTCCAGCAGGCGCTGCTGGAGCGGGGAGACGTCCTGGTACTCGTCCACCACGAAGTGCTGGTACTGGGCGCGGACCTGCTCGGCGACGTCGGCCCGGTCCTGCAGGACGGCGACGGTCAGCAGCAGGACGTCCTCGAAGTCGATGACGGAGCGGCCCCGCTTGAGGTCCTCGTACACCGAGTACAGCTGGGCGATCTCGGCCGGGTCGCGGGGCGCGGTGCGGCCCTCCTTCGCGGCCGCGACGGCATAGTCGGCCGGGACGGTCTGGGTGACCTTGGACCACTCGATCTCGGCGGTGACGTCCCGCAGCTCGTTGCGGTCGAGGCGGATGCGGCAGGCGGCGGCCGCGTCGGCGACGAGCTGGATCTTGCGGTCGACGAGCCGGGGCATGGCGCCACCGATCGCTTTCGGCCAGAAGTACTGCAACTGCCGCAGGGCGGCGGAGTGGAACGTGCGGGCCTGCACGCCGTGCGCGCCGAGCTGGCGCAGCCGGCCGCGCATCTCCCCCGCGGCGCGGTTGGTGAACGTGACAGCCAGCACGGTGGAGGGGTGGAGGACACCCGCGCGCACCCCGTAGGCGATGCGGTGGGTGATCGCCCGGGTCTTGCCCGTACCGGCGCCCGCCAGGACGCACACCGGCCCGTGCAGAGCGGTGGCCACCTCGCGCTGCTCGGGGTCGAGCCCGTCGAGCACCGCGTCGGCGGAGTCCGGGACCCGAGGGAAGAGCGGGGAGTGCGTTGCTGCTGTCACACAGCCATGCTGCCAGGTCGCTCCGGGACGCATGAGCCGGTTGTCCACAGGCAGCCCCGGCGGTCGTACTAACGCCGTGCGTCCTCCGTCACGGTGCCGCGCGTCACGTCCGTGCGGATACCCCCGGTGGGAATGCCGGAGCGATGGCGTACGTTCCTGTCCTGCGACGAATACGTCCCCGAGCCGCCGAAGGAGCGCGAGAGACATGCCGGGCACTGTGACGATGTACAGCACCACGTGGTGCGGCTACTGCCGTCGGCTGAAGAGCCAGATGGACCGCGAGGGCATCGCGTACACCGAGATCAACATCGAGCACGACCCGGACTCCGCGGCCTTCGTGGAGAAGGCCAATGGCGGAAACCAGACGGTTCCGACCGTCCTCTTCCCCGACGGCTCGACCCTCACGAACCCGTCGCTGGCCCAGGTCAAGGAGAAGGTCGGCGTCTGATCGCGGCGTGTCGGACGTCGGACCATGCGAAGGCGGCCTCGCCCTGGGATTCCGGGGGAGGCCGCCTTCGTGTTGCCGGTGTTCTCAGGCGGTGCTTCTCGTCGGTAGCGGCTTGCCGTACCAGAGTTCGATGAGGCGGGCCGCGATGGAGATGCCGTAGGGCGGCAGGACCTCGCCGGAATCGAAGGCCGCGCGCAGTTCCTCGCGGGAGAACCAGCGGGCCTCGTGGATCTCGTCGCCGTCCACGTCGATCCGGGTCGAGGTGGCGTGCGCCATGAAGCCCAGCATCAGGCTGGAGGGGAACGGCCAGGGCTGACTGGCGACGTACTCGACCTCGCCGACGGCGACGCCGACCTCCTCGTGGACCTCGCGGCGCACCGCCTGCTCGATGGACTCCCCCGGCTCGACGAAGCCGGCGAGCGTGGAGAAGCGGCCCTCGGGCCAGTGCACCTGGCGGCCGAGCAGGATGCGGTTCTCGTCGTCGGTGACCGCCATGATCACGGCGGGGTCCGTGCGCGGATAGTGCTCGGCGCCGCAAGCCGGGCAGCGACGGATGTGCCCGGCCGCGGCGATCACGGTGCGCTCGCCGCAGCGGGAGCAGAAGCGGTGCAGCCGCTGCCAGTTCTCCAGGGCCACCGCGTGCGCCAGCAGGCCGGAGTCCCGGGGGGACAGGAGCAGACCGGCCTCGCGCAGGCCGGCCGGGCGGGCGGACTGGTCGATGCGGCCGGGCAGGGAGTCCTTCTGCAGGGCGAAGTAGCTGACGCCCTCGGCGTCCGTGCCGAGGAAGTAGCGGTGCGCCTCGGTGAGGGGGGCCTCGAAGGAGGGCGTCGTGACCAGTTCGGTCCGGCCGTCGGGGGTCTCGTCGATCAGGGCCTGACCGCCGGAGACCACGAAGCAGCGCGTCGAGGGGTGGCTCCACGCCGCGGCGAGCCAGGCCTCGTCGAGCCGGTGGTGGGCGGCCCGGTCGATGCCGCTGGGCGCGGTGAGCGAGATGGGTCGGTCTGCGGTGTGGTCGGTCCAGGTGGTCACGGGTGCTTCCAACTCCCCCGGTGCAACGGTTGTTTCGGCGGCGGTTCAGCGGGATGTGCGGCAGGAGGCGTCCGCGTCCTGCGGGGCCTGGGAGCGCGCGACGGCTTTACCAGTGTGCGCCCGGCACGTCACCGCCCGGGCCGTCGGGCACCCCTCAGGGCGCATCGTGCCAGTGCTCCGCGAGGTCGCCCCACAGGTACGCGGTGGTCTCGACGCCCTTGAGCAGGAGGTCGAGCTCGACCTTCTCGTTCGGCGCGTGCCAGCCGTCGGAGGGGACGGAGATGCCCAGGAAGAGGACAGGTGCGCCGAGCACCTCCTGAAGGTCGGCGGCCGGGCCCGAGCCGCCCTCGCGCGTGAAGCGGACGGGTGCGTCGAAGGCACGGCCCATGGCGCGGACCACGGACTGCAGGGCCGGGTGGTCGAGCGGCGTCAGGCACGGGCGCGTGGCCGAGCCGAACACGATCTCGTGCCGTATCCCCGCGGGCACCTGCTCGGCGGCCCAGGCGCGGACGGCCTTCTCGATGTGGTCGGGGTCCTGGCCCGCGACCAGGCGGAACGACAGTTTGACCATCGCCGTGGACGGGATGATCGTCTTGCTGCCGGGGCCCTGGTAGCCGCCGCCGATGCCGTTGACCTCGGCGGTGGGGCGGGCCCAGATGCGCTCCAGGGTGGAGTAACCGGCCTCGCCCTGGGCGGCGTACGACTTGGCGGTGCGCAGCCACTGCTCCTCGGCGAAGGGCAGCTCGGCGAAGAGCCGGCGTTCCCGGTCGGTGAGTTCCACGATGCCGTCGTAGAAGCCGGGCACGGCCACGCGCGCGTGCTCGTCGTGCAGAGCGGCGACCAGGCGGGCTGCGGCGGTCGCCGGGTTGGGCACCGCGCCGCCGAAGGAGCCGGAGTGGATGTCCTGGTCGGGCCCGTGCAGCCGGATCTCGCACTCGGCGAGGCCACGCATCCCGGTGCACACCGTGGGGGTGTCGGCGGACCACATGCCGGTATCGGAGACGATCACCGCGTCGGCGGCCAGGCGCTCCGCGTGCTCTTCGACGAGCGCCCGGAAGTGCGGGGAGCCGGACTCCTCCTCGCCCTCGATCAGCAGCTTCAGATTGACGGCCGGGGCGGTGCGGCCGGTGGCGGCGAGGTGGGCGCGGACGCCGAGTGTGTGGAAGAACACCTGGCCCTTGTCGTCGGCCGCCCCGCGCGCGTAGAGGCGGCCCTCGCGGACGACGGGCTCGAAGGGCTCGCTGCCCCAGCCGTCCTCACGGGCGGCGGGCTGGACGTCGTGGTGGCCGTAGACGAGGACCGTGGGGGCCTCGGGGTCGTCGGAGCGCCACTCGGCGAAGACGGCGGGGGCGCCCGCGGTCGGCCAGACCTCGATGGTGGTGAAACCGGTCTCCCGGAGCTTGCCGGCGAGCCAGTCGGCGCTGCGCCGTACATCGGGCGCGTGGTCGGGCTGGGCCGACACGGAGGGGATGCGCAGCCATTCGGCGAGGTCGTCGAGGAAGGCGGTGCGGTGCTGCTCGATGTACGTACGGACGGCGCTGTCCGGGGTCTGGCTCATGGCTCC
The DNA here is from genome assembly GCF_044750345.1 of Streptomyces sp. NPDC088817. Lineage (NCBI taxonomy): Bacteria > Bacillati > Actinomycetota > Actinomycetes > Kitasatosporales > Streptomycetaceae > Streptomyces > Streptomyces sp. NPDC088817. The sequence continues at coordinate 261,852 of NZ_JBIVJN010000003.1, forward strand.
GAGCCTATCGGCCCGCGGTGGCTTCCCGTTCGGGCGGTTCGTCACACTGCAGCCCGGCCTGCGGCTCCTCCGTCAGCAGCCGTTCCAGCTCGGCGCGACCCGGGAGGTCGTCGTGCCGTACCACCTCGCCGGTGCGCACGTAGACGAACACGGCGGTGACACGGTCCAGGGGGACGCCGCGCTGTTCGGCCCAGGCCAGCCGGTAGACGGCGAGCTGGAGCGGGTCCGCGGTGCGGGCGCGGTGCGTCTTCCAGTCCACGATCTCGTACGTCGTCCGCTCGCCGTCGCCCTCCTTGTAGACGGCGTCGATACGGCCCCGGACGACACGGCCCGCCAGGGCGAGCTGGAAGGGTGCTTCGACGCGGTGGGGCGTGCGGTGGGCGTACGGGGTGCGTTCGAAGGCCTCCTTCAGGGCTTCGAGGTCGCGTTCGTCGGCGATCTCGGCGTCGTCGCCGGGCAGTTCCCCGGGCTCCAGCATGGGCAGCGTCAGCGCTTCGAAGCGGGTTTCCACCCAGGCGTGGAAGCGGGTGCCACGGCGTGCGGCCGGTTGCGGGGGGCGTGGCATGGGGCGCGCGAGCTCCCGCGCGAACCCGTCGGGGTCGGCGGCCAGGTGCAGCAGCTGCGACGCGGTCAGGGTGGTCGGCAGGGGGACGTCGGTGACGGTCTGCCGGGCCCGCCGGAGTTCTCCGGTCAGCGCTTCGAGATCACGGTCCCAGGAGGCGACGGTACGACCTTCCTCCGGGGTGAGGGGGCCGGCTCCGGGTGCACGGTCCGATTCGTCGTGCGCCGGGTGCTCGCGCGCGGGCGGGGGCGCGCCGTGGTCGTCGGGCGGGGGCGCCTGGTGCGGGACGGTCGGACGGTCGCCGCTCCAGGAGTCCCAGTCGCCGGGGTGCCCCTCGAAGGGGTCGTCCTCATCGAAGGGCGGCGCGTCGTCGTACGGGGGTGCGTCTTCGTACGGAGGTGCTTCGTCGTCCGGGGGCGCCTCGTCGTACGGGGGCTCGGCGGGGTCGTGCGTGGCCTCCGGGTGGGTCTCCGTGCCGGTGGCGAGGTCCTCCAAGTGGGCGAGGACGATCGCGGCGGCCTCGCGGCGGCGGGCCAGGGCGGCCTCGTCCAGCGGCAGCGGCCACACCTGGTCGGCGGTCGCCCGGTGCAGGGCCGGGTTCTCCTCGTCCTCGCCGGGCTCGTCCGCCCAGGCCTCGATCTCGCCGTGGCCTGCGGCGCAGTGGTCGTGCAGGGCCTGGAGGAACGCGGACGGGCCGCGGGGCCGCTTCTGGCTCGGGCCCCACCAGTGGCCTGAGCCGAGGAGCAGGGAGCGGGGGCGGGTGAAGGTGACGTAGCCGAGGCGGAGCTCCTCGGTGTGCTGGTGGTCCTTCATGGCCTCGTGGAAGGCCTTCATGGCGCGCGCGTCCCAGCCGTCGACGTCGGGGAGGGTGTCGGCGTCGCCGCGCAGGGCGTGCGGCAGCACCTTGCCCTGGCTGGTCCACTTCTCCCGGCCCTGCCCGCTGGGGAAGGTGCCGGTGACCAGGCCGGGGACGGCCACGACGTCCCACTCCAGGCCCTTGGACCTGTGCGCGGTGAGCACCTTGACGGTGTTCTCGCCGCCGGGCAGCGCGTTGTCGAGGCCCTTCTCGTACTGGGCGGCGGTGCGCAGGAAGCCGAGGAAGGCCAGCAGGCTGGCCTCGCTCTCGTTCGCGGCGAAGGAGGCGGCGATGTCCAGGAAGTTCGCCAGGGTCTCGCGGCGGCGGGCGGCCAGGGCGTGCGGGGACGCCGACAGTTCCACCTCGAGTCCGGTGACGGCCAGGACGCGGTGCAGGACGTCCATCAGTGGGTCGGACAGGGAACGCCGCAGGTCGCGCAGTTCGGCGGCGAGCCGGGCGAACCGTACGCGCGCGTCCGGGGAGAACGGCAGCCGGTCGTCGTCCCCGGCGCCGTCCAGGGGTGTTTCGAGGAAGGTGTCGAGGGCGTCCGCGAGCGAGATCACCTCGGCCGGGTCGACGCCCTCGACGGCCTCGGCAAGCCGGCTGTCGGGGTCGTCGTCGGTCTCCACGCGCGCGTGGGCGACGAGGAGTCTCGCCCGGCGACCCAGGAGCGCGAGGTCGCGCGGGCCGATGCGCCAGCGCGGGCCGGTCAGCAGCCTCACCAGCGCGGCGTTGGCGCCGGGGTCCTGGAGGACCTCGCAGACGGCGACGAGGTCGGCGACCTCGGGCAGGTGCAGCAGCCCGGACAGGCCGACGACCTCGACCGGGACGTCACGGGCGACCAGGGCGCCCTGGATCTCGGCGAAGTCGGCCGCCGTACGGCACAGGACGGCGATCTCGCCCGGTGCCGTTCCGGTCGCCACCAGGTGGGCGATGGAGTCGGCGACCCACTCGATCTCCTCGGCGTGGGTGGGCAGCAGCGCACAGCGCACCAGGCCGTCACGCTCGGCGCCGGGGGCCGGGCGCAGGGCCTCCACGCCCGCGTGCATGGCGCGCAGGGGGGCGGCGAGGCCGTTGGCGAGGTCGAGGAGGCGGCCGCCGCTGCGGCGGTTCTCGCTCAGGGCCTGGCGGGTGGCGGGACGGCCGTCGGCATGCGCGAAGTGCTCGGGGAAGTCGTCGAGGTTGGCGACGGAGGCGCCGCGCCAGCCGTAGATCGCCTGGCAGGGGTCGCCGACGGCGGTGACGGGGTGGCCGGTGCCGTCGCCGAAGAGGCCGGCCAACAGGATGCGCTGGGCGACGGAGGTGTCCTGGTACTCGTCGAGGAGGACCACCCGGAACTCCTCGCGCAGCACGCGGCCGGCCTCCGGCAGGCGGGCGAGCCGTGCGGCCAGGGCGATCTGGTCGCCGAAGTCGAGGAGGTCGCGCTCGCGTTTGGCGGCCCGGTAACGGAGTACCAGCTCGGCCAGTTCCCGCCGGGCGGCGGCCGTCTCCGGGATCTTGCGCAGGTCGGCGTTGCTGAGCTTGGCGCCTTCCAGGGTGTGCAGCAGGCCGGTGTCCCAGGCGCGGAGGTCCTCCGGGCGTACGAGGTGTTCGGACAGCTCGGCGTCGAGGGCCAGGAGGTCGCTCACCAGGTCCGGGAAGGAGCGGGCCAGCGCCGGATAAGGGCCGGGGGCCTCGCGCAGCACGCGCGCGGCGAGCTGGTAGCGGGTGGCGTCGGCGAGCAGGCGGGCGGTGGGTTCGAGCCCGATGCGCAGCCCGTGGTCCTTCAGGAGGCGGCCGGCGAAGGCATGGTAGGTGGAGATCAGCGGCTCGCCCGGCGGATTGTCGGGGTCGATGGCCTCGGGGTCGGTGACGCCGGCTCTGATCAGTGCCTTGCGGACCCGTTCGGCGAGTTCGCCGGCGGCCTTGTTGGTGAAGGTCAGCCCGAGGACCTGCTCGGGAGCGACCTGTCCGGTGCCGACCAGCCACACCACACGGGCTGCCATCACGGTCGTCTTGCCGGATCCGGCGCCGGCCACGATCACCTGCGGGGCGGGCGGCGCGACGATGCAGGCCGTCTGCTCCGGGGTGAACGGAATCCCGAGGAGCTCCTTGAGCTGCTCGGGATCGCTGATACGGGCGGACACCTGACAGAGGCTAGCGGCGGGCACTGACAATCCGTGCCGGATGCCCTACGGCGCCGAAGAACACGCAGGTCAGCGCCGGTGATGCCGTTGGTCACGCGGTTCACTCGACGATGTGGCGCCCCTCCGGCCGCGCGCTGCACGAGGCCCGGAAGGCGCAGTGCGCGCAGTGCTGCCCGGCCGTCGGTGTGAACCGCTCGTCGAGGACCTTTCCGGCGGCGGTGGCCAGCAGCTCGCCGGCCCACTCCCCCTCCAGCGGCTCCTGCGTCTGCACCTTGGGCAGGCTGTCGCCGCCGTCCCGCTTGGCCGCGCCCTGGCGCAGCTGGACGAGCTCGGCGCCGCCCGGCTCGGGGCGTGCCCCGTCGAAGACCTCGTCGACCGCGCCCTCACGTACGGCGAGCTGGTAGACGGCGAGCTGCGGATGGCGGGCCACCTCGGTCCCGGTGGGCGCCTGCTTGCCGGTCTTGAAGTCGACGACGTAGGCACGTCCCTCGCCGTCCGCCTCCACGCGGTCCATGGAGCCGCGGATCCGGACCTGGTAGCCGCCCGCCTCCAGGGTCACGTCGAAGTCGTGCTCGCCGGCCACCGGGGTGCGGCCGGCGCGTTCCAGGACGTGCCAGTTCAGGAAGCGTTCCAGCGCCACGCGCGCGTGTTCCTTCTCCTGGGCCGACTTCCACGGCGCGTCGAACGCGAGCGCGTTCCACACCGTCTCCAGGCGTTCCATGAGGACCGCGAGGTCGGCGGGGCTGCGTCCGGAGGCGACCTCGTCGGCGAGGACGTGCACCACGTTGCCGAAGCCCTGCGCGGCGGTCGCGGGTGCGTCGGCCTTGACCTCGCGGCTGAGGAACCACTGCAGTGCGCACGTGTTGGCGAGCTGGTCGAGGGCGCTGCCGGACAGCGCCACGGGCTGGTCGCGGTCGCGCAGCGGCACCTTGCTCTCGGTCGGCTCGTCCATCCCCCACCAGCGGTAGGGGTGGGCCGCGGGCACCAGCGGGCGGCCCTCGTCGTCGGCGAGCGCGGCCAGCCGGGCCAGCCGGTGCGCGGCGGCCTGCCGGAGGGTGGCGGAGGCGTTCGGGTCGACGGTCGTGGCCCGCAGCTCGGCGACCAGTGCCGCCACCGACAGCGGGCGGCGCGGGCGGGAGGTGACGTCCCTGGGTTCGACACCGAGCTCGGTGAGGAAGCGGGAGGGCTGGTCACCGTCGTCGGCGGGAGCCTTCACCGCGGTCACCACGAGCCGCTCACGCGCGCGTGTGGCGGCCACGTAGAACAGCCGCCGCTCCTCCGCGAGCAACGCGCCCGGGGTGAGCGGGGCGGCGAGTCCGTCGCGGCCTATGCGGTCGGCCTCCAGCAGGGAGCCGCGGCGCCGCAGGTCCGGCCACAGGCCTTCCTGGACGCCCGCGACGACGACCAGGCGCCACTGCAGGCCCTTGGACCGGTGCGCCGTCATCAGCCGCACGGCCTCGGGGCGCACGGCGCGCCGGGTGAGCGTGTCGGCGGCGATGTCCTCGGCCTCGATCTCGGCGAGGAAGTTCAGGGCGCCCAGGCCGCCGGTGCGCTCCTCCGCGCGGGCGGCGGTCGCGAACAGCGCGCACACGGCGTCGAGGTCCCGGTCCGCGTTGCGGCCCGCGGCGCCGCCGCGCCGGGCCGCGCGCTCCAGGCGGGAGGGCCACGGTGTGCCGTTCCACAGGTCCCACAGCGCCTCCTCCGCGGTCCCGCCGCCCGCCAGGCGCTCCCGTGCCTTCCTGAGCAGCGCGCCGAGACGCTGGGCGCCACGCGCGTACGTGGGATCGTGCGCGACCAGGCGCTCGGGTTCCGCGAGCGCCCTCGCGAGCAGCTGGTCCGAGGGCGGGGGCAGCGGGTTGCCCGCGGCGCGTTCCTCCTCGCGCAGCGCGCGGCCCAGGCGACGCAGGTCGGCGGCGTCCATGCCGGCCAACGGCGAGGCGAGGAGAGCGAGCGCGGTCTCGGTACCGAGCCAGCAGACCCCGGCCTCCACGTCAGCCTCGGCCTGCCCTTGGTGCTGCACGAGGACGGCCTGCTCCTCGGTGCCGGCGGCCTGCGCCCCGGCAAAGGCCGCACCCTCTTCGGTGCCGCCCGCCGACTCGTCGACAGCCACCTGCTCTCCGGCGTCGGCCGCCCCCGCCTCGACGGCGGCCGCCCGCATCCCGACGTCAGCCGCCCGCTCCCCGGTGCCGCCAGCCCGCCCATCGGCGCCGCCCGCCGGCTCCTCGTCGCCGGCCGCCGGATCACGGGTGCCGGTCGGCTGCGGCTCGGCAGCCACACCCGGCTCCCCGACAACCACCACCGGCTCCCCGGCGACCGCGTCCTCCGAGTGTCGGCCCGTTTCCGCCGTGGCTACCGCCCGTAGGGCCGTCAGCAGGGGTGACACCGCCGGCTCGTGGCGCAGGGGCAGGTCGTCGCCGTCGATGTCCAGCGGCACTCCGGCGGCCGTCAGGGCGCGGCGGAGGCCGGGGATGGAGCGGCCGCCGGCGCGTACCAGGACGGCCATCTCGCTCCACGGGACACCGTCCTCCAGGTGCGCCCGGCGCAGAATGTCGGCGATGTTGTCCACCTCGGTGCCCGGCGTCGGGTACGTGTGGACCTCGACGCGGCCCCCGTCTCGCACCGGGGTGAGCTCCCGGTGGGCGCGGACCTTGTCGGCGGGCAGGCGGGTGAGCGGCATCCGCCGGGTCAGCAGCCGGGTCGCGGCGAGCAGGGCGGCGCCCGAGCGCCGGGAGGTGCGCAGGACCCGCACGGGCGCCGGAGTGCCGTCCGCGCCCGGGAACGTCTGCGGGAACTGAAGGATCCCGTTCACGTCCGCGCCCCGGAACGCGTAGATCGACTGGTCGGGATCGCCGAACGCGAGCAGGGTGCGGCCGCCCCCGGCCAGCGCGCGCAGCAGCCGCACCTGGGCCGGGTCGGTGTCCTGGTACTCGTCGACGTAGACCGCGTCGTACCGCGCGGCGAGCCGTTCGGCGACCTCGGGGCGGCGGGCGAGGAGCACCGCGCGGTGGACCAGTTCCGCGTAGTCGAGGACGCCCCGCAGGTCGAGGACGTCGAGGTACTCGGCGAGGAAGGAGGCCGCGGCCTGCCAGTCGGGGCGGCCGATGCTGCGGGCGAAGGCGGCCAGGGCCTCGGGTCCGAGGCCCAGTTCCCGGCTGCGGGCGAGGACCGCGCGGACCTCGTCGGCGAAGCCGCGGGTGGTCAGGCAGGCGCGCAGCTCGTCCGGCCAGCGCACGTGCGCCAGGCCCAGCCGCTCCAGGTCGACCTGGCCGGCCAGCAGCGAGCGGACGGTCACGTCCTGCTCGGGTCCGGACAGCAGCCGCAGCGGCTCGACGAACAGTTCACTGTCCTGGTGGGCGCGGATCAGGGCGTAGCAGAACGAGTGGAAGGTGGTCGCCTGCGGGACGTGGGCGGCGCCGGTGCGCAGCGCCATGCGGTCGCGCAGGTCGACGGCGGCCCTGCGGCTGAACGTCAGCACCAGGATCCGCTCGGGGTCCTGGCCGTCGGCGATCCGGGCGGCCACGGACTCGATCAGCGTGGTGGTCTTGCCGGTGCCCGGACCCGCGAGAACGAGCAGCGGACCGGTCCGGTGGTCAACCACGGAGCGCTGCGCTGCGTCCAGCCGAGGGGGATCGGGTCTGGCCGGCGGGGTACGCACCAGTCGGTAGGCGCCACGGTCCCCCTGCCGCGCCCGGGGGTGCGGCAGGTGCCTGGTGGAGGAAGAGGAGCTCACGTGGTTCGCCGGTCCTGGTGGGTGTGCTGGGGTCTGTCACGGCCGGCGCGCGGCGCCGTCGTCGCGGGGACGGACGGCCCGGCCGGGAGGGCGGTGGCCGCTGGGGTGAGGTGGACACGCGGAGCCGACGCTACGCCGCCGCCGGGCGCGGAAGGAGCGCTTCGCCCTCTTCCCACGCCTCCCCCGGTCCTCCCTCGCCGCCGCCGTCACATGTGTCCCTCCACCCACGAACGTACGGCATGCGACGGGCGTGCCCCGATTCCCCCGTACGGGCCATGGACTCCCCATGGCCCCCTCGAATGGCGGAAGCTGTCAGGTGTGACCCTGCGCACGCTCGCCGCCGTCCCACCGGGCCCGTCTCATGTCGAGGCGGGGCAGGTGGCCCTCCGCCGCCCTGCTCGCCTCCTTGAGGGGTGTGCCCTCCGTGCGGTAGTGGGCGAGAGCGCGCAGCTCGTGGCCCGGGAGCAGGACCCCGTCGGCGCGTACGACCCGCCACCACGGGACGGCGCCGCCGTACAGGGCCATCACGCGGCCCACCTGGCGGGGGCCTCCCCGCTCCAGCCACTCGGCGACGTCGCCGTACGTCATGACGCACCCGGGCGGGATCGTCTCGGCGACTTCCAGGACCCGCTCGGCGTACTCGGGCAGTGCGTCGGGGTGCTCGGGGCGGCCGTCGTGCGGAGGGCTCACTTCGCTCATCCGTCCCATCCTGCCCCACCCCACCGACAGCGGACCGGGCCGCGTCCGGGGCGCGGCCCGCGCTCCCCGGCGGCGCCTCCGGCGGACTGTGCGGCGGCGCATATGCACCCTGATGCCCCCGTGTGCCGGTGGAACATGCCACCATCGTGCGGGCGGTGACCGGTGATACGAGACCAAGAAGAGATCATGAAGCAGCAGGGCGTGCACCCCGATGACGCGGAGGGCACCTCTGGGGCTTCGTCGCATCCCGGCACCGGCGGCGCACACACTCCGAAGGCGCAGGACGAAAACGCTCCGAAGGCGCAGGACACGGACGCTCCCAAGGCGGCCAGGAAGCCCGCGGAGGAGGAGGCCGTGACGCGCGCCGACGAGATCGAGGGCGACGAGCCGCTGCTCCCCGCGCGCGTGCACCGCCCCTCCGACCTGATGCGGCTGCTGGTCGGTGTGCTCGCCATCGTCGTCCTGCTGGCGATCGCCGGGTTCGCGCACGGCACCACCTCGGGCCTCGAACAGGACATCAACAAGGGCACCGGTCAGGCACCCGATCTGCTCATCAAGATCGCCGGACTGGTGTCCAGCATCGCGATCCTGCTGGTCCCGGTGGCCTTCGCGATCGAGCGACTGATCAAACGGGACGGGCTGCGGATCGCCGACGGCGTGCTCGCGGCCGTCCTCGCCCACGGGGTGACGCTCGCCACCGACCTGTGGGTCGCCAAGGGCGCCCCGCACTCGATCCAGGACGCGCTCACCCAGCCCTCCCCCAGCAACGTCCACGCGCTCACCGATCCGGTGCACGGCTACCTCGCTCCCGTCATCGCATACATGACGGCGGTCGGCATGTCCCGCCGGCCGCGCTGGCGCGCGGTGCTGTGGATCGTGCTGCTGCTCGACGCCTTCTCCATGCTGGTCACCGGCTACACCACACCGTTCTCGATCATCCTGACGGTGCTGATCGGCTGGACCATCGCCTACGGCACCCTGTACGCGGTCGGCTCGCCGAACGTCCGGCCCACGGGACGCACCCTGGTGGCGGGACTGCGGACCGTCGGTTTCCACCCGGTCGGCGCGGCCCGCGAGGAGGTCTCGGAGACCGCCGACAGCGGTGATCGCGGGCGGCGCTACTTCGTCACCCTGGAGGACGGACCACCGCTGGACGTCACGGTCGTCGACCGGGAGCAGCAGGCACAGGGCTTCTTCTACCGCGTGTGGCGCAACCTCACGCTGCGCGGTCTGGCCACCCGCCGCAGCCTCCAGTCGCTGCGCCAGGCCCTGGAGCAGGAGGCGCTGCTCGCCTACGCGGCGATCGCGGCCGGAGCCAACGCGCCCAAGCTGATCGCGACCTCCGAGCTCGGCCCCGACGCCGTGATGCTCGTCTACGAGCACACCGGCGGCCGCACGCTCGACTCGCTGGCGGACGAGGAGATCACCGACGAGTTGCTGCACCGCACCTGGGAGCAGGTGCGGGCGTTGCAGTCACGGCGCATCGCGCACCGCAGGCTGGCCGGAGACGCGATCCTGGTGGACCGTGCCCGCAAGGTGATCCTCACCGACCTGCGCGGCGGCGAGATCGCGGCCGGTGATCTGCTGCTGCGCATGGACATCGCGCAACTGCTGACGACGCTCGGCCTGCGGGTGGGCGCAGAGCGCTCCGTCGCCTCGGCGGTCGGTGTCCTGGGACCCGACGCGGTCGCCGACTGTCTGCCCATGCTCCAGCCCATCGCTCTGACGCGGTCCACGCGCGCGACGTTGCGCAGGCTGGCCCGGGAGCGGGCGCAGCGGGAGCGCGAGGCGGTCCTGGAGACGTCCCGGCAGGCCAAGCAGGCCCGCCTTGAGCAGGCCGCCCAGGACACCGGCGGGACCGGCCCGGTCGGCTTGGAGAAATCAGACAAGCCGGAGAAGCCCGAGAGGTCGGAGAAATCAGGGAAGCCCGACAAGAAGGACAAGAAGGCCGAGCGCGCCGAGGCGCGGGCGGAGAAGCGGGCCATCGGCGAGGCCCTGGAGGAGGCCCGTGAGGAGGATCTGCTCACCCAGATCCGCCACCAGGTGCTGCGGATCAGGCCGCAGGCGCCGGTCGAACCGGCCCGGCTGGAGCGGATCCGCCCCCGGACGCTGCTCAGTTTCATCGCGGGTGCCATCGGCGCCTACTACCTGCTGACCCAGCTCACGCACATCGAGTTCGGCACGCTCTTCGCGCATGCCCAGTGGGGCTGGGTGATCGCGGCGGTGCTCTTCTCGGCACTCAGTTATGTCGCGGCGGCGATGGCGCTGCTGGGCTTCGTGCCGGAGCGTGTCCCGTTCGTGCGGACCGTGGCGGCGCAGGTCGCCGGCTCGTTCGTGAAGATCGTGGCACCGGCCGCGGTCGGCGGCGTGGCCCTGAACACGCGCTTCCTGCAGCGCGCGGGCGTGCGCCCCGGACTGGCGGTGGCCAGTGTCGGCGCCTCGCAGCTGTTCGGGCTCGGCTGTCACATCCTGATGCTGCTGTCCTTCGGCTATCTGACCGGCACCGAGAAGACGCCGTCCCTGTCGCCGTCCCGGACGGTCATCGCGGGTCTGCTGACGGTCGCGGTGCTCGTGCTGGTGGTCACCTCGGTGCCGTTCCTGCGGAAGTTCGTCGTCACGCGCGTGCGTTCCCTCTTCGCGGGGGTCGTGCCGCGCATGCTGGACGTGCTCCAGCGGCCGCAGAAGCTCGTCACCGGCATCGGCGGCATGCTGCTGCTGACGTTCTGCTTCGTGATGTGCCTGGACGCCTCGATCCGGGCCTTCGGCGACCAGTCGACCTCGCTCAGCATCGCCAGCGTCGCGGTCGTCTTCCTCGCGGGCAACGCGCTCGGCTCGGCCGCGCCGACCCCGGGCGGCGTCGGCGCGGTCGAGGCCACCCTCACGGTCGGTCTGATCGCGGTGGGCCTGCCGAAGGAAGTGGCGGCGCCCGCGGTGCTGATGTTCCGGCTGCTGACGCTGTGGCTGCCGGTCCTGCCCGGCTGGCTGGCCTTCAACCACCTGAGCCGCAAGGGCTCCCTGTAGGGCGCGTCGGGGCCGTACTCCGAACGGCCCGCGTCCCGCGCGGGGGGCGGGCCGCGGCGTGAGGATGGGGTCATGCACAAGCGCCACGGGCTGCGTGCCGCCGCCCTGACCACGACCACCGTCCTGTTGAGCGCCCTGACGGCGGGCTGCGGCGGGCTCTCCGTCGGCGGGGGGCCGACAGACCCGGGGCTGGACTGGAAGAACTGCCCGGCGCCGTCCGCGGCGGAGGGCGGCGGGGCGTCGCCCTCGACGCCGCCCGGCGGCGGCACGTGGCAGTGCGCCACGATGAGGGCGCCGCTGGACTGGAGCAAACCGCAGGGCGACACGATCGACATCGCGCTGATCCGGGCGAAGGCGACCGGGCCCGGCAAGCGCATCGGCTCGCTGCTCTTCAACTTCGGCGGACCGGGCGGCTCCGGCGTCACCACGCTGCCCGCGATCGCCAAGGACTACACCAAACTGCGCACCCGCTACGACCTGGTGAGCTTCGACCCGCGCGGGGTGGGGCGCAGCACCGGCGTGAAATGCAAGACCGACGCACAGCTCGACCAGTACTTCCAGCAGGACGCGGTGCCGGAGACCGCCGCCGAACGCGCCACGTTCGTCAACAACACCAGGCAGTTCAACGCCACCTGCGAGAAGAACTCCGGGAGGATCCTGCCGCATGTGCGCACCACCGACGCCGCCCGCGACATGGACCTGATCCGCCAGGCGCTCGGCGACTCCAAACTCCACTACTTCGGGATCTCCTACGGCACCGAACTCGGCGGCGTGTACGCCCATCTGTTCCCCAAGCACGTGGGCCGCGCCGTCTTCGACGCGGTCGTCGACCCCACCCAGACGCCCGAGCAGACGTCCCTCGGCCAGACCAGGGGCTTCCAGCTCGCGCTCGACAACTTCGCGAAGGACTGCGCCTCGAAGGGCGACAAGTGCCTGATCGGCAGCAGCGTCCAGGACGTCGAGAACCGTGTCGCCGCACTGCTCAAGAAGCTCGACACCAATCCGATCCCCGGCATCTTCCCGCGCCGGCTGACCCGGACCGCCGCGACCAACGGCATCGCCCAGGCCCTGTACTCCAAGGAGTTGTGGGCCCCGCTCGTCGAAGGGCTCCAGCGGGCCTACGCGGGCAACGGCGAGATCCTGATGCTGCTGTCCGACGCGATGAACGGCCGCAGCACCAACGGCCAGTACAACAACCTCGCCGCCGCGAACGTCGCCATCAACTGCGCCGACCAGAAGCAGCGGTACACGCCCGCCTTCGTGGAGCAGAGGCTGCCCGAGTTCCGTGCCGCCTCTCCGGTGTTCGGGGACTTCCTCGCCTGGGGCATGCTCAGCTGCACCCAGTGGGCGGTGCCGGGTGCGGCCGTGCACGCCGACGTGAGCGCGCACGGTTCGGCGCCGATCCTCGTGGTGGGCAACACCGGCGACCCGGCGACTCCGTACGGGGGCGCCAGGAGGATGGTGGACGCGCTGGGCAAGGGAGTCGGCGTCGAACTCACCTGGCACGGCCAGGGGCACGGCGCGTACGACAGCAAGGACCCGTGCGTGCAGAGCGCGGTGAACAGCTATCTGCTCGACGGAAAGGTGCCACCGGCCGGAAAGGTCTGCGCATAGCCGCGGAGGGCCACACATCCCCTCATCGCCACTGCGCCCACGGCGGCGGGACCGGAACCCAGTCCGGGCCGCGGTGTTCCAGCCACCACCGGCCGATGACGTGGAACTTCTCCTCGAAACCGCGATCCCAGTTGAGGAACCCGGTGAGCGGCGCCCGCAGGCGGGTACGGCGGCCGCCCGCCTCGTAGATCACGACGGTCCGGCTGCCGAAGAAGGACTCGATCTGGATGGCCTGGACGTTCGACCACGGGATGGTCCGCCGGCGGAGATTGTGCACGACGGCCGCCGACGGCGTGAGAGTGACCCCGAAGAACCGCGAGGCGATCAGCGCCAGGGACAACAGGGAACCCCACGCGAACAGTCCTGGGACGACCACTTGACCGCCCATGTCCAGCCAGAGGGAGACCTGGAAGGTCACGGCCATCGTGCCGGGCAGCAGTGGCAGCAGACGCTGGGGCCACGTCAACCGGAAACGGACACGCTCCGGTCGTATGGCCGTGACCTGCGATTGCACCATGAGTCCCCCGCCCCTCACCCCATGCGGCCGACGTCGGCCCCTCACCGACAGGGCAGCATGGCGGACCAGGGGGCGCGCTGTCCATCCGCGGCCCGGCGACGGCGGAAGCCCACGGCGTCCGAGGTGGTCGGAGCCGTGGGCTTCCTCAGTCCCGCCGGTGAGCGAGACCGTCTGTCAGTAGACCGGCTTGTGCGGTTCGATCTGGTTGACCCAGCCGATCACGCCGCCGCCGACGTGCACGGCGTCCGCGAAGCCCGCGGACTTCAGCACGGCGAGGACTTCCGCACTGCGGACACCCGTCTTGCAGTTCAGGACGATCTTCTTGTCGTGCGGGAGGCTCTCCAGGGCGGAGCCCATGAGGAACTCGTTCTTCGGGACCAGCCGGGCACCCGGGATGGAGACGATCTCGAACTCGTTCGGCTCGCGGACGTCGATGAGCTCGATGTTCTCACCGTCGTCGATCCACTCCTTGAGCTGCTTGGGAGTGATCGTCGAGTCGGCGGCCGCCGCCTGGGCCTCTTCGGAGACGACGCCGCAGAAGGCCTCGTAGTCGATGAGTTCGGTGACGGTCGGGTTCGTGCCGCAGACCGCGCAGTCGGGGTCCTTGCGGACCTTGACCTGGCGGTACTGCATCTCCAGGGCGTCGTAGATCATCAGGCGGCCGACCAGCGGCTCGCCGATGCCCGTCAGCAGCTTGATGGCCTCGTTGGCCTGGATGGAGCCGATGGACGCGCACAGCACGCCCAGGACGCCGCCCTCGGCGCAGGAGGGGACCATGCCGGGGGGCGGCGGCTCCGGGTAGAGGCAGCGGTAGCAGGGGCCGTGCTCGGACCAGAAGACGGAGGCCTGGCCGTCGAAGCGGTAGATCGAACCCCACACGTACGGCTTGTTGAGCAGCACGCACGCGTCGTTGACCAGGTACCGGGTCGCGAAGTTGTCCGTGCCGTCGACGATCAGGTCGTACTGGCTGAAGATCCCCTTCACGTTGTCGGCCTCGAGCCGCTCCTGGTGAAGGACGACGTTCACGTACGGGTTGATGCCCTTGATGGTGTCCCGCGCGGACTCGGCCTTGGAGCGGCCGATGTCGGACTGGCTGTGGATGACCTGGCGCTGCAGGTTCGACTCGTCCACCTCGTCGAACTCCACGATGCCGAGCGTGCCGACGCCCGCCGCGGCCATGTACATCAGACCCGGCGAACCCAGCCCTCCGGCGCCCACAAAGAGCACCTTGGCGTTCTTCAGCCGCTTCTGCCCGTCCATCCCCACGTCGGGGATGATCAGGTGGCGGGAGTACCTGCGAACCTCGTCTACGGTGAGCTCGGGAGCCGGCTCGACCAGGGGTGGCAGCGACACGGGGACTCCGTTGGTCGGTCAAACACTACGGTTGTTCTCCTCGTAACACTGCCACGCCCTTCTTCATTCCGAGACACCTTGTCCGATCTGCGAGACGATTTCGTCCCAGTAACCGGGCACGGTCTCCCAGGGTGCGGTCCGGCCGTCGCGGTCGGAGCGGTCGGTGAACCAGATGGTCCCCGCCCCCTGCCAGCGGGCGATGCGCAGCGCCTCGTCGAGGTGGCCGCGCGGGACTCCGTGCACGAAGTGGCAGAAACGCTGGGGCGGATGATCGGCGGTCCACTCCGCGACCTGCGACCAGCGGTAGTCGCTCCACGGGCCGCGGAAGGTCACCAGTTGGTCGGCGTGCTCCGCGTAGCCGGGGTGCGGGTGGGTGCCGTGATCGAGGACGATGTGGGTGTCGTCCCGCAGGGCCCGCAGCGCGTCGGTCGTCCGGCGGACCTCGGGCAGCCCGGCACGGTCGGCGGGGCAGTGGTCCAGCAGGAAGCCGTCGGCCCGGTACCACTCCAGGTAGCGCCGGGCTTCGGAGACCAGCTCGACGAAGGACCGGGCGCCGTGCGCGGCGTCGAGGTGGCCGAGGACGCGGACGCCCGCGTTGCGCAGCCGTCCCGCCGCCTCCAGGCAGTGCGGGTCGGGCTGGACGCCGGGGCCGTCGGCGACGTTGAGGACGACCCAGTGAAGGGGCGTGCCGGGCCGGGTGAGTTCGTTCCACTCGGCCGGGGCGAGCAGGGGATGGGCCCAGCCGGGGACACCGAGTCCGGTGCGCAGCGCGGTGCTCGGGATGCCCACGGGGGTGCTGGTCAGATACGGCACGCCGCCTCCATCCAGATGTCCGCGAGGGACTCCTCCAGGTTGATCCGGGGCCGCCAGCCGAGCCGGTCGCGGGCGGTGCGCACATCGGCCTGCTGCCAGCTGCCGCAGCCGTCGGGGTACGGGTACGCGATCGGGGCGGGGTGGTCCGCCTCCGTACGGGGGTGTCCGATGGCGGCTCTGAGGTGGCCGCCGGGCGGGCCGTCGAGTTCGTGCAGGGCTCCGCCGTATCCGGCGACGCGGGCGAGGATCGCCGCGGCGTCGCGCAGCCGGACGGCCCGGCCCGAGCCGATGTTGATGGCGCCCTGGGCCGCCGAGAGGGAGGCGGCGTGGACGGCGCGGGCCACGTCGCGGACATCGACGAAGTCGCGCTGGACGCCGAGGCCGCCGAGTTTGAGGTCGGCGTCCCCGGACTGCATGGCGCGGCGCATGGCCTCGGCGAGCCGGCCGAGCGGCGACCCGGCGGGGGTGCCGGGTCCTGCGGGCGAGAAGACACGGAGCACCACGGCGTCGAGACCCGAGCCGAGAACCAGTTCGGTGGCGGCGAGTTTGCTGACGCCGTACGGGCCGCCCGGGCGGGGCACGGCGTCCTCGGCCGTGGAGGAGCCGGGCTGGCTGGGGCCGTACTCGGAGCTGCAGCCGAGCTGCACCAGCCGGGCGCCGCAGCCGCTGCGACGCAGGGCCTCGCAGACGGTGGCGACGGCGACGGTGTTGTGCCGGGTGAGGTCGCGGGCGCCGCCGCGGGTGGCTCCCGCGCAGTTGACGACGACGCCGGGGTGGACCGCGTCCAGGAAGCGGGTGAGCGCTCCGGGGCTGCCGGCCGCGAGGTCGAAGCGGACGTCGGCGTCGTCGCCGCGGCCCAGCGCGGTGAGCTGGACGGCCGGGTCGGCGAGCAGACGGTCGGCGACGAAACGGCCGAGGTATCCGTTGGCTCCGATCAGCAGAACCCTCATCGGGCGGCTCCCGGGGTGTGCGCTCCGGTGGCTCCGGATGCTCCGGACGCTCCGGATCGGGCGGTGATCATCTGGTTTTCTCCTTCTAGGGGGTGGTGCGACAGGCTCCGGCGGTGGGTCGCGGGCCTGCGCCGGGTCGGGCGCCCGCGGCCGAACGGGGAACGCGGGCGGCGTCCGTTGCCACGGCCGTACGGAGGCACGCGGGGGTGACCGGGGCCGGCCCCGCGGCTCTGGCGGCAGCCGAGCCCGTCGCGGCTGCCGCTCCGCTGACGGCTGCCTCGCGTCTCACGGCTGCCGCTCCGCCCGTGCGTGGGCGGAGGCCCGGGTCAGCGTGCGGGTCGCGTGCAGGAGCAGGGCCAGGGCGGCGGCTCCGCAGGCGAGGGCCGGTACGCCGCCGGGGCCGCAGGCGGCCACGAGGGCGTCGACCGGGGCGGCGAGGGCGCCGCAGCCGGGGAGGCGAGCGGCGAAGATCGTGGCCTGGGCCGTCGCCTCGCACGCGGCCGCGACGCCGAGGGCGACGGCAGGAGCGTGGGCGAAGCTGTGCGTGGTGAGGAGGCGCGCGAGCAGCAGCAGCGCGCCCAGCGTGAGGCCCTGGGCGTAGCCGGCGGGCTCGTCCAGGACCGCGCCGCACACGGCGAGCAGGGCGGCCAGGCCGCACAGGAACAACCCGAACGTGCCGAGCAGCAGGGGCCGTACGGATACGGCGAACTCCTCCAGGCCCCGGCTGGTGGTCAGCTTGCGCCGGGCACCGGTGGTGAAGCGGTGCGTGGTCCAGGCGGCCGGCCCGCAGGCCAGGGCGAGGGCCAGCACGGGGGCGGTGGTCAGGGGCCAGGACCCGGCCGCGGTGAAGTCGGGCAGTCCTTCGGGCCCGCCGTCGACGGCCGCGCCGAGCAGGCCGTCGCCGAGGAGGGCGTAGCCGAGGAGCCACCACGTCCAGGTGCGGGTGCCCGGCGTGTGCGTGCCGGGGGGCGTGCGCCCCTCCGCGCTCAGCGGGCCGCGGCGCAGTACGGCGCGCAGGGCCAGGCCCACGGCCACGACGCCGAGCGCGGCGACGCCCAGCCGGGTCCGGCCCCCGGTCAGGCGGAGTCCGGCGACGGCAGCCGCGCACAGGATGCCGGGCAGCAGGCCGAACGCGATCGCGCCGAGGCCGAGCCGGGGCGCGGCGGCGGCCTCGTGCCGCGGGGGTGTCTCGGTGTCCCGGCTGATCCGGGCGTACATCTCCTCGGCGAGCGAGAAGACGTCGCGGTGGCGGAAGCGGGCGGCGGTGCGGTCGGTGACTCCGTGGGCCTCCAGGCCCGCGGCGATCTCCAGGGGGTCGACGGCCCGTTCGCACAGCTCGCGGTGACGGTGCATCAGCACCTTGACCGGGTCCGCCGCACCACGCCGGGAGGATACGGAGAGGCCCGGGTCGAGGGCGGGGCCGCCGTCGAAGCCGTCGCCCGGACCGCCCCGGCCGGCCGGGGTGGCGAGCTGGTCCTCTGTTCTCGGGCCGGTCATCGGGGAGCCTCCGTGGTGGTCGTGGGGGCCGCGTACCCCGTCGGTGAGCCGGTGGCCCAGCTGGGGCCCGAGCGTGCCGGGAAGCGGTCCGCGCCCCGGGTCCAGCGGCCGGGCACATGGGCCTCGGCGGGCGCGGCGAACGGCAGGGGCTCGCCGGTCTCGTCGAGCACGACCCGCCGGACCGGGCAGTGCGACACGACCTCCAGGTAGATGCCGTGGAAGGCCGCGATGTTCTGCTCGACGGTGAAGAGTTCGAGCGCGCGGGCGCGGGCCGCGGCGCCCAGGCGCGCACGGCGCTCGGGGTTGCGCAGCAGGTTCACGCACACCTCTGCCAGCGCCCGCGGATTGCGCGGGGGCACGACGACCCCGGTGCCGCCGACGACCTCGACGACCGCGCCGACGTCCGTCGAGACCGTCGCACGGCCGCAGAGCATGGCCTCGGCCAGGCCGAGCGGGAAGCCCTCGACCACGCTCGACAGGACGACCACGGCACCCGAGGCGTAGGCGTCGGCGAGGGTCGGCACCTCCGGGCCGCCGATCTCCTCGAAGGACACCGGGTTGTCCCCGACGGTGTGCGGACCCGCGGCCTCGTCGGGGAAGAGCTGGGCGGCGAGCACCCTGCAGTGGCCCAGGTAGGCGGCGCCGTCGGAGCCGGTTCCCGCGCTCACGATCCGCAGCCGTGCCTTCGGTTCCTGCCGGTGCACCTCGGCGAAGGCGTGCAGCAGGGACACCAGGTCCTTGGCGGGCCCGACCCGGCCGACCCACACGAGCGTGTACGGGTCGGCGGCCTCCGGCGACTCCCCGGCCTCGGCGAAGGGGGCGGCGTCCATGCCGGGGTGGACGGTGCGCAGCTTGGCGCGGTCGGCGCCGCAGCGCTCCTGCCAGCGGCGGGCGTGCGCGTTGCCGTGGGTGACGACGGCGGCCCGCCGGTAGACCTCGGCGGCGAGACCGCCGTGGAAGGCGGCGAGCAGCGCCCGCACGGCCGGAGCGGTGCCGTCGGCGCCGGCGGCGAGGTAGTGCGCGCGCAGGTGCACGCCGTACTCGGTGACCAGCAGGGGCACCCCGGTGAAGTGGTGGGCGAGCAGTCCGGCCAGGGCCGCCGTGCCGCCGGCCGCCGCGTGGCAGAGGTCGGTCGCGCCGAGCCCGTCGTCCTCGTACCAGTCGAGCGACAGGGGGCTCAGCGTCTGCCGCAGGTGCGCGGCGACCGCGAGCAGGTCGGGGACGCGGGCCTCGCGCGCCGCCCGCGGTGCGCCGGGCGCGCGGCAGGCGCGTTCCAGCGCGCGGACGGCGGATTCCGAGCGCAGCGCGCCCGTCAGACCGCCCTCGTCGCGGGCGAGTTCGGCGAGGCCGTACAGCGCGCTGCTGAAACGGTCCGCCTCAAGTCCGGCGCCGCCCGTGCCGGCCGCCCTGCCTGCCTCGCCGAACTCGCGCAGATCGCCGCCGCTCGCCGCGACCAGCCCCGACGCCAGCTCCCCGTAGCACTCGGCGAAGCGCCGGCGCGCACGCCGTCCGTACACGGCGCCGTCGTCCTCGGCCGCCCACGGCGACGCGGTGCGGACCCGGCTGACCTGCGGCGGCAGGGGCACCCACCCCTCGTCCTCCTGCTGCCGGCTGCGGCTGAGCGCGTAGAGGTCGAACTCGTGCCGTTCGAGCCCGCGCACGAGCCGTTCGCACCAGAATCCGGCGTCACCGCTCACATACGGGTAGCCACCCTCCGTCACCAGTCCGATGCGCACGCGTGCACCCCCGCTCTCCCGTCTGTCCCGTGTGGGGAGCCGCCGTCGCACCGGCGGCTCGCAGCGGGACGAACGTATGCGGACATGACGGTGGCGCGATGGACGGTTGTCCATCGCGCCACCAAAAGGGGTGAACGGTCGTAACTTTCCCGCGCGAACGGCGTTTCGTCGCTTCAGGAGATCAACCGGACACGAAACGTCACACCGCGGGCCCGGCCGGCCCGGCCCCGGTCAACTGCCCGGGTAGGGCCAGGCGTTGGGCAGGCAGTGGATTCCGTCGTGGTCCAGGAACTTCGTCTGCTGCTGCATGACCGGCGCGAGCGCTCCGTCCTTGTCGCAGGTGACGTGCCCGTAGCCGAGCCGGTGGCCGACCTCGTGGTTGATCAGCATCTCCCGGTAGGCGTACATCTCGTCGCCGTAGGTCTTGGAGCCCTGCGCCCACCGGTAGGCGTTGATCATCACGCGCTCGGTGGCGGCCGAGTCGCAGGAGACGTTGTCCTCGGTCGTGTCAAGACCGGACTTGGCGCACCATGTGGCGGTGGTGCCCGGGCTGGCGAGCGTGATCACGAAGTCGGGCCTGCCGGAGGAGATGCGCTCGAAGGTGCGGCCGCCGCTGTGGGCCCAGCTGCGGTCGTCGTTGAGCGTCTTCTGCACGGCCGCGGCGAAGTGCTCGCCGTCCAGGCCGAGTCCCTGCTCCACGTCGACGCGGTAGGTGTACTTGCGTCCCGTGCCGGGTGCCTTGGCGAAGCCCGGGACCGCGTCGAACCGGCCGGATCCCTTGAGGGTGGGGCTGAGCGGGTACTTCATGCTCATCTTCTGGTCGTACGTCAGCACCGACAGGTTCGGCGGCACCGCCTTGGCGTCCGCACCCGCGCCCGCGATGTCGGCCGCGTCGGGCGCCGCCCGGTCGGTGGCGGACTGGGAGAGCAGCCCGGCGTCGGACCGGTCGTCGGCGACCTGTCCGGCGACGACCACGGCGAGCACGGTGGTGACGGCGGCGGCCGCGATGCCGGTGAACGTCTTCCCCTTGGTCACGGTGCCCCGCGCGGGCCCGTCGGCCGGTCGCGTGGCGTCGCCGTCCCCGCCGTCCGCCGTGTCCGGCCCGGCCGGGGAGGAGGGCGGAGCCGCGTCCTGGTTCGCGGCGGTGCGCGCGTCCCCGCGGGGCGCGAAGACGTCGTCGTGCTCGCCGAAGGCGTCGAGGTAGTCCTGCCGCGGCCCGGCGGCCGATGTCCGCCGCTGCCGGGGTATGGGGGCGCGGGCACGCCCGGGGGCGGCTGGAGCGGCGGAGCCGCCGAGGTCCGCCGAGTCGCCGAGACCGGCGGCCGTCGGCCCCTGTGCTCCGCTCCCGTCCATGGCATCCGCCCCCAACTGTCCCCAGCCGCCGCCGGCTTCCCGCTGCTCCGGGTGCCCACCGCGAACGCGGGGAATCCCCCCGGCGGGGGTGCCGTCGGCGACTCGCGGAACACCGCGCGCCGGAGTTCCGTCGGCCTGACGCGGCGTTCCATGGGCGGGCGTACCGCCGGACGGACGGGGTCCGCCCTGAGCCGGCGCCCCGTCAGACAGCCGCGGGCCACCGGGCCCAGGGGCCTCGCCTGCGGCCCGCGGAACACCCCGGGCCGGCGTCCCGTCCGCGAAGTGCGGCGCCCCATGGGGACGGGTACCGCCGTCGAACCGCGGGATGCCGTGGGTCGGTGTGCCGTCGTGGGGGCGGGGTCCTCCGTAGGCCGGGCCCGTGGTTCCGGCGGCTCCGGGCGGGCCCTGGCCCGGCCCCGGCCGGCCGCTCGGGCCTCCCCAGGACTCGGCGCCGCCCCCGTACTCGGCGCCGCCCCCGTACTCGGGGGCCTCCTGGCCCTCCGGACCGCCCCCCGGTCCATGCCCCGATGGGGGTGCGCTGTCTTCCCGGTCGGTGTTCGTCTTCGCGGCCTTGCCCTTGGGCGCGGACCCGCGGCGGCTGTGGCGTCCCACGTCGGCCCTCAGCCCCCCGTACTCGCGCCGAAGGAGGCTCCGCCGGTCTCCGGGCCGGAACCGCGAGCACCACCGCCGGTGCCCGCGTCCGAAGCACGGTTCCCGTGGTCGGCCTCGGCACCGGCCCGTGCCCCGCCGTCACCCCCGGCCTCGACCCTGGCACCCGCTTCCGCTTCCGTCATCGATCCGGTCTCCAACTCTCCCGTGTCCACCAGCAGTTCGCGGAACGCGGTGGCCACGGATTCCGGGTACTCCATCATCGCCACATGGCCGGCGTCCGGCAGGGTGAGGAGGCGGGAGTCGCGGAAGGCACGGGCCGCCCGCTGGGCCATGCGGAAGCCGACGAGCTGGTCACGGCCGCCGTAGATCAGCAGCGTGGGCGCGAGGACCCGCTCGGCCTGTCGCCACAGGCCGTGCTGACCGCCCAGCGTGTACGCGTCCACGATTCCGCGCGCGGAGCGCGACATCGCGTCCCAGAAGTATGGCAGCCGAAGCCGCCGCTCCATCTCGCCCACCGCGTTGCGCAGACCCTCGTCCGTCACCCGCCCCGGGTCGCCGTAGCACAGGGCCATGACCCCGCGGACCCGCTGCTCCGCCGTCCACTCCCGGGTGAGCCGGGTGAACAGGGCGGTCACGCCGGGCACCGCGAGCAGGCCGGTCGGCAGGGCGGTGCGCTGCACCCGGAGTTCGGGCAGCGCGGGCGAGACGAGCGTGAGCGTCCGCACGAGGTCGGGCCGCAGCGCCGCGACGCGCGTGGTCACGGCGCCGCCCAGCGAGTTGCCCATCAGGTGCACCGGACCTCGCCCCGAGGCGTCGAGGAGCCGGATGACCGCGCGCGCGTGCCCGGTGACGGAGTAGTCGCCGTCGTCCGGTGGCGGGGAGTCCCCGAAGCCCGGCAGGTCGACCGCCTCGCCGTCGACGACACCGTCGAGCAGCGGCATCAGGGCGGACCAGTTCCGTGAGGAGCCACCGAGGCCGTGCACGTACAGCGCGGGCGGCAGCCCCTCCCGCGCGGGCGACCGCGAGCGCACCGACAGCGTGATGCCCGGCAGTTCGACCGTGCGCAGCCGTTCGTCCTCCTCGATCCCGACGGGCGCCACCCTCGGCAGAACGTTGGCGGGCGGCACGAAAGGCAGCTCGGTCGAAGACATGCGGCAATGTTACGAGACGATCACGTAGTGACTCATGTGTTCGCCTGTGTCAGCTGTCACAGATCATGCGCGCGCGGGACCGCCGTCCGGGCCATGGATCGCATAGCGTCGCCAACGGGTGTCTCATACGCTCGTACAGAGGGCACCCGCACATGGCCCCTGCTTTTCAGGGACACCCGCAGGGACATTCCGCGGCATGCAGCAGGAAGGGAGCCCAGCATGTCATTCGACCCCACCGATCCCGAGACGTACGAGGGCGACGACGCCACGGAGATCGCCGTCGAGGCCCCGGAGGGTGACGCCGCCGAGCAGCACGCCGACGTCACGCCGGACCACGACGAACCCCTCACCGGGGATCCGGACCGCGCCAACGAGGCCGATCTCATCGAACAGGCGCGGGGTGTCTCCATCGACGAGGACGACTACCGGTGAGGGACGGGGCGCGCAGGGTGGCGCGCGGGGCTGCGCTCGGGACGCGTGACGGGAAAGACCGCCGCTGAGCAGGAGCGCAGCCGCATGCCCATCTTGATCCTGTTTGAAACCCTCTATGCCGTTTTGGTCGCTGTCCGGTCCGTGAAATCCTGCGCTCGCACCGCGCACACCACGGTTACCGAAAAGTACGATGGCGACGCGGCGCACACCGCATGTGGACGACTTTGGGAGGCGGCGTGACAGCCATCGAGCAGACAGAGGCGGCACGCCCGCGTGGCACGCGCCTGCCGCGCCGTGCCCGACGGAACCAGCTGCTGGGCGCCGCACAGGAAGTCTTCGTGGCACAGGGCTACCACGCGGCCGCCATGGACGACATCGCCGAGCGCGCCGGCGTCAGCAAGCCGGTGCTCTACCAGCACTTCCCGGGCAAGCTCGACCTCTATCTCGCCCTGCTGGACCAGCACTGCGAGTCGCTCATCCAGTCGGTGCGCGCCGCGCTCGCCTCCACCACGGACAACAAGCAGCGCGTGCGCGCCACGATGGACGCGTACTTCGCGTACGTCGAGGACGACGGCGGCGCCTTCCGGCTGGTCTTCGAGTCGGACCTGACGAACGAGCCGGCGGTGCGCGAGCGCGTCGACAAGGTCACCAACGAGTGCGCCGAGGCGATCTGCGAGGTGATCGCCGAGGACACCGGACTCTCCCGCGCGGAGTCGATGCTGCTGGCCTCGGGCCTCGGTGGGCTCGCCCAGGTGGTGGCGCGCTCCTGGCTGCACAGCGACCGCAGCGTGCCGCGCGACCAGGCGGTCCAGCTGCTGGCGTCCCTGGCGTGGCGCGGCATCGCCGGTTTCCCGCTGCACGGCGTCGAGCAGCACCACTGACCGCCCGCGGCACCGCCGCACCCGGCCGGGCCACCGCCGTACGGGCGTTCTCTTCCCGTCGGCTGTTCGCTCCTGGCGTTCCCGGGCGGAGCGTGTTCGTCGCCTCACCGGGCTAATGTGTGCTGGTACGGCGCGGAAAGGTCGCGCACTTCACTGACCGTCGGAGGGACATAGCCGTGGAGGTCAAGATCGGCGTGCAGCACGCGCCCCGCGAGATCGTTCTGGAGAGCGGTCAGAGTGCCGAGGAGGTCGAGCGGGCGGTGTCCGAGGCGCTGGCCGGGAAGTCGCAGCTGCTGACCCTCGTCGACGAGCACGGGCGCAAGGTGCTGATCCCGGCCGACCGGCTCGCGTACGTCGAGCTCGGTGAGCCGGCGCCGCGCAAGGTGGGCTTCGGCGCGCTGTAGTCGTCGCGTCGCCGGACGACGTGAGGGGGCCCCGCGGTGGAGAGCCGCGGGGCCCCTTCGCGTTCCCCGTCACGGCCCGACTCACGGGGCGACTTCACGGGTGGCGCACAATCCGCGCACAGGGAGGGTTGCATTCCGCAGGTCAGGGGTAAGACCGGCTACGACCGCCCGGCACCGGCCGATCGTGTGGGAGGGAACCATCATGTTCTTGGAAGCGCTCGGCTCCGCGTTGATCGGTCTGCTGCTCGGCTGGACCGCGTTCCACCGCCTGTCCCACCGGCTGCCGTCGCGTCTCCTGGTCCGGTGGACCGGTGTCGCGGGGGGCCTGTTCGGTGCCTTCGTCACCCACAGCGCGCTGGGCTCCGGCAGCCTGCTGCCGACCCTGCTCGGCGCGGTGGTCGTCTCCGCCGCCTCGCTGTCCCTGCTGGTGCGCCCCGCGGGAAGACTGCGCCGGCGGTCGGCGCCGGCCTGATCCGGCGCCGCCGGCGGCGCACCCCCTGAAACCGCCTCCAGGCCTACGCGGCCAGGCCCAGCGCGGCCATCCGCTTGGTGTGCGCCTCGGTGATCCGGGAGAACATCCTGCCGACCTCGGCGAGGTCGAAGCCGTCCGCGACGCCGCCGACGAGCATCGTGGACAGCGCGTCCCGGTCGGCCACGACCCGCTGGGACTGCGACAGGGCCTCGCCCATCAGCCGCCGCGCCCACAGCGCGAGCCGGCCGCCCACGCGGGGGTCCGCGTCGATCGCCGCGCGCACCTTCTCCACCGCGAACTCGGCGTGCCCGGTGTCGTCCAGGACGGCCAGGACCAGCTCACGCGTGTCGGTGTCCAGGCGGACGGCGACCTCCCGGTAGAAGTCGCTGGCGATCGAGTCGCCGACGTAGGCCTTGACGAGCCCTTCCAGCCAGTCCGAGGGCGCCGTCTGCCGGTGGAAGCCGTCGAGCGCGGCGACGAAGGGTTCCATCGCGAGCGTCGGCTCCTCGCCGATCCCGGTGAGCCGGTCGCGCAGCCGCTCGAAGTGGTGGAACTCGGCCGACGCCATCTTCGCCAGCTCGGCCTTGTCCGCGAGGGTGGGCGCCAGCTTGGCGTCCTCCGCGAGCCGTTCGAACGCCGCGAGCTCTCCATACGCGAGGGCGCCGAGCAGGTCCACGACCGCGGCGCGGTACTGCGGGTCGGCGGCGGCCGTCGCCCACTCCTGGGCGGCGATGCCGGTGGGCTCGGCGGGCACGTCGGAGGCGTTGTCAGACTTGTCAGAGCTCGTCATGAAGCGCACAATAGCCCGCTCTCCGCGCCTGCGAAGGACCTGCTCAACCAGTGTGACGACGACTACGTGACCGAATCGGCCATCACGTGTGCGCGTTTCCGGGGTATGGTGGTAATGCGCCTGCTGAGTACGCCGTCGTGTTTCGGCGTATGTCGACAGGCCGCACGCATGAGGATGCCCGGTCGGTGGCCCGATCGGCTCCGACCCGACAGCCCTCCCTGACCGTACGGCACTGTGCGTACGACGATCGGAGGGACCTCCAAGCGGTTCGAGCGCTAGAGCGTCGGCTGTGGTCCCGTGCCACACGGCCCGCCCGCGTGGGCGGCCGACGTCCCCGGCACGGTCAGACACGACCCCCGCGCTCGCCTCGCACCGCGCACACAGAAGAGGCAGCACCCTGACTACGACGTTCCGAGAACTCGGGATCCTCCCCGAGACCGCCGAGGCCCTGGAAGCCGTCGGCATCATCACTCCCTTCCCCATCCAGGAGATGACACTCCCCGTGGCCCTCACGGGCACGGACGTCATCGGCCAGGCCAAGACCGGCACCGGCAAGACGCTCGGCTTCGGCCTTCCGCTCCTCGAGCGCGTCACCGTCCCCGCCGACGTCGAGGCGGGCCGCGCGCGGCCCGAGGACCTCACCGACGCCCCGCAGGCGCTCGTCGTCGTCCCCACGCGCGAGCTGTGCGTGCAGGTGACCAACGACCTGCTGACCGCGGGCAAGGTGCGCAACGTGCGCGTCACCGCGATCTACGGCGGCCGGGCGTACGAGCCCCAGGTGGAGGCCCTGAAGAAGGGCGTCGACGTGGTCGTCGGCACCCCGGGCCGCCTGCTCGACCTGGCCGGCCAGAAGAAGCTGAACCTGAAGCACGTCAAGAGCCTGGTGCTCGACGAGGCCGACGAGATGCTCGACCTGGGCTTCCTGCCCGACGTCGAGAAGATCATCGACATGCTGCCGACCAGGCGGCAGACCATGCTGTTCTCGGCCACCATGCCGGGCGCGGTCATCGGCCTGGCCCGCCGCTACATGTCACGGCCGACGCACATCCGCGCCACCGCGCCGGACGACGAGGGCGCGACGGTCGCGAACATCAAGCAGTTCGTGTTCCGGGCACACTCGCTCGACAAGCCGGAGATGGTCGCCCGCATCCTCCAGGCCGACGGCCGCGGACTGGCGATGATCTTCTGCCGCACGAAGCGCACGGCCGCCGACATCGCCGAGCAGCTCCAGCGCCGCGGCTTCGCCTCCGGCTCGGTCCACGGCGACCTCGGGCAGGGCGCCCGCGAGCAGGCGCTTCGCGCCTTCCGCAACGGCAAGGTCGACGTGCTCGTCTGCACCGACGTCGCCGCGCGCGGCATCGACGTCGAAGGCGTCACGCACGTCATCAACTACCAGTCGCCCGAGGACGAGAAAACGTACCTGCACCGCATCGGCCGTACGGGCCGCGCGGGCGCGAAGGGTACGGCGATCACGCTGGTCGACTGGGACGACATCCCGCGCTGGCAGCTGATCAACAAGTCGCTGGAGCTGGACTTCAACGACCCCGTCGAGACGTACTCCTCCTCGCCGCACCTCTTCACCGAGCTGGGCATCCCCGAGGGCACCAAGGGCGTCCTGCCGCGCTCGGAGCGCACCCGCGCCGGGCTGGAGGCGGAGGAGCTGGAGGACCTCGGCGAGACCGGTGGCCGCGGTGCGCGCGGTCGCGGTGGCCGGGGCGGCCGGAACGAGGGACGTCCGGCGGACCGTGAGCGCTCCGCGGACCGTGAGCGCCCGGCGCGTACGCCGCGTCGCCGGCGCCGCACCCGTGGCGGGGCGCCGCTGGACTCGTCCGCGGTCGCGCCGGCCGCCGGTACGTCGGCCGATGCCGCGCCCGTCGAGGGCACGGTCACGGACGAGGCGTCCGGCACGCGCACGCCGCGCCGTCGCCGCCGCCTGCGCGGCGGTGCGCCCTCGCAGCCGGTGACGGCCGCCGAGGCGACGGCACCGGCAGAGCCGCTGGAGGCCGTCGAGCCCGCGGAGTCCGCGGTGGCGACGGCCGAGGGCCCCGCCCTCGACGCCGACGAGGCGCCCGCGAAGCCGCGTCGCCGCCGTACCCGCAAGTCGGCGGAGCAGGCGGTCACGGCCGAGGCCGGGACCGAGGTCGCCCCGGAACCGGCGGCTCCGGCCGAGCCCACCGCCGAGGCGGTCCTGGACACGGCCGAGTCCCCCGCGGAGCCCGAGGCCAAGCCGCGCCGCCGCACCCGCAAGGCGGCGACCGCACCCGAGGCCGCGGCGGACACCGCCGAGGGGACCGTCGACGAGGCGGAGACCAAGCCGCGTCGCCGTACCCGCAAGGCCGCGACCACCGCGCCGGAAGCCGCGCTGGACGCCGCCGAGGGCGCTGTGGACGAGGCTGAGACCAAGCCCCGTCGCCGTACCCGCAAGGCCGCGGCCGCCACCGTCACCGCGGACGCGCCGGAAGCCGCCGTGGACACCGCGGAGGCCAAGCCGCGCCGTACCCGCAAGGCCGCCGCGGCGGTCGCCGCGGAGATCCCGGCGCAGGTGGCCGACGGTCCGGACAGCGCCGCCGAGGCGGCGGTCGACGCCGCCGAGGGCGCGGAGGCCAAGCCGCGCCGCCGCACCCGCAAGGCGGCGGCCGCGACCGAGGCCGCGGCGGACACCACCGGCGAGGCGGAGAGCAAGCCGCGCCGCCGGACCCGCAAGACCGCCGAGACGGCCGAAGCGCTCGTCGCCGACGAGGCCACGGCAGCCAAGCCCCGCCGCACCCGCAAGGCCACGGCCAGCGCGGACGCGCCGGAGGCCGCCGAGGCCAAGCCGCGCCGCACCCGGAAGACGGCAGCGGCGACGGCGGAGGCCGACGAGGTGGAGGTCACGCCCCGTCGCCGCACCCGCAAGGCCGTCGAGGCCGTCGCGGAGGCCGTCGAGGCGTCCGCCGAGCCGAAGCCGCGCCGTACGCGCAAGACGGCGGCCGCCAAGGCGGCGGTGGACACCGCCGAGATCCCGGCACAGACCACCGCCACCACGGCGGAGCCCACGGACGCCTGACCCGGCACACCCGTACACCCCTGCGGCCCGGCCCACCCCAAGTGGAACCGGGCCGCAGGCGTACCCGGCACGCCCCGCCCGCCGGTTCAACCTGCGGCCCCACCGCACCGTGCCCGCAGGACGACGGCGGACACCGCCGAAATCCGGGCGCGGGCCACCACCAGGAGCGCCACCACAGCGGACCCCACACGGACGCCTGACCCGGCACGTCCCTGCATCCGCGCTTCACTCGAACTGCCGTCCCCGTGCCCCCGAAGGTGTCGTGACCGATAGCCTCGGCGCATGAGCAGGCCTCCTTCGTTCGTTCCGCCGCCGGGGGCGCGTGCCTACCGGCTGCGTACCGCGCGCGGCGAGTTCGCCGTGGTCGACATGGCCGTGGCGGCCGGTGCCGAGCCGCGGGGCACCGCGCTGCTGCTGCCGGGGTTCACCGGGAGCAAGGAGGACTTCAACCCGCTGCACGAGCCGCTCGCGGCGCGCGGGTACCGCACCGTGGCCGTGGACGGACGCGGGCAGTTCGAGTCGGACGGACCGGTGGACGACGAGTCCCCGTACGCGCAGGAAGAACTCGCGCGGGACGTCCTCGCGCAGGCGGAGGCGCTCGGCACGCCGGTGCATCTGCTGGGGCACTCGCTCGGCGGGCAGATCGGCCGCGCGGCCGTGCTCCTCGACCACTCCCCCTTCGTCTCGGTCACCCTGATGGCCTCAGGGCCGGCGCAGATCTCCGCCTCCCAGCAGCAGCGCGTGAAACTGCTGCGGGACGCGCTCGGCGTGATGTCGATGGCCGAGGTGTGGGAGGTCATGCAGGCGACGGAACCGCCCGAGAGCACCGGCGCCGGACTCGACGCGGGCCTCGCCGACCGCGCGGACCTGCGCCACCGCTGGCTGGGCCACAAGCCCGCCCAACTCCTCGCAACGGGACGGCAGTTGTGCACCGAGCCGGACCGTGTCGCCGAACTCGCCGCCCGGCCGCTGCCATTCCACGTGCTCTCCGGCGCGCGGGACGACACCTGGCCCGTACCCCTCCTGGACGACATGGCCCGGCGACTGGGCGCCCTGCGCACGGTCGTCGAGGGGGCCGAGCACTCCCCCAACTGCGACCAGCCGCTCGCCACCGCCCACGCCCTCGCGGCCTTCTGGGACAGCGCCACCGGGGCGGCCGGCTAGAACTGCGCCTGGATGTGCTCCCAGAAGCCGTCGCGCAACGAGCGTCGCAGGTCGGCCTGGCCGCGCAGGGAGTACTGGAGGATGCCCTCGGCCTCGACGAGCAGGTCCTGGTCCACCGAGCCGGGCAGATACGGATGGCCGGGCAGCAGTTCCGCCACGGATTCACGGCCGCGCTCCGCGAGCCACTTGGCGGCGATCTGCGCGCCCACGAAGCGGACGTTCTCGCGGGTCGGGCGGGCCGTCTGGGCGGGGTCGTAGGTGGGCGCGGTGCGCCGGGAGACGTACGGCTTGAAGAACTCCAGGTCGAGGGTGCGCTGGCTGTCGACCTCCCAGAGCAGCGGCTCGGCCTGGTTGCGGGCGTCGGGGGCCTCGACGCCCCACAGGTGCACCCGGGCGCCGTAGCCCTGGGCGGCCTCCACCGCCGAGACCAGGTCCTCGTCGCCGCCGAGCAGCGCCGCGTCGCTGATGGCGCGGTGCCGGGCCAGTGACTCCAGGTCCGTGCGGATGAGGGAGTCGACGCCCTTCTGCTGGTTGTTGGCGTTGAGGTTGCCCAGGCGGACCTTGACGTCCGGCAGTTCGGCGATCGACTGCTGCTCCGCGGTGTGGATGCGGCGGCGGGCGCCGTCGTACCAGTAGACGCGCAGCAGCCGGCTGTCGGCGAAGACGGTACGCGCCCGGTCGATGAGCGCGTCGATCAGCCCCTCGGCGTCCAGGTCGAAGGCGCGGCGGTCCTCCGTCCCGGTCACCAGTCGCCCCGCCGCCGCGTAGAGGTACCCGGCGTCCACGAAGATCGCATGGGTCGAGGGCGTCTTCGCCACCTCGGCGAGCATGCGTTGCAGCAACTCGTTGGTGCGGTCGATGCGGGCGCACAGCGCCCCGAGGTCACCGTTCATCGCCCTCCATTGTCCCGGCGGTCACGCAGTGAACACAACCGGTCCCAGTCGGTCAATTGAAGCTGCCTTACCGGTCACTGATTAGACACTCGAAAAATTTCTTTAGCGTAGGGAATGTTTGCACGGTGCAGTCCGTTGTACCCGAGTGAAGCCAAGTAGTTCTCCGCAGGAGGATGACCAGACGAAGGGAGAGGCAATGCGCTTCGAAATCATGCGACTCGACGAGGTCGACGGCACGCCCGTGGACTGCACCGTCGTGGACGCCGCCTCCGTCAACCGGATCGTTCAGCAGGCCGCCGCTGTGGGTCAGCGGCTGTGGATCCGCCCGGCCGAGACCACGGCCTCATAACAGGAACGGATCACCGCAGAAGCTTCGAAGCCCCCGTACGGCCGCCGTACGGGGGCTTCGCGCATGCGCGCGGTCACGCGCCCCGGATCACCTGCGTGACCCCGTTGATGATCTGCTGCACGGCGATCGCGGAGAGCATCATGCCCGCGAGCCGCGTCACCAGAACCACGCCGCCGTCCTTGATGACCCGGATGATCAGCAGCGAGTAGCGCATGACCAGCCACAGCACCACGTGGATGGCGAGGATCGCCGACCACACCGAGATCTGGCCCGCCACGCCGCCGGCCTTCTCCACGGCGAGGATGACGGACACGATCGCGCCGGGACCGGCGAGGAGCGGCATGCCGAGCGGGACCAGCGCGACGTTGACGTCCTTGGTCTGCTTGGGTTCGTCCGTCTTGCCGGTGAGCAGGTCGAGCGCGATCAGGAGCAGGAGCAGTCCGCCGGCGATCATCAGCGCCGGGATGGACACGTGCAGGTAGCCCAGGATCTGGTTGCCGAGCACACCGAAGACGGCTATGACCCCGCCGGCCACGCAGACGGCCTGGAAGGCCATCCGCTTCTGCGTCTTGGCGGGTCGTCCGGCGGTCAGCGCGAGGAAGATCGGGGTGATCCCGGGGGGATCCATGATGACAAAAAGGGTGAGGAACAGGGAGCCGAAAACGGCAGCGTCGAACATCGGTGAGAGGCCTTGCGGAAGAGAAGTGATGTGAGGGCGGGTGAGGCGGGCCTCAGACCCCGCCGGCCCCCGGCACCGGGAACGCCCCGGTGGCCCGCCGCGTGATCTCCCCGTACACGTCGGGATGCGTCGTGAACTCACCGAGCGAGACGGTCTTGCGGCTGCCGTGGTAGTCGCTGGAGCCGGTCGTGAGCAGCCCCAGTTCGCCGGCCAGGCCGCGCAGCCGTGCCCGGGTGTCGGGGTCGTGGTCCATGTGGTCGACCTCGATGCCGTCCAGGCCGGCCGCGGCCATCTCCGCGATACGGGACTCCGGCACCGTACGGCCGCGCTTGACCGCCGCCGGGTGGGCGAAGACGCACACCCCGCCCGCGCCCTTGACCAGCCGGATCGCCTCGAAGGGGTCCGTCTCGTGCTTCGCGACCCAGGCACGGCCGCCGTCGGCCAGCCACTCCTGGGTGAAGGCGTCGCTCACCGTGGGCACGAGGCCGAGCTCGACCAGCGCCGTGGCGATGTGCGGCCGCCCGACCGAGCCGTCGCCCGCGATCCGCGCGACCTGCTCCCAGGTGACCGGCACGCCCAGCGCGTTCAGCTTGGCGATCATGGCCTTGGCCCGGGGGACCCGGTCGTCGCGGACCAGCTCGCGTTCGGCGAGCAGCGCGCGTTCCGCGGGGTCGAAGAGGTAGGCCAGCAGATGCATGCTGATGCCGTCGACCCGGCAGGAGAGCTCGGCGCCGGTGATCAGGGTGAGTCCCTCGGGGAGCGCGGCGATCGCCTCGGCATGCCCGCGGGTGGTGTCGTGGTCGGTCAGGGCGACGACGTCCAGGCCCGCCGCGGCGGCGTTGCGCACCAGCTCGGCCGGGGTGTCCGTGCCGTCGGAAGCGCTGGAGTGGGTGTGCAGGTCGATGCGCACGACACGGACTCCAGGCTCTGGCGGGACGGAAGGGGACACCTCAGGATAACGGGCCCCGACGGGTGCCCTGTCACACCCGCGACCACCGAGCGCCCCCTACGGCTCGCGCTCCCCGCGGAGCCCCGCGCGGCCCACGGCGCCCCGCGCACGCCCTATGGATGCAGCAGTCGCGGCGACAGCGCCCCGCACGGGACGAGTTCGAGTTCGGCGCCCGCGTCCCGCAGGTCGGCCAGCACCAGTTCGTCGTACATCAGCAGCCCGGACTGCTCGGGCCACACCACCGCCCACAGCCACAGCCCGAGCGCCTCGCCGGCGAACACGGCCCGGTCGTCGGGGGCGCCGGAGACGTGCCACAGCGGGGTGGGGCGGCCGCCGGCCAGGAGCTTGGCGTCGGGTGGCTTCTCCACGTCCAGGTAGGTGCCGGGGTCAGGGCCGTCAATGCCGGCGTAACGCGCGCCGAGGCCGACGCCGAGTTCCTCGGCGACCAGGATGAGTTCACCCATGCCGCCGAGCGGCCCGGGCCCCGAACAGGCCACCGCGGTGGCGCGGCCGCCGCTGCGCTCGTCCCCGGCGTAGGTCACGCCGGTGAACAGCCAGCCGACGGGTAGCGGCCACGGCATCCACACCGGCACCTGGGTCCGCTGCACCACGACACCGAGGGCTTCGACGCTGGGCGGGATCACGGGCTGCAGCGGATACACGGTCCCGTGCACATCGCACTGCCAGGAATCGCTGAAGAGTCCGGGAGCCCTGACCCGGCCACCGCACTTCGGGCAACTGGGTTCGCCCCTCATAGGGCCCCACGGTCCTACCCCGGCAGCGCCACGTCAAGGACGATCACCCGTCCGGCCCGGACGCCCGGCCACGACCAACTAGATGCATGTTGCATCAATTAGGGTGGCTAACTTATTATGTGTAAACAGCAACGATCGGAGGAGACGGCATGCACAGCAGTACAGGGGCTCCCGCGGAGGGCGCCGACCCGTTCGACGCGGGCGCGGGAAGCATCCTGCGGCAGCCCAGGGCGGTCTGGGCGACGGCCGGCGCGTCCGTCGTCGCCTTCATGGGCATCGGGCTCGTCGACCCGATCCTGCCCTCCATCGCCAAGGGCCTGAACGCCACCGCGAGCCAGGTCTCCCTGCTCTTCACCTCGTACTTCCTGATCACCGCCGTCGCGATGCTGGTGACCGGCTTCGTCTCCAGCCGTATCGGCGGCCGCAAGACCCTGCTGCTCGGCCTCGCCCTCGTGGTGGTCTTCGCCGGACTCTCCGGCACCTCGGGCTCCGTCGCCCAGCTGGTCGGCTTCCGGGCCGGCTGGGGCCTCGGCAACGCGCTCTTCGTCTCGACCGCCCTCGCGGTCATCGTCGGCGCGGCGGCCGGCGGAAGCGCGGCGGCGATCCTGCTCTACGAGTCGGCGCTCGGCCTCGGCATGGCCTGCGGCCCGCTGGTCGGCGCGCTGCTCGGCAACGCGAGCTGGCGCTATCCGTTCTTCGGCACCGCGTTCCTGATGGCCGTCGGCTTCCTGTGCATCACGGCGTTCCTGAAGGAGCAGCCGAGGCCCACCCGCAAGACCTCCCTGCTGGACCCGGTCAAGGCGCTCGGCCACGGCGGTCTCGCCTCGGCGGCGGTCTCGGCGTTCTTCTACAACTACACGTTCTTCACGGTGCTGGCCTTCACGCCGTTCGTGCTGAACATGACCCCGTACAAGTCGGGTGCGGTGTTCTTCGCCTGGGGTGTGCTGCTCGCGCTGTTCTCGGTCGTGGTGGCGCCGCGCATGCAGGCGCGGTTCGGCTCGCTGAAGGTGCTCGGTGGCTCACTGGTGCTGCTGGCCGCCGACGTCGTCGCGCTCGGCTACGGCGACCACACCACCGCCGTCGTCTGCACCATCCTGTCGGGCGCGTTCATCGGCGTGAACAACACCGTCTACACCGAGCTGGCCCTCGGGGTGTCCGACGCCCCCCGTCCGGTGGCGAGCGCGGGCTACAACTTCGTGCGCTGGTTCGCCGCGGCCGCCGCGCCCTTCCTCGCGCCGAAGATCGCGGAGTGGACCGACCTCCACGTGCCGTTCGTGGTCGCGGGGGCGACCGCGGTGGTGGGCGCGCTGGTGGTCGCCGTCCGGCGCCGGGCCCTCACCCTCCCCCGAGCTCTCGACTCCGCTCGAGCAGGGGGGACCCCCACGGCGGAGGAACTGCAGCAACGGCACGCCACCGGGGACAGCGTCACGGTCTTTGCCAACTGACGTGGGCCGACGGCCTGTTGGTGAGCTTGCTCACTCCAGCGGGACGGAACCGCGGGCGGGGTCCCGCAGGTCCGTCCCGTGGTTCAGCCACCGCTCCCGCAGGGCCTGAGCGCCGTGCACCCGCTTCCAGGCGGCCTCGTTCGGGGTCATCGGCAGCAGCGGCAGGAACCGTACGGGGTCCCGCGGCCCGTCGAGTTCCAGGTCCTCCACCAGGCCGCCCGGCTCGGCCACCAGGACCGAGGTGAAGGGCGCGCCCGGCCACAGCGGCTCGCCCACGTCGAGCGAGGCACCGGGCGCCACCACCACGCCCTCGACCTGCGGGGACGCCCCCAGCACGGCGAGCGGGCGGAGCACCTTGTCGGTGTCGGCGAGGCCGGCGCGGACGGAGAGGACCAGCTCGGCGCGCGGCCCCTCGACCGGGTCGGCGACCAGCGCGGTGGGGTCGGTCATGGGCCGGGCGGACATGCCGAGGGTGGCGTACCGGACGACGTCCCCCTCGCGGAAGCGCAGCACCTCGAGCCGGTCCGTGCCGAGGAAGGTGACCGCGGCGCGGGCGTCCGGATCGCCCAGCGCGGAACGCAACCGGGCCTCGACCAGAGGGAGAACGTCAGCCATGCGGCGAGCATAGAACTCGTCAGCGGCAGGCAAAGCGGCGCCTTGACACACCGGGCTGCTGATACTCTTGGCCGGTCGTCCGGGGCAGCGCGCAGCTTGACGCCCCCCAGGTTCTCAGCCCTGGGGAGGTCGCGATCCGGCCCCGACGCCGATGGGACTCCCTTACGAGGGACCGGCCGGAGGAGGTGAGGCTGTCATGGATCGAAGTCGACCGTGCAGTAGCACCCGCTCTTCCCGCCGCTGATGTCGTCGCTCTGACTCCGGTCGGTCGCCGCCTCTCGCGTTCGTGCCCTCGCGCACGTCATACGGAAGAGCACTTCGTTTCGTTTTGATCTGTCTGATCTGTCAGTGACGAAGCTCGCCACCGCGACGGTGCGGTGCTCCCCGCTTTGTGGACGTGCCAAACATCCCTGAGGCCACCACGTCCTCATTCCGGGCAGTTCCAACCGCCCTCGGCCGCTCGTCGCTCGCTGCGAAGGAGCCCGCCATGTCGATGATCCGCGACCTGCGTTCCGTGGTCCGCACCTCCCGTCCGGCCACGCGCCGGGACGACGGGGCGTACGACACCACGCGCGACCCGGCGACCCCGTCGGCCATCGTGGACTGCGCCGTCTACCGCGACGGCTCCCGGGTTCCGACCGACCACCCGCTCACCCCTCCGGAGGCGATGCGCCAGGTGCGGCGCGACGGGGGCTTCGTGTGGATCGGCCTGCACGAGCCGAACGAAGCCGAGTTCGCCGGTATCGCCGGGGAGTTCGGGCTGCACCCGCTGGCCGTGGAGGACGCGGTCACGGCCCACCAGCGGCCCAAGCTGGAGCGCTACGACGACACGCTCTTCACGGTCTTCAAGACCATCCACTACGTCGACCACGACGAGCTCACCGCCAACAGCGAGATCGTGGAGACCGGCGAGGTGATGTGCTTCACCGGCCGGGACTTCTTCATCACCGTCCGGCACGGCGGCCAGGGCTCGCTGCGCGCGCTGCGGCACCGCCTGCAGGACGACCCCGAGCTGCTGGCCAAGGGCCCCTCCGCGGTGCTGCACGCCATCGCGGACCACGTCGTCGACGGGTACATGGCGGTCGCGGACGCGCTGCAGGAGGACGTCGACGAGGTCGAGACGGAGGTGTTCTCGCCGGGCCGTGGCGGCACCCCGCGCGGCACCGACGCCGGCCGGATCTACCAACTCAAGCGCGAGGTACTGGCGTTCAAGCGGGCGGTGTCACCGCTGCTGCGGCCCATGCAGCTGCTGAGCGAGCGTCCGATGCGGCTGATCGACCCGGACATCCAGAAGTACTTCCGGGACGTGGCCGACCACGTGGCCCGCGTGCAGGAGCAGGTCGTCGGCTTCGACGAGCTGCTCAACTCCATCCTCCAGGCCAATCTGGCGCAGGCCTCCGTCGCGCAGAACGAGGACATGCGGAAGATCACGGCCTGGGCCGCGATCATCGCCGTGCCGACGATGGTCTGCGGGGTGTACGGCATGAACTTCAAGTACATGCCCGAGCTGCACCTGAAGTACGGCTATCCGCTGATCCTGGGCCTCACGGCCGTGATCTGCCTCGGCATCCACCGCACGCTCAAGCGCAACGGCTGGCTGTGAGCGGGCTCGTTACTCTTCTGCCATGAACACCGAGCTGCTCGACCAGGCCCTCGTCGAGGAGGCCACCAAGAAGTCCGGCCTCGTCTGGGTCAAGGGCCCCGGCGTCCCGGCCCGCGCCCTGTGGCACGTCTGGCACGAGGGCGCGGCGTGCGTGGTGGGCGACGGGCCCGGCGAGCAGCCGCTGCCCGGGCTGGCCGACGGGGCCGACGCCGAGGTGACGGTCCGCAGCAAGGACAAGGGCGGCCGCCTGGTCACCTGGGCCGCGCGGGTCGTCGAGGTCGCGCCGGACTCCCCGCGGTGGCAGGAGGCGGTGGCCGAGCTGAAGGGGAAGCGCCTCAACGCGCCCGACGGCGAGGCCATGACGGCGCGCTGGGCCCGCGAGTGCCGGGTGCTGCGCCTTGAGCCCACCGGGACGACCGCGCCGCTGCCGGAGGGCCGGCTGGCCGAGGCACCGCTGCCCACACCGGCGACGACCCGCCGGCCGGCCCCGGCCGGACTGCCGCGGCTGCTGATGAGGCGGAAGCGGCGGACGTAGCCCCTCCCCGGGGAGCAGGAGTCAGGACGTCGGGAGCTGCCTGCCGTAGTCGACCGTCTCGCCCTTCCCAGGCTGGGCCAGGGCGAAGTCCTTGCCCCAGTCCGAGAAGCTCAGCGTTCCCGCGTCGCCCGCGCGCACCAGGCGCAGCGGGTAGGGGGTGCCCTCCAGGGAGACGTCCAGGGTGCCGCCGGATCCCTTGCCGCCGGTGATGCGGATCGTGCGGACGCCCGCCTGCTCGTGGTGCCCGTCGGTCGCCAGCGTGCCGTGCAGCGTCAGCAGCCCGTCGAGGAGGAGGTCCTTGTCCGTGAAGCCGCTGAACCGCTTGTACGAGGGATCGCCCTGTGGCACCTTCACATACTTGCCGTCCAGCTTGTCGGCGGCCCCGGTGGCCTTGCCGCTGCCGTCGACCTGGCCCCAGAACCCGGCGTCCGCCTTCAGATAGAGCTGTTCCCCGATCCGCAGCAGCCCGAAGGTCGCCCCCTGCGAGCTGACCGAGCCGGTGCCGCCCTCGTCCTTCAGACGCATGTCGAGCCGGTATGTACGGCCGTTGCTCACTACGTTCCCGGACAGGTGCACGGTGTCCGCGGTGGCGGCCGCCGCCCTCGTCCTCGCCTGGATCTTGTCGGCAGGCAGTTTGCCCACCCCGTTGGTGCCCGCGTCCGGATCGTCCCCGGAACACCCCGTCAGGCCCGCGCCCGCGACGACCAGGGCACACAGCGCGCTCGTCAGTGCGGTCCGGCGGGTACGGCCCTGGGGAATCACGGTCACAGGTGGAGCTGCCTTTCCGGCGGGTGTCCTCAAGCGGCGTACGGCAGCGTACCGGGGTCGCGCACGCCCGGCGGAACCGGCTCGTCCGGACCCTCACCAGGGCGTATCCGAGGTGGACGGGCTAGCCTGAAGCGCACCTGAGCGGGCATTTGGGAAAAGAAACCCAGCACACACGACACGCACCACGCGCACCACGCAGCCACGCAAAGGAGGGGCAGCCATGGCAGCGGGCGCCCCCCGCATCTTCGTCTCGCACCTCTCCGGAGTCGCCGTCTTCGACCCGGCGGGCGACCAGGTCGGACGCGTACGCGATCTGGTCGTCGTGCTGCGCGTCGCGCGCCGGCCGCCCCGTCTGCTCGGGCTGGTCGTCGAACTCTCCACCCGGCGGCGCATCTTCCTGCCCATGACCCGGGTGACCGGCATCGAGTCCGGCCAGGTCATCACCACGGGCGTGCTCAACGTCCGCCGCTTCGAGCAGCGGCCCACCGAACGCCTCGTCTTCGGCGAGCTGCTGGACCGGCGGGTGACGCTCGTGGAGACCGGCGAGGAGGTCACGGTCCTGGACATGTCGGTACAGCAGCTGCCCGCGCGCCGGGACTGGGAGGTCGACCGCGTCTTCGTCCGCAAGGGCAGGAAGGGCGGCGCGTTCCGGCGCAACCGGGGAGAGGCCCTGACCGTGGAGTGGTCCGCGGTCACCGGCTTCTCGCTGGAGGAGCAGGGGCAGGGCGCGGAGAGCCTGCTCGCCACCTTCGAGCAGCTGCGCCCCGCCGACCTGGCCAACGTGCTGCACCACCTGTCCGCCAAGCGGCGCGCGGAGGTCGCCGCCGCGCTGGACGACGACCGGCTCGCCGACGTCCTGGAGGAGCTCCCGGAGGACGACCAGATCGAGATCCTCGGCAAGCTGAAGGGCGAGCGCGCGGCCGACGTGCTGGAGGCGATGGACCCGGACGACGCCGCCGACCTGCTCGCCGAGCTGCCGGCGGAGGAGCAGGAGCGGCTGCTGGCGCTGATGGAACCCGCCGACGCGGCCGACATGCGCCGGCTGATGTCGTACGAGGAGCACACGGCGGGCGGTCTGATGACGACCGAGCCGATCATCCTGCGCCCGGACGCGACCGTCGCCGACGCCCTGGCCCGGGTCCGCAGCCGCGACCTGTCCCCCGCGCTGGCCGCCCAGGTCTACGTCTGCCGCCCGCCCGACGAGACCCCGACCGGGAAGTACCTGGGCACGGTGCACTTCCAGCGGCTGCTGCGCGACCCGCCCTACACCCTCGTCGGCTCGATCCTCGACGACGATCTGCAGCCTCTCCCGCCCGACGCGACGCTGCCGGTGGTC
Organism: Streptomyces sp. NPDC088817; assembly: GCF_044750345.1. NCBI lineage: Bacteria > Bacillati > Actinomycetota > Actinomycetes > Kitasatosporales > Streptomycetaceae > Streptomyces > Streptomyces sp. NPDC088817. Next base: position 301,558 of record NZ_JBIVJN010000003.1, read on the forward strand.
GCCGGGTTCTTCGCGACCTACGACATGGTGGCGGCGCCCGTCGTCGACGAGGCCGGAGCGCTGCTCGGCGCGGTCACCGTGGACGACGTCCTGGACCACATGCTGCCGGACGACTGGCGGGAGACGGAGTACGACCTGGACGAGGGGGCGGCCACGCATGGCGGCTGAGCGAGAGAGCACCCGCGAACGGCTCCCGGTGGGGGCCACCGCAGCCGGGCGGCCCCGGTCCGGCCGGCTGGACCAGCCGCGCCCGCCCCGGCGCCGGCTGCTGCCGGAGTGGGACCCGGACGCCTTCGGGCGGCTGTCCGAGCGCATCGCGCGGTTCCTGGGCACCGGTCGGTTCATCGTCTGGATGACGGTGGTGATCGTCGTGTGGGTGCTGTGGAACGTGGTCGCGCCCCGGCATCTGCGGTTCGACGAGTACCCGTTCATCTTCCTGACCCTGGCCCTGTCCCTCCAGGCGTCCTACGCCGCCCCGCTGATCCTGCTGGCGCAGAACCGGCAGGACGACCGGGACCGGGTCAACCTCGAACAGGACCGCAAGCAGAACGAGCGGTCGATCGCCGACACCGAGTACCTGACCCGTGAGATCGCCGCGCTGCGCATGGGCCTGGGCGAGGTGGCCACCCGCGACTGGATGCGCTCGGAGCTCCAGGACCTGGTCAAGGAGGTGGAGGAGCGCACCGTCGACGGGCACCGCCGGCGCGGGGTATTCCCGGCGGATCACCCGCACGCGGGTGACATGGGCGACCACTGACGGGGTCCCGGCGGCCGCACGGGGCGCCGTACCATCGTCCTATGGCTACGGAAGACGCGGTGCGCGCAGCTCTGGCGACGGTTGACGATCCCGAGATCCACCGGCCCATCACCGAGCTCGGCATGGTCAAATCGGTGGAGATCGGTGCGGACGGAGCGGTCGCGGTCACCGTCTATCTGACGGTCTCCGGCTGCCCGATGCGCGAGACGATCACCCAACGGGTGACCGACGCCGTGTCCCGCGTCGAGGGTGTCACCCGGGTCGACGTCACGCTCGACGTGATGAGCGACGAGCAGCGCCGTGAGCTGGCGACCGCGCTGCGCGGCGGCCAGGCCGAGCGCGAGGTCCCCTTCGCCAAGCCCGGCAGCCTCACCCGCGTCTACGCCGTCGCCTCCGGCAAGGGCGGCGTCGGCAAGTCCTCGGTGACGGTGAACCTGGCGGCCGCATTGGCGGCCGACGGCCTGAAGGTGGGCGTGGTCGACGCCGACATCTACGGGCACAGCGTGCCGCGGATGCTGGGCGTGGACGGCCGCCCGACCCAGGTCGAGAACATGATCATGCCGCCGTCGGCGAACGGTGTGAAGGTCATCTCCATCGGCATGTTCACCCCGGGCAACGCGCCGGTCGTCTGGCGCGGCCCGATGCTGCACCGCGCGCTCCAGCAGTTCCTGGCGGACGTGTACTGGGGCGACCTGGACGTGCTCCTCCTTGACCTGCCGCCCGGCACCGGCGACATCGCGATCTCCGTGGCCCAGCTGGTGCCCAACGCCGAGATCCTGGTGGTGACGACGCCTCAGCAGGCGGCGGCCGAGGTGGCCGAGCGTGCGGGCTCCATCGCCGTCCAGACCCACCAGAAGATCGTCGGCGTGGTCGAGAACATGTCCGGCCTGCCCTGCCCGCACTGCGACGAGATGGTCGACGTGTTCGGCACGGGCGGCGGCCGGGTGGTCGCCGAGGGACTGACCCGCACCACGGGCGCCACGGTCCCGGTGCTCGGCTCCATCCCGATCGACGTCCGCCTGCGCGAGGGCGGCGACGAGGGCAAGCCGGTCGTGCTGACCGACCCGGACTCCCCCGCGGGCTCGGCCCTGCGGGAGATCGCCGACAAGCTCGCCGGCCGTCAGCGGGGCCTCGCGGGGCTGTCGCTGGGGATCACCCCGAAGAACAAGTTCTAGGCCGTACGGGGCCCTCCGCGGCCCGTACCGCCCGTACGGCGGAGGGGCGCCGTCCCTCGTGGACGGCGCCCCTTCGTGTCGCTGTCGGCCCTGCGCCGCGAGGCGTCAGGCGTACGCGCCGATGTCCTTGATCACGGCGAAACCGAGTCCGTACGCGCTCATGCCCCTGCCGTACGCCCCCAGGTGGACCCCCTGGGAGGTCGAACCGGCGAGCACCCAGCCGAACTCCGACTCCCGGTAGTGGAACGGCGTCGGGACGCCGTCCACGGGCAGCGAGAGCATCGACCACGCCGGTCCTGACAGGTCGTCGGCCAGCTCCCACGCGGTCTCCGTCTGCTGCTCCAGCCAGTCGTCCCGCAGGGTGTGGTCCACCTGCCCGGGCCAGGTGAAGGAGAGCAGGCCCACCGCGGCCAGCCAGGCCGCCGAGGAGACCGAGGTGGCCTCCAGCTGGCCCGTGCCGTCGGCGAGACGCCGTTCGGGGTGGGCGGCGACGGTGACGACGACCGCGAACCTCTCCTTGGGCTCGTCCGGCGACCCGGACACGAACTCGTTGCGTACGGACGGCTCGTCACCGTGCCCGGTCGAACCGTGTTCCACGGCGCCGTCGGCCGAGGTCCCGACCTGCATCAGCCAGCGCGGCCCTGTGAAGGCCTCGTCGAGGCCGTACCAGGGAAAGGGCGCCAGCAGGTAGCCGTCGGCCGTACGCCGGGCGAAGGGGGACTGTTGGCCACCCTCCGCGGCAGACGCCTGCGCGCCTGCCCGACTTGTCGTCTCCATGTGCCGGACGCCTCCTCGCTCTCGTCGGACCGGGGCGGCCCGCCCCCCTTCGGGCGTACTCGTCCGGTCCGCACAACAACTCGGCAGCATATCCATCCCGCTTCGGGCAGCCGGGAAACCGCTCGGCGCGTGGGGCGTGGGTACAGCCGTTTCACGCCGCGCACGGGTCGCGGGGGGCGTGAAACGCGTCACACGGGAAGGCGGGTCAGGTGGCGTCGGCGTCGAAGGGCGGACGCTCGTCCTGGCCGGCGCTCTCGGGCTTCTTGGTCATGTCGATCCGGCCACCGGACGCACCCGAGGAGCCAGCGGGGCCTGCGGAGGAGGACCCGGTGGACGCGGCGGAGTCGTACTCGTTGCCGTTGACCGCGTCCGTGATCTCGGCCATCTCCTTCTTCAGGTCGAAGCCGTTGCGGATCTCCTTCAGCCCCAGTTCGTCGTTCTCCAGCTGCTTGCGGATGAACGTCTTGGGGTTGAGGTCCTCGAACTCGAAGTCCTTGAACTCCGGACCGAGTTCGCTGCGGATGTCCTGCTTGGCGCTCTCCGAGAACTCCCGGATCTTCCGGATCGTGCGCGTGACGTCCTGGATGACCTTCGGGAGCTTTTCGGGACCGAACACGAGCACCGCCACGATGATGATCGTCAGCAGCTCGAGCGGTCCTACGTCATTGAACACCTGAAGCTCCTTGCGATGTCCTCGGTCCTCGGCCCTCGCGTGGTCCGGTCTGTGTGCGGCTGTCCGTGGTCCGGGCCGGATCCACGGTACCCGTCCCATGTACCGGACCGGTACCGTCCCGGGCCCTCGGACTGCGTGTACACGACGATCTTTTCGGCTCGTTCCGCACGTTTTGTGTCAATTGCTGTCCGAGGATCCGAGAACCAGGGACACCTTCCGTGCCTTTCCGCCGCGTTCGACGGTCAGCTCCAGGCGGTCGCCGGGGCGGTGGGCGCGGGTCTTGACGATCAGCTCCTCGCCCGAGTGGACGCGCTGGCCGTCCACCGCGGTGATGACGTCCCCGGCCCTGATGCCCGCCTTGGCTCCGGGGCCGCCGGGGGTGACCGGGGAGCCGCCGTCCCGGCCCTTGGCGCCGACCCTGGCGCCGTCGCCGGGGTAGTTCATGTCCAGGGTCACCCCGATCACGGGGTGGCTGGCCTTGCCGTGGTTGATCAGCTCTTCGGCGACGCGCCTGGCCTGGTTGACGGGGATGGCGAAGCCCAGGCCGATGGAGCCGGCCTGTCCGGTCTGCAGGTCGGAGCCGGTGTCCGCGGAGCGGATCGCGGAGTTGATGCCGACGACCCGGCCCCGGGCGTCGAGGAGGGGGCCGCCGGAGTTGCCGGGGTTGATCGGGGCGTCGGTCTGGAGGGCGTCGACATAGGACACGTCGCTGCCGTCGCCCTTCTCGCCGCCGGCCGTGATGGGCCGCTCCTTGGCGCTGATGATGCCGGAGGTGACGGTGTTGGCGAGGTCGAAGGGCGCGCCGATGGCCACGACCGGGTCGCCCACCTGCACGTTGTCGGAGTTGCCGAGGGGAATGGGGGTCAGGCCGCGCACGCCGCGGACCTGGACGACGGCGAGGTCGTAGCCGGAGTCCCGGCCGACGATCCTGGCCTTGGCGGTCTGGCCGCCGCTGAAGGTCACCGATATGTCGCCGCCGGAGGCGGCGTTCTCGACGACGTGGTTGTTGGTGAGGACGTGGCCGAGGCCGTCGAGCACGAACCCGGTGCCGGTGCCCTCCTGGCCGGAGCCGCTGACGTGCAGCGTCACCACGCTGGGCAGGGCGCGGGCGGCGATCCCTGCGACGCTGTCCGGGGCGCGCCCGGCGGGCTCCTTCCCTGCCTGCGGCAGCTCCACGGTGCCGAGGCCGCCGTTGCGCTCGATGTACGCCCCGGCCAGCCCGCCGAGCGCGCCGGACACCAGGGCGAGCACGACGGCCCCGCCGACGAGGGCCCGCGTGACCCGCCGGTGCCGCTGCTCGGCACTGACCGCACCGCCCCCGCTCTGCTGCAACGGCACACCACCCCAGGGGTCGTAACGCCCCCAGGGCCCCCCGGAGCCCCCGGCACCGGGGTGAACCCCGCCGTCGCCGGAGGCGGGCACGCCGTGCCCGTCACCCATGGCCTGAGCGGGCACGCCATGCCCCGGGTCGCCCCGGAGCGGCACCCCCGCCGGCACGGCGTCCCGAGGGGCCGCCCACTGCGCTGCGGCACCGGCCAGCGCCTGCGGCGGCGAGGGCGCGCCGGACGGCATGGGCGCCGAACCGTACGACTGGGCGTCCGGGGCGAGCGAACCCTGGGACGGGTCGGCCGCCGCCTGCGGCGACAACGCGGGCGGCGCCGGAGGCGCGGGCACCGGGGCACCCGGCTGGACCCCCACGGGCGGCGGGCCGTACGGCGCGGGCGAGTCGTGGGGTGCGGTGGCCGGGGTTGCGGAGGAGTGCGCGGGGGGTGCCGTCGGGTGCTGGAACGGTGGGGCGGGTGCCCAGGGGCCCGGCTCGCCGTACGGAGGGGTGCTGTAGGGGTCGGGGTCGTGCAGGGGGCTCGGACGCTCGCCGGGGCCGCCGGAGGCGTCGACGGGCCCGGAGGGGCCCTCCACCGGCCGGTCGGCGCCCGTGTCGGTGGAGACGGGCGCCGGGACACCGGGACCGGCCGGAGTCGCCGACGCGGCGGGTGCGGCCGGCTCGGCGGGCACCGTCGCCGCCGGCGGCGCGTCCGCCGACCCCAGGTGGGTGTCCTCCGCCCCCGCGAGCGGCGGACGGGGCTCAGCGAGTTCGAAGTCGTCTGAAGCCGGGAGCGGGCGTTCCAGCTCGTAGTCGCCGTCCCCGGCGGCAGGTCCGGGCGCGCCCGGGCCCTGGGCTGAGGCCTCACCCACTGTCACGCCGTCCGGCGCCGTGCCCTCCGGCCGGGTGTCCGGAGGGGCTGAGCGGCTCCACCACTTCGGGCGGGCGGACTTCGTGGGCTTGCCCTCGTTCATGTTCTCCCCACAGCGGGACGCGGCACGGCGTCGACTCCGCGCCCCGACCGGTGTCATGGGCGCGACCACCGTGGATTCAACCAGGTTCCCGAACCGCCGCGCAGGGACCGGTCAGCGCGCGGTACGGGAGGAGGCGGAGGGAGAGGGCGCGCTGAGCAGGCCCGGGGCCGTGTAGCCCGGGTCGCCGGACCACGAGGTGAGGGAGATCGGCGGGGCCGTGGTGAGCGGACGTATCAGCGGGGACATCACGGCCGCTCCGGCGACCACCGGAGTGGTCAGCGGATGCATCACGTCCTGCGCCTGCCCGCCCGGCGGCACGGCCCCCGGCAGCAGCGGCGCGGCCGGCGGCGTCGAGGCCGCCTGCGCCGAGTCCGACGACCGCTGCCCCTGTGCCGACTGCGGCGCGGCCGACTGGCGGCGCCGCGCGGTGTCGGAGCCCGATGCCGTCCCCGTGCCCGCCGTGCGCGCCGGAGTCACGTTGCTGCCGGCCCCGGAGCCGCCGCGCGCCTCCGTGGCGGTGTCACCCGCCGAACCGGTGCTCACCCCGCCCAGGGCGAGGGCCGCCAGCGACACCGCCCCGGCGGCGACGAACGCGAACCGCAGCCCGCGCGAGGCGGACCGCTCGCTGTCCGCACGGCCCACGGGGTGGATCCGGAAGCCGCGGTCCTCCGCGGGGTCGGCGGGATGTGGCCGAGCCGGCACATAGCCGAACTCGAACTGCTCGCCGCGGTTCACCCCGAACACTCCGGAGCTGGAGGACAACCCTCCGGGCAGCCCTCCCCCGCCCAGCGGTGAACCGCCACCGCCGCCGGTACCGCCCCCGGGAAGGCCCTGAAGGCGGGCCAGGAAGCTCTCGGAAGGGGGCGGCGGGGCCGCCTGGGCGAAGACGTTCTTCAGACGGCGCTGCGCGTCGACCTCCGCCTTGCACTTCGGGCAGGTGGCCACGTGCGCCAGGACACGCTCACGCATGTCGTGACCGAGCTCGCCGTCCACCAGGGCGGCGAGCCGGTCTCCCAGATGCTGTTCCGCGAGACGCCCCGCGGGGTCCGGTCGTGATCCACTCACGCGGGCGCGCCCCCTCCTCCCAGCGCGGGGACCGTGGCCACGAAGCCGCGGCGCCCCGCCCGGGCCTGCGGCGAACGGTGCGCGAGGGCCTTGCGCAGCTGCGAACGGCCGCGGTGGATGCGGGAGCGCACGGTGCCGAGCTTGACGCCCAGGGTCGCGGCGATCTCCTCGTACGACAGTCCTTCGATGTCGCACAGGACGACGGCGGCACGGAACTCGGGCGCGAGGGTGTCCAGGGCCTGCTGGACGTCCGCGTCGAAGTGCGCGTCGTTGAAGAGCTGCTGCGGGGTGGGCTCCTTGCTGGCCAGCCGCTCGGCCGCGTCGTCGCCGAGGGCGTCGAAGCGGATGCGCTGCTTGCGGCGGACCATGTCCAGGAAGAGGTTCGTGGTGATGCGGTGCAGCCAGCCCTCGAACGTGCCCGGCGTGTAGGTCGACAGGGAGCGGAAGACGCGGACGAAGACCTCCTGGGTGAGGTCCTCGGCGTCGTGCTGGTTGCCGGTGAGGCGGTAGGCCAGGCGGTAGACGCGGCCGCTGTGCGTGCTGACGATCTCCTCCCAGGTGGGCGGAGTCCACGCCTGCCCGTCCGCGTCGGTCGAGAAGGTCGCGGTCTGGGCGGATTCGGTGGCGTGGCTCACGTCGGCAGCGGTGTTGGTCACGGATTTCGGCCTGCCCGCCGATCCGAGAAAGCGCCGTAGCACTCCTCCCCGATCCACAGGCGCAGCCGCACCTCCCCTGTCGGCTCTGGTGGTGTCCAGTGGAGCCCCTACCATAGCCACCTCGCCCGTTAGCTCCGGATAAGCAGTTTTACGAGAATTTGACACGTGCTGGTCCGGCTGATGCGGCTGCGTCAGCACTTGCTCGGTGTCCCGATCCATCCCATACCCCCCGTCCGCACCGCCGTCGCGCATGGTGTCGCTTCCTCACCCCTTCAAACGACCGGTCCCATCTGCGGGTTCCCGGCCCCAGCGGATACAGTCACGCCCAGGCAACCACGGGGACAGGAGAGGGTCATTACCGGCAACCGGCAGACGAGCTGGGCGTTCGCCGACGCCTATGTCGCCGAGGACGACGCGCTGCGCTGGGCCCGCGAGCGGGCCCGTGACGCGGGGCTGCGCTCGGTGTCGCCCGGCGCGGGCGCCGCGCTGCGGTTGCTGGCCGCCACCGTGGACGCGAAGGCGGTCGCGGAGATCGGCACCGGCACCGGGGTCTCCGGGATCCACCTGCTGCACGGCATGCGCCCCGACGGGGTGCTGACCACCGTGGATCCCGAGCCGGAGCACCAGCAGTTCGCCCGCCAGGCCTTCCGCGCCGCCGGTTTCGCCGGCAACCGGGCCCGCTTCATCCCCGGCCGTGCCTTGGACGTGCTGCCCCGCCTCGCGGACGCCGGATACGACCTCGTGTTCTGCGACGGCGACCGGCTGGAGTTCCCCGAGTACCTCGCTGAATCGTTGCGCCTGCTGAGACCGGGAGGCCTCGTCGCCTTCGAGGGTGTCTTCGCGCACGGGCGGACGGTGGACTCGGGACCGCAGCCGACGGAGGTGGTGCGGCTGCGGGAACTGCTGCGCGCGGTGCGCGAGAGCCCCGATCTGACGCCGTCGCTGCTGCCGGTGGGCGACGGACTGCTGTGCGCCGTCAAGCGCTGAGCGCCCCCGTCACCCGCGCGTCGCACACCCCTGGAAAGACAGCGACCCCGACACCGCGTACGATGCCGGGGCAACTGAAAGGGTATGGTCGCTTGCGCGTCAGCCGACGACCTTCTTGAGGGCGTCGCCGAGCGCGTCGGCCTCGTCAGGGGTCAACTCGACGACGAGCCGACCGCCGCCTTCGAGCGGAACGCGCATGACGATGCCCCGCCCCTCCTTGGTCACCTCGAGCGGGCCATCACCCGTCCGCGGCTTCATGGCCGCCATGCTCGTTCCCCTTCCTGAAACCCAGCTCATCGTCAAAGCCGCCGGCCCACCAAAAGGGCACGCGCACGGTCCCTGCCCAGAACGGCACAGGACACGCGACACCGGCATCGAACACATTGCTTCCAAGCCATTATCCCGCATCCCAGGACCCGATGACCAACATCAGTTGGCATCGCTTGGGCAACGCGCGCGAGCAAAACCACTCAATTCGGCGATGTGGCTGCGATACTGCGCTCCCGCTGCTCCGCCCGCCGACCGCGGACGCGCCGGAATTCTTTGACGCAGGTCACATGCCGGCTCCGCGCCCCGCCCGGTGATCTCCGTCATGCTGTCCTCGGACCACGACGGACCACGACGTACCGACCGGTACGTGGACGAGGCGACACCGGAGGGGATGCCCCATGGCCGACACCGTGCTCTACGAGGTGAGCGACGGGCTCGCGACGATCACGCTGAACCGCCCCGAGGCGATGAACGCGCTGAACGTCGACGCCAAGGTCGCCCTGCGGGACGCGGCCCGGGAGGCCGCGGACGACGACGCCGTGCGGGCGGTGCTGCTGACCGCCGCCGGCGACCGGGCGTTCTGCGTGGGCCAGGACCTCAAGGAGCACATCGGGCTGCTGGCCGCCGACCGGGAGTCCGGGTCCGGGCAGACCATGAGCACCGTGCGGGAGCACTACAACCCGATCGTGCGGGCGCTGGCGGGGGCGCGGAAGCCGGTGGTCGCCGCGGTGAACGGGGTCGCCGCCGGGGCGGGCTTCGGCTTCGCGCTCGCCGCGGACTACCGGATCGTGGCGGACACGGCGTCCTTCAACACCTCGTTCGTGGGCGTCGCGCTCACCGGGGACTCGGGGATCTCGTGGACGCTGCCGCGGGTGGTGGGACCGTCCCGCGCCACCGACCTGCTGCTCTTCCCGCGCCGTATCACCGCACAGGAGGCCCACGACCTGGGCATCGCCAACCGGGTCGTGCCGGCCGCCGAACTGCGGGCCGAGGCCGAGCGGACGGCGCGGGCGCTGGCCGAGGGGCCGACCCTGGCGTACGCGGCGCTGAAGGAGGCGGTGGCCCACGGGCTGACGCACTCCCTGGAGGAGACCCTCCTCAAGGAGGAGGAGCTCCAGACCAGGGCCGGGCAGTCCGAGGACCACGCGATCGCCGTGCGGGCGTTCGTGAACAAGGAGAAGCCGACCTATCTGGGCCGCTGACCGCGGCGCGGGTCGGTGCCGCCCCCGGCCGGACGGGTCAGGGGCGGCGCGCCACGCAGTCCGCGAGATGGTCGTCGACCAGGCCGCAGGCCTGCATCAGGGCGTACGCCGTCGTCGGGCCGACGAAGCGCAGACCGCGCTTCTTCAGGGCCTTCGACAGGGCCGTGGACTCGGGCGTGACCGCCGGGACGTCGGAAAGGGTCGTCGGTACCGGGCGGGTGGCGGGGTCGGGGGCGTGGGACCAGATGAAGGCGTCCAGCTCGCCCGGGGCCCAGTCGACGAGCACGCGCGCGTTGGCGATCGTCGCGTCGACCTTGGCGCGGTTGCGGATGATGCCCGGGTCGGCGAGCAGCCGCTCCCGGTCGTCGTCGGTGAAGTCCGCCACCGCCGCGATCTTGAAGTCGGCGAAGGCGGCGCGGAAGCCGGCGCGGCGGCGCAGGATGGTGATCCAGGACAGGCCGGACTGGAATGCCTCCAGGGAGAGCCTTTCGTAGAGCGCGTCGTCGCCGTGGACCGGGCGGCCCCACTCCTCGTCGTGGTAGGCCACGTACTCCGCCGCGGACAGCGCCCACGGGCAGCGCGGGGCGCCGTCCGGGCCCGCGATCGCGGCGCCCGGCGTCGGGGTGTCGTCCGTCACGGCTGGTCCTCCTGCTCGGGCTTGGTCAGGTGGACGTGGGCGGCCGCGGCCCGGGCGCCGGCCAGCGCGGACTCCAGGTCGGCGATCCGTGCGTCGCGCTCGGCGAGTTCGGCGCCGAGCCGGCTGAGGGCGTCGTCGACATCCGCCATGCGGTAGCCCCGTACGGTCATCGGGAAGCGGAGGGTCTCCACGTCCTCGCGGTCCACGGGGCGGTCCGGCGGCAGCGGGTCCAGGAGCCGCTCGGGCGCCGCCTCGGGCAGCGGCCCGGTTCCCTCGCCGCCGCCCACCACCGCCAGGGTCACCGCGGCGACCACGACGGCGAGCGCGACGACCAGGAAGAAGAACATAACCATCGCTCGGTCCCCACGGAGTCTGTCGTATCTGTCAGGGTCCGATCGTGCCATGCGAGGCTGACAGTTAGGGTCGCAGACGGCCGATGGCCGGGAAAGACCGGGCAGGACCGGAAGACCGGCGAGGCCGACGAGATCGGGCAGAAGAGGAGAGGTCACAGGGGAATGCTCAGGCTGGGCAGGCGCGAGTTCGACGCGCACGAGCCGGTGATCATGGCGATCGTCAACCGGACCCCGGACTCCTTCTACGACCAGGGGTCGACGTTCCGTGACGAGCCGGCCCTCGCGCGCGTGGAGCAGGCGGTCGCCGAGGGGGCCGCGGTCATCGACATCGGCGGGGTGAAGGCCGGGCCCGGTGACGAGGTGAGCGCCGAGGAGGAGGCCCGGCGGACGGTCGGCTTCGTGGCCGAGGTGCGGCGGCGGTTCCCGGACGTGGTCATCAGCGTCGACACCTGGCGGGCCGACGTCGGCGAGGCCGTGTGCGAGGCGGGTGCCGACCTGCTGAACGACGCGTGGGGCGGGGTGGACCCGCGGCTCGCCGAGGTCGCCGCGCGCTACGGGACCGGCCTGGTGTGCACGCACGCGGGCGGCGCGGAGCCCCGGACCCGGCCGCACCGGGTGACGTACGACGACGTCATGGCCGACATCCTCCGGGTGACCGTGGGGCTGGCCGAGCGGGCGGTGGCACTCGGGGTGCCGCGGGAGTCGGTGATGATCGATCCGGGGCACGACTTCGGCAAGAACACGCGGCACAGCCTGGAGGCGACGCGGCGGCTGGACGAGATGGTCGCGACCGGGTGGCCGGTGCTGGTGTCGCTGTCCAACAAGGACTTCGTGGGCGAGACGCTGGACAAGCCGGTGAAGGAACGGCTGGTGGGGACACTGGCGACGACGGCCGTCTCGGCGTGGCTGGGCGCCCAGGTGTACCGGGTGCACGAGGTGGCCGAGACCCGGCAGGTGCTGGACATGGTGGCGGCCATCGCGGGCCACCGGCCCCCGGCGGTGGCCCGACGGGGACTGGCGTAGAACCGGGGGCCCAGCCCCCGCCGGACAGGCCCTGGTCCCCCGCCGCACAGGCCCCGGAACCCCACCGTACGAGCACCGGAGCCCACCGCGCCGACGCCAGTACCCCGTACCCCCGTCGTACGGGGTGCTAGCGCCCCGCTTCCTTGGACATCAGGGCCACCGCCTCGTCCACGTCGTCCGTGACGTGGAACAGGGTGAGGTCCGCCTGGGCCGCCTTGCCCTCGGCGATCAGGGTGTTCTCCAGCCAGTCGACGAGGCCGCCCCAGTACGCGCTGCCGAAGAGGACGATCGGGAAGCGGGTGACCTTCTGGGTCTGCACCAGGGTCAGGGCCTCGAAGAGCTCGTCCAGGGTGCCGAGGCCACCGGGCAGGACGACGAAGCCCTCCGCGTACTTGACGAACATCATCTTGCGGACGAAGAAGTACCGGAAGTTGAGGCCGATGTCGACATACGCGTTCAGGCCCTGCTCGAAGGGCAGCTCGATGCCCAGGCCCACCGAGACGCCCCCGGCTTCGAGGGCGCCCTTGTTCGCCGCCTCCATCGCGCCCGGGCCGCCGCCCGTGATCACCGCGAAGCCCGCCTCGACCAGGCCCCGCCCCAGCTTCACCCCCGCGTCGTACTCCGGCGACTCCACCGGCGTCCGCGCGGAGCCGAACACGCTGATGGCGGGCGGGAGTTCGGCGAGCGTGCCGAAGCCCTCGATGAACTCCGACTGGATGCGCAGCACGCGCCAGGGGTCGGTGTGGACCCAGTCCGTGGGGGCACGTTCGTCCAGCAGGCGCTGGTCCGTGGTGCTCGCCTGGACCTGACCGCGCCGCCGGAGGACCGGTCCCAGTCGCTGCTCGTCCGGTGGCTGCTTCTTGCCCTCGGGATTCCCTGTTGGCATGTACGCTCCCTCCGTTTGCGTGACGTTCCACCTCAGCGTAGATCCGCGGGGGTTACGAGAGGGGGACGTCGGTATGACCGCGGTGGTCAGTCCGTCAGCCAGGCCCGCAGGCGCTCCTCGCCCGCGAGGATCTTGGCCGTCTCCACCCGCTCGTCGCGCTTGTGCGCCAGGTGTGGGTTGCCGGGGCCGTAGTTGACGGCGGGGATGCCCAGCGCCGAGAAGCGCGAGACGTCCGTCCAGCCGTACTTCGGGCGCGCGATACCGCCGACCGCCTCGATGAACGCCGCCGCGGCCGGGTGGTGCAGACCCGGCAGGGCGCCGCCGCTGTGGTCGTCGATCACGAACTCCTCCACCCCGCAGTCCGCGAACACCTCGCGGACGTGGGCGACGGCCTCCTCCTCGGTGCGGTCGGGGGCGTACCGGAAGTTGACCGTGACCACGCACTCGTCGGGGATGACGTTGCCCGCCACCCCGCCGGAGACGCCGACCGCGTTGAGACCCTCGCGGTACTCCAGGCCGTCGATGACCGGATGACGCGGCTGGTACCCGGCGAGTCGCGTCAGGATCGGCGCGGCGGCGTGGATGGCGTTGGAGCCCATCCAGCCGCGCGCCGAGTGGGCCCGCTCGCCCTTGGTCCGCAGCAGCACCCGCAGCGTGCCCTGGCAGCCGCCCTCGACCTCGCCGCCGGAGGGTTCGAGCAGCACGGCGAAGTCGCCGGCCAACCACTCCGGGCGTACCTCGGCGACGTGCTTGAGCCCGTTCAGCTCGGCGGCGACCTCCTCGTTGTCGTAGAAGACGAAGGTCAGGTCGCGGTTGGGGGCGGGGACCGTGGCCGCGATGCGCAGCTGGACCGCCACTCCGGACTTCATGTCGCAGGTGCCGCAGCCCCACAGGACGCCGTCCTCGTCGAGCCGCGAGGGGACGTTCCCGGCGATGGGGACCGTGTCGATGTGGCCGGCCAGGATCACCCGCTGCGCGCGCCCGAGGTTCGTGCGGGCGACGACGTTGTTGCCGAGACGGTCGACCGTCAGGTGCGGCAGGGCGCGCAGCGCGGCCTCGATCGCGTCGGCGAGCGGCTTCTCGGTGCCGCTCTCCGAGGGGAAGTCGACGAGTCGCGCGGTCAGGCGCGCGGCGTCCAGCGTGAGGTCAAGCGGGTTATCGGCCATGCGGTCGACCCTAACCCGGCGAACCGCCGCACTGCGGCCGTGCATTGTGCACACCTGCCTCACCAGTCCCGCCCGCCTCCAGTACCTTGTAGGCGTGCCGCACCCTCCCCCCTCTTCCAAGCGTCGTGGCCGCCTCCTCCGGTTCGGGGCGGCCTTCGTGGTCCTCCTCGGGCTCGCGGGCTACCTCTCCGTGCAGTACCTGACCGGAGGCACCTCGGGTCCGGGCTGCGAGGTCGTCTCCGGCAAGGGCGACGGAGCCTCGTACCGGTTCACGCCGGAGCAGGCGGTGAACGCGGCGACGATCGCGGCCGTCGGCACCGGGCGCGGCATGCCCGAGCGGGCGGTGACCATCGCGCTGGCCACCGCGCTCCAGGAGTCCGCGCTGCGCAACATCGACTTCGGCGACCGGGACTCCCTCGGCCTGTTCCAGCAGCGGCCCTCTCAGGGCTGGGGCACACCGGAGGAGATCCTGGACCCGGCCTACTCGGCGGGGATCTTCTACGACCATCTGAACAAGGTGCCCGGCTACACGCGGCTGCCGCTGACCGTGGCCGCTCAGCGCGTGCAGCGCAGCGGCTTCCCGCAGGCGTACGCCAAGCACGAGCCGGACGCGACGCTGCTCGCCGCCGCGCTCACCGGCCGCTCCGGGGCCACGCTGGCCTGCCAGGGCCGTCCTGGCCCGACCCGGTCCAGCGGGCCCGACGCGGTGCGTGCCGCACTCGTACGGGACTTCGGCCGGGACGTGGTGCAGGAGGCGGGCGCGGAGGTCGGCGGCACCCCGTCGCCGACGCCCACGCCGACCCCGGTCGCGGTCGGGGACGGGCGGACCGTGACGGTGCCCGTGCCCGACGACACGGCCGCGGCCGGGCGCAGCGCGCGGCAGCGCGGCTGGCAGCTCGCGCACTGGGCGGTGGCCAACGCCTCCGCGCTGCACATCGAGCAGGTCTCCTACGGCGGCTGGCAGTGGAAGGCCGGGATGACCGACAGCCGGTGGCGGGCGGCGCAGACGCAGGGTGCCGCGGGAGCGGAGCGGGCGGCGGGCTCGGTGCGCATCACCACGACCGGGCGTTAGTACGGCTCGTCACCCCGGAGGGTCAGTCGGCTTGAGGGAAGCTTTTCCGCGTACCCGATAATGCGACGCATTGCCAACTCTTTACGTTGGCCCGCCGCAACCTTCGCGGACTTCGAGCGGTAGTCAGAGCGTCCGTTCCCTCCGTCGAAGGAGCAACATGTCCCTCCCCCTGACCCGCCGGATCGCCCGTGCCGCGCTGCTCGTCGCTGCGGGAGCGGCCGCCGGGGTCGGTGCGGCCGGTGCCGCCTCCGCCGCCCCCGAGCTGCCCGCCGCCCCGAACCTCGGCGGGCTGACCGCCCTGGACGGGGCGAGCGTCGGCAACACGGTGGACGGTGCCGCGCAGCACGTCACCGGGGTCGCGGGCGACTCCGGCGGCAAGGTCGTGAAGCAGGCGGCGCCGGCGGCGCAGAAGGCGGCGGGGTCCGCGGGCGGGCTCCTCGGCGGCGCCACGCGGACGGCGACGAAGGGCGGGCTGCCGACGCCGTCCCTGCCGGTCTCCGGCCTGCCGATCGGCTGAGCGCCGCGCGAACGACCCGACGGGGTCCGGGGATTCCTCCCCGGACCCCGTCGTCGTAACGACCCCGTCGTCGTAAGGACCCCGTCGCCGTGCCGGTGCGGACGAGCCGCCGCCGGCTACCCGGCCAGGCGCTCCACCGCCGCGCGGACCCGCTCGTCCGTCGCCGTCAGCGCCACGCGTACGAAGTCCGCGCCCGCGGCGCCGTAGAAGTCGCCGGGGGCGACCAGGATGCCCCGCTCGGCGAGGTGGGCGACCGTGGTCCAGCAGGACTCGCCGCGCGTGGCCCACAGATAGAGGCTCGCCTCGCTGTGCTCGATGCGGAAGCCGTGGGACAGCAGGGCCCCGCGCAGGGCCTCGCGGCGGGCGGCGTAACGCTCGCGCTGCTCGCGGACGTGGGTGTCGTCACCGAGGGCGGCCACGACCGCCGCCTGGGTCGGCGCCGAGGTCATCATGCCGCCGTGCTTGCGGATCTCCAGCAGCGGGCCGAGGACGGCCGGGTCACCGGCCAGGAAGGCGGCGCGGTAGCCGGCCAGGTTGGAGCGCTTGGACAGCGAGTGGACCGCGACGATGCCCTCGTACGAGCCGCCGTTCACGTCCGGGTGCAGGACCGAGACCGGGTCGGCCTCCCAGCCCAGCTCCAGGTAGCACTCGTCGGAGACGACCAGCACGCCGTGCTCGCGGGCCCAGGCGACGATCCGGCGCAGCTCCTCCTTGGGCAGCACCTGTCCCGTGGGGTTGGAGGGCGAGTTCAGCCACAGCAGCCTCAGGCCCGCCGGGTCCAGCTCCGTGGGGCCCGGCACGCCGTCGCCCGGTGTCGTCGAGTAGACGAGGTGGTCCGCGCCGGCCAGGCGGGCGCCGACCTCGTAGGTCGGGTAGGCCAGGCGCGGGTACGCGACCTTGTCGCCGGGACCGAGACCGAGCTGGGTGGGCAGCCAGGCGACCAGTTCCTTGGAGCCGACGATCGGCAGGACGTGCCGGTGGGTGACGTCCCGCGCGCCGAGCCTGCGTCCGACCCAGCCGGTGAGCGCGTCACGCAGTTCGGGCGTGCCCCACACGGTCGGGTAGCCCGGGGAGTCGGCGGCCGCGATCAGCGCCTTCTGGATCAGGTCGGGGACCGGGTCCACGGGGGTGCCGACCGACAGGTCGACGATGCCGTCCGGATGGGCTGCGGCCGTCTTCTTGTACGGCTCCAGCTTGTCCCAGGGAAAGGCGGGGAGCCGGTCGGAGAGTGCGGACACGGGGATCAGGCTCACTTTCTGGTCCGGAAAACGCCTCGGTCCCGTGCGGCGGGCGGAGCGCTGGAGTGCGATCAGGCCATACGGGACCGAGGCGGCGCGAAGGCGGGCCGCTGTTACTGGTTCTGCGGCGGCAGCGCGGCGATGATGGGGTGGTCGCGCTCGATCAGCCCCAGCTTGCTGGCGCCACCGGGAGAGCCGAGCTCGTCGAAGAACTCGACGTTGGCCTTGTAGTAGTCCTTCCACTCCTCGGGAGTGTCGTCCTCGTAGAAGATCGCCTCGACCGGGCAGACCGGTTCGCAGGCTCCGCAGTCGACGCATTCGTCCGGGTGGATGTACAAGGACCGCTGGCCCTCGTAGATGCAGTCGACCGGGCACTCCTCGATGCACGCCTTGTCCTTCACGTCGACACAAGGCTGCGCGATGACGTAGGTCACGCTGTCGTTCCTCCTCGATAGGGCGCTGGCGGGCCTCCACAGGCTCCGCCGCCTGGCGCGCGGGAGCGCGGCGTCGTCGATGCCCGCCCCTAGTATCTCCGTTCCGGGGCATGATCCGAACAGGAGGGGTGAACAGACCTGTGGAAATATCGGCGACAGGGCGCCTCGAGGTCCGTATCACCACTGCTGATGTGGGCAAACGGGTCTCAATACGGCGCTTGAGCGAACCTGGCGCGCCGGGTGAGAAGTTCACCGACACGGTCGGAGTTCTCACATCATGGGACCACGGTGTGCTGCTGATCACACGGAAGAGTGGCGAGACCGTACAGATCGCCGAATCCTCCCTGGTCGCGGGCAAGGTGGTACCGGCCGCACCGGCCAGACGGCGGGGTCCGGCGGCCACGTACGAGGAGCTGGCGCGTGTGGCGGCGCGGGCCTGGCGGCCGGTGGAGAGCGAGCGGCTGGGCGAGTGGGAGCTTCGGGCGGCCGCGGGATTCACCCGGCGTGCCAATTCCGTGCTGCCGCTCGGCGATCCGGGGCTTCCGCTCGACGCGGCCCTCGATGCCGTACGACGCTGGTACGGCGAGCGCGGCCTGCCCGCGTACCTCCAGACGGCCACCGGCGCCGAGGGCACGCAGGAATCGCTGTGCGCGGAGCTGGAGCGGCGGGGCTGGGTGCGCGAGGTGAGCGCCGAGCTGTGGATCGGGGCGCTCGCGCCGGTCGCGGACCGGGCCGAGGGCTCCGGGGTCGTGCTGTCCCGCACGGCCGACGAGGCGTGGCTTGCGCGGTACCGGCGCAAGGGGGTGAGCGAGGTGGCCCTGAGGGTGCTCGGCAGCGGGCCGTCGGTGTGGTTCGCGACGGTTCCCGGCGAGGGCGGAGTTCCGGCGGCGATCGGACGGTGTGTCGTCGACGGCCGCTGGGCGTCCTTCGCCGCCGTCGAGGTCGATCCAGTACTGCGGCGACGCGGCCTGGCCACCACCGTGCTCGCCGCGCTCGCCGGGCGGGCCCTGGACGAGGGCGCCTCGGCGGCCTGGCTCCAGGTAGAGACCGGGAACGAGGCGGCGCGGGCGCTGTACGCCGGGATGGGCTTCGGCGCGCACCACACGTACCACCACTACCGCGCCCCGGAGCCCGGCGAGGGCGGCCGTCCGCGGCCGTCGCCGGCGGAACCGGAGCCGCGGTCGCCGAAGAACTCCGGCGCTCGTCCGTCGTAGGGATCGTCGTGAAAGGGCACGAGCCTGCTATGGGTCCCCCGCATCCGCCGTCTCCGGAACGGGCCGCCGCGGTGCGCCGGTGGTTCGGCGAGGAGGTGCGGTCCGAGCGACCGGACCTCGCCGCGCTGTGCCTGCTGGTGGGCGCGGCGGCCGACGGAACCCTGGACGAGGCCGGCATGGACGCGGCGCAGCTGGAGCTGGACCGGCTCGCCGGGGAGCTGCCGTACCGGCCGGGCGGGCCGCGGGACTGGGCGCGGGCCCTGTGCGAACTGCTCGGGGAGCGGTACGGGTTCCACGGCGCGGCGGCCGACTACCAGCGGCTGGAGTCGTCCCTGCTGCACGAGGTGCTGGTGCGGCGGCGCGGGCTGCCCATCCTGCTGTCGGTGGTGTGGATGGAGGTCGCGCGGCGGGCCGGGGCCCCGGTGTACGGGGTCGCGCTGCCCGGGCACTTCGTCGTGGGGTTCGGGCCGGCGGGGGAACAGGTGCTCGCGGACCCGTTCGACGGGGGCCGGGTACTCACCGGGGCGGACGCCGACCTGCTGGTCGTCGGGGCGACGGGCGCGCCGCTGGATCCGTCGATGCTGGTGCCCGCGAGTCCTCTGGAGGTCGTGTCCCGGATCCTGAACAACATCCGGGCCTGGGCGGCCGTGCGGCCCGAGCGGTCGGACGTGGCGCTGTGGGCGGTGGAGCTGTCGCTGCTGCTGCCGTCGCGTCCGGCGCGGCTGCGGTACGAGCGGGCGCAGCTTCTGGTGCAGCGGGGCGACTTCGTGGACGGGGCACGGGAGCTGGAGGCGTACGCCGAGGTGCTGGGCGCGGTGGACGAGCCCGCGGCCGAGCGGGTGCGGGGACAGGCGCGGGCGGCGCGGGCCCTGCTGAACTGAACCTGCCGGAAACGTCCTCGGGGCCGTCCTACAGCCAGCCCTTCTCGCGCGCGATGCGCACGGCCTCCGTCCTGTTGCGTACGGCGAGCTTCTGGATCGCGGTCGACAGGTAGTTGCGGACCGTGCCCTGGGACAGGTGGAGGGTGGCGGCCAGCTCGGCGTTGGTGGAGCCGTCCGCCGCGGCGCGCAGGACCTCGCGCTCCCGGTCGGTCAGCGGGTTGGCGCCCTCGGCGAGGGCCGCCGCGGCCAGCGTGGGGTCGATGACCCGCTCGCCCGCGAGCACCTTGCGTATCGCCGCGGCGAGTTGCGCGGCCGGGGCGTCCTTGACCAGGAAGGCGTCCGCGCCCGCCTCCATGGCGCTGCGCAGATAGCCGGGGCGGCCGAAGGTGGTGAGCACGACCAGTTTCACCGCGGGCAGCTCCTTGTGGAGCCGGGCGGCGGCCTCGATGCCGGTGCAGCCGGGCATCTCGATGTCGAGGAGGGCCACGTCGACGCCGTGGGCGTGCGCCGCCGCCACGACCTCGTCCCCGCGCGGCACCTGGGCGACGACCTCGATGTCGTCCTCCAGGCCGAGCAGCGCGGCCAGTGCCTCGCGCACCATCGACTGGTCCTCGGCAAGGAGGACCTTGATCGTTCGGCTCATGCCGGGGATCCTACGTCCGCGCGGGAGGCCAGAGGCACCCGGGCGGTGAGCCGGAAGCCGCGCCTGGCACGCCCCGCCTCCAGCTGCCCGCCCACCTTGTCCAGACGCTCGGCCAGGCCCGTCAGACCGTTGCCGGGGCCCTTGGCGACGCCGGCGGTGCCGCCCGAGCCGTTGTCCTCGACGCACAGTTCGAGGAACGGCCCGTCCAGGGTCTGGCGGCGCACCAGGCCGACGGCGCACCGGGTCGCGCCGCTGTGCCGTACGACGTTGGTGATCGCCTCGCGCAGCGCCCAGGCGAGCGCGGACTCGCTCTCCTCCGTGACGCCGTGCAGGTCGGGCTCGGCGGGCACGTCGGCGACGACGTCGGCGGCCGTCAGCGCCACCTGGGCGCCCGCCAGTTCGGCGTGCAGGCGGGGGCGCCGGTAGCCGGTGACGGCCTCGCGGACGTCGACCAGGGCCTGTCGGCTGACCTGTTCGATGTCGGCGACCTGCTGGGCCGCCTTGTCGGGGTGGTCGGGCAGCATCCGGCCGGCCAGCTCGCTCTTCAGCGTGATCAGCGAGAGCGAGTGGCCGAGCAGGTCGTGCAGGTCGCGGGCGAGCCGCAGCCGTTCCTCGTTGGCGGCGAGCTGCGCCACCGTGGCGCGGGCCTTGCGCAGGTCGACCGTGGTGCGCACCAGTTGCTGTACGCCGGTCATGGCGAAGCCGATGAGCACCACGAGCAGGAGCAGCTGCCAGACGTCCCCGCCCCCGAGGTGCAGAGTGGTCAGGACCATCACCGCGCCGGTCAGCGGGATCGTCCAGTACGCCGTCCGCAGGGAGAGCGCCGCCCCGCAGGAGACCGAGACGTACACGAACAGGCCGGTCCAGTGCGGGCCGAGGGTGAGGCACAGCACGAGGGCGAGCACGCCGAGACCGGCGATCAGAGCGCCGACGTACCGCTGGTCGACGGTCCGGCCGACAGGGCGGCCCAGGTGGCGGAAGACCACCGCCAGGTAGACCCCGACGAAGGCCGCGAGGCCCACCCCGCCCGCCACGGTGCCGAGCGGGGTGTGGCGGCCGGAGACCAGGTCGTGCACCGGTGAGCTGAGGAACAGCAGCCAGATGCCGATCCACAGGCTCTTGCGCAGCGCCTCCCTGACGTTGCGCGGGGACTCCCCCATGCGTATCGCCCGCTCCGGGCCGGCCTCTTCCCGCACCCGGTCCTCCGTCCGGTCTTCCGTCATGACGCTCACGCCTTCAGCGTGTCCTTCCGGTACAGCCAGGCCGCGCCGCCCGCGAACAGGGCGAAGAAGACGACGAGGATGGCGAGGTCCTTCGCGTGCGGGGCCTGGCTCTCCTCGATGGCCCGCCCCAGTGCAGCGTACGCGTGCGTGGGCAGCCACTCGGCGATGTCCTGGAGCCACCGCGGGAAGGTGGTCGAGGGCATCCACAGGCCGCCGAGCATGGACAGGCCGAAGTAGATGATCATCGTGATCGGGCGGACCGCGTCCCCGCTGGCGAGGTAGCCGATGGCGACGCCGAGCGCGGCGAAGACCAGGCTGCCGGCCCAGATCGCGCCGGTGAGGGCGAGCCACTGCCAGGCTTCCAGGCGGACCTGCTTGACGGCAGCGGCGACCACGAAGACGACGACGATGGACGGCAGGCTGACCACGGCGGCGCCCGCGGTCTTGGCGAGGACGTAGCCGCGTCCGGGCAGCGAGGTCAGCCGCAGCTGGCGTACCCAGCCGCTCTCCCGCTCCTTGGCGATGCGCTCGCTGTTGCCCATGAGCACGGCGGTGAGGGCGCCGAACGAGGCCATGGAGACCATCATGTAGGTCGGGACGGTCAGGCCGGTGCCGTCGACCTTGGTGACGCCGTCCGCCTTGCCCGCGATGATCAGGAAGAGGATCGAGGGGTAGAGGACCGAGAAGAACAGGAACTTGCGGTTGCGCAGGGCGCGGGTGAGTTCCAGCCTGATCAGACTGTTCACGACTGCTTGGCCTCCTCGGCCTCGGTGATGGCGACGAAGGCCTGCTCGAGTCCGAGCCCGGCGACTTCGAGGTTGCGGGGGTAGAGGCCGAGCCCGTACAGGGCGTGCACGGTCGCGTCGGCGTCGGAGGACTGGATGCGGACGGTCTGGCCGCTCACGGTGATCGAGGTCAGGAAGGGCAGAGCGCGCAGCGCGGCCTCGTCGATGTCGCCCTCCAGGTCGAAGGCGACCCGCCGGGCCCCCGCCTTCGCCTTGATCTCGGCGGCGGTGCCGTCGGCCAGCAGCCGTCCCCGGTGCAGGACCAGCACCCGGTCGGCGATGGCGTCGGCCTCCTCCAGGTAGTGCGTGGCGAACAGGACCGTACGGCCGTCGTCGGCCTGTTCGCGCATGGTGGCCCAGAAGGCCTGGCGGGCGGAGACGTCCATGCCGGTGGTCGGCTCGTCCAGGACGATCAGGTCGCTGTCGCCGGCGGTGGCCAGGGCGAAGCGGACGCGCTGGGCCTGGCCGCCGGAGAGCTTGTTCACCTTGCGGTCGGAGATCTGGGAGATACCGGCCCGCGCCAGCACGTCGGCGGTCCTGTACCGCTTGGGGTGCAGGTCGCAGGCGAGCCGGACCAGTTCGGCGACGGTGACGTCCTCCATCAGCCCGCCGCTCTGCAGCATGGCGCCCACGCGCCCGGCGACGATCGCCTCGCGCGGAGTGGTGCCGAAGACGCTGACGGTGCCGCTCTCGGCCTGCCTGAGGCCGAGCAGCAGGTCGAGGGTGGTCGACTTGCCGGCGCCGTTCGGGCCGAGCAGGGCGACGGTCTCGCCCGGATGCAGGGCGAGGGTCAGCCCGTCCACGGCCCGTACGTTCCCGTAACTCTTGGTCACCTTGTCGAACCCCACCACCGTGGTGGTGCCGGCTCGCTCCGCTGTTGTCGTCATGCCGGACATGCTGGCCGACGGGCCGGGGTGCCTTGCAGTGTCGCGGGTCCTGACTGCCGGATGACAGATGTCATGTCCGTGAGATGACAGGTCGGGAGGGGGCGGGCCGGGAAGACAGGAGGGCACCCGGGGTCCGTGCCGGACCGGGTGCCCTCCGCCGCTGCTGCGGTGTTGCTAGCTGGGGTTGGTGTCGATGACTCCCACGCGGTTGGTCTTGCTCGTCAGCGCCGGGCGCAGGGCGCCGATCACGTCCTGGACCGTGACAGGGGTCTTGTCACCGGTGGCCCTGGCGATCGTGACCCCCTCGAAGGCATTGCCGTACAGCTCCTTGAGTGCCGCCTCGTCGTAGGAGTCGACGAGCTTGCCGTCCACGGCCTTGACCCGCAGGAACTTCCACAGCGAGTTCTGCGGGCTCAACGGCACCGAGTGCGCGGCGTCCGTCTGCACCGTCACGAGACCCGACATCGCCGGCTGCGCGAACTCCTTCATCATCCGGTCGACCTCGGCGTTGGGGACCGTCGGCTGCTGGGTGACCGTGGGCAGCTGGACCGGCGTGGCCGTGCCCGTCTCCACCTGGGCGCGGTACGCCTGCTGGACGAGCTGGATCGAGCCGCCGACGTCGATGCCCTTGCCCGCCTTGCCGTACACGGGAACGGCCTTGCCGGACTGGAACTCGATGCCGCCCTCGGTCACCGATCCGGCACCGCCCGAGACGCTCTGCAGGGCGACCTGGAGCTTCTCCTCGTCGACCGGCATCCGCGGCTGGATCACCCGGTGGTTGCCGAACAGCGAGCCGACCACCGACACGGGGTTGTAGTCGCTCGTCGCGGCCGCGCTGGCGGTGGCCTGGGTGTCGAACTGGAGCCCGGCCTGGTCCGGCTTGAGGGTCACGGACCTGCCCTCGACCGACAGCTTCAGCGGCTGGTTCACACGGCTGCCGAAGGCGTCGTCGAGCTTCTTGACCGCGTCGTCGCGGGTGCCGCCGCCGATGTCGACGCCGAGCACGGTGGTGCCCTTGGGCACGTCGGAGTGGTTCATCAGCAGCCCGGCGCCGTAGGCGACACCGGCGAGGCCGATCACGGCGACGCAGAGCAGGACGAGCTTGTTGCGGCCCTTCTTCTTCGCCTTGGGCGCGGTGGCCGCGGCGGCGCTCTGCGGCGCCGGCTCGGACAGCCCCGGTGGCGTGTGCGTCTGTGGCCCGCTCCAGTCGGCATCCGGTCCGAACGGCGAGTCCGGACCCGGCTGTATGACGGGCATGCCGCTGGTGACGGTGTTCCCGGAGACGTTGTCCGGCCGCGCGCCGTAACCGGGGGCGCCCGGCTCGGGGGCCTGCTGCTGCGGCGTGAGGACCGCGGTATCGTCGCTCAGACCGCCGCCGGGGCGGCCCGTGGGCGCGCCGGGGGCACCACCCGGGCGCCCCGCGCCGCCGGGTGCGCCGCCCGTGGGCGGCCGCAGCGGTCCGTCGCCGGTGACGGGGCCGCTCGTCGGGCCCTTGGGGCCCTGCGGACCGCCGTTGTCGGA
Organism: Streptomyces sp. NPDC088817; assembly: GCF_044750345.1. NCBI lineage: Bacteria > Bacillati > Actinomycetota > Actinomycetes > Kitasatosporales > Streptomycetaceae > Streptomyces > Streptomyces sp. NPDC088817. Next base: position 325,895 of record NZ_JBIVJN010000003.1, read on the forward strand.
GAAGTACGCCAGGTCTTCACGGCGCGGCCCGCCGCCGGGCAGCTGGCCCGCGCCCAGTGCCTCGGTGACGTCGAAGGACCCGGTACCGCCGCCGTGGCCCGGGGCGACGGGGCCGCCGGTGACCCCGGGCAGACCGGCGCCGGTGAAGCCGGGCCGGGAGCCGCCCGCCGCACCGGGCAGGTTCATGGCGCCGGTCACGCCGCCGGGGCGGCCCCCGCCGGACGAGCCCGGCTCGGAGGAGCCGACGCCCACGGGCCGGGGCACGGAGCTTCCCGGACCGGAGGTGCCGGGGCCGGGCCCGATCGCCGGGGGTGCGCCCGAACCACCCGGCAGTCCCGCGCCGTTGGTGGATCCGCCACCCTGACCGCCTTTGCCGGCCTGGGGCTTGCGGGGGGCGAACCAGTCGCTTGTCGGCTTCTCCGCCGCGGGCGCCGGGGGCTCGGCGGGCGGTTCCGGAGCGGCCTCGGGCGCCGGGGCGGCCGGCTGCTGGGCCTCGTCGCCGGTGTCCTCGGCGTCGCTCTCGGACCCGTCCGAGGAGACGGGCGTCCGCACGACGACCGGCGGAATCGGCCGGGATCCGGGGATGTTGATCCGGATCCGCGTCGTCAGCGTGGTCTCGGTCTTGCGTTCCTCGGGCTGCGCGGCCGAACGGCCCGCGTCCGCTCGGTCGTCGGAGACCGCCGGGATTCCGTACGGCGGGGTTCCCGAGGGGTAGGCGGCTCCGCCGCGCCCGTTGGGCCCGGACGACGGAGTGTCAGTTTCACGACTCAAGGCAGGTTCTCCCGATTGGCTCCGCCGCACGTTACGACCTCAGTGCGGGCGGCTCGGCGGCGCGCGCACCACCATACTGGCCGCTCGGGGCCCTTATCCCGGGACCGCTGGGTAAACCCCTGGTGGACCCCTACCGGCACCCCGGGAAGAAGTGGTACGTCACTTGCCAAGTCGGGCGTCGTCGTCGTGCGGTTGCCGTCTCGGAGCCAAGGTGGCACAGATCACAGCGACAGCCATGCCGCCGAGCAGGAAGAGATAGGAGCCGCTGTCGGCCGCGAAGAAGAAGTCGCCTTCGGGCCGGCTGGTGGTGAGCACGAACACGGTGACGACCCAGCCCGCCGCGCCCGCCACGGCCCCGCCCCGGCTGCGCGCGGCCCGCGCCCCGCCCAGGAACAGCCCGGCGGCACCCGCGAGCGCGAGCAGCAGCCCGCCGGGGAACCAGGCGGCCTGCACCAGGGCACCGGCGATCGCGACCACCGCACCGAGCAGGAAGAGTCCCACGTACGCGGCGGCCCGACCGGCGGAGGGCGGCTTGAGGGGCTGCGCGAGCATGGAGCCCCCTCCCCCTGAGCTCATGACGCCTCCTTCCCGGTGCCGGCGAACAGATCGGTCTCCCGCTCCCCCGGCGCGGCGACGGGTTCCCCGCGCACCAGCTCGTAGAACTCGGTGGTGAAGACCGGCTGGGCGAGCCGGTTGGACAGGGCGAAGTAGGGCTCGGCCATCTCGATCTGGGTGGCGTGCGCGCGCATAGCGGCGGCCTTGGCCTCGGCGTAGGCGGCGCCGTCGATCGCCGTGGTGACCCGCTCGTCGCCGACGACTCCGGGAACGTCGTCGATCGCCGCCGTCTCGTCGAACGGCAGCCCCGCCAGATCGTCCTTCAGCCGTGCGAAGGCGTCCTCGGCGACCGGGCGTGGGAGGCGGTTCCAGTACACCTTGGCGATCCGCCAGGGCTCGCCGAGGTCGGGGCGCACGGCGGGATCGGCGGCCAGGTCCGCGGCGCGCATGGCGACGCGGTGGGCCTTGATGTGGTCGGGGTGTCCGTAGCCGCCGTTGTCGTCGTAGGTGACGAGGACCTGCGGGCGCACCTCGCGGATCACGGCGACGAGGTCCTCGGCGGCGGTGTCGAGGCCGGCCTGCCACAGGCAGTCCGGGTCGTCGTTGTCGGCGAGCCCCATCATCCCGGAGTCCCGGTACCGCCCGGCCCCGCCGAGCAGCCGGAAGTCCGTGACTCCCAGCTCCCGCATGGCCGCGGCCAGCTCCTTTGCCCGGTACGGGCCGAGCCCGGCCGCTCCCTCCAGGTGCCGCAGCTCCTCCGGGATGACCTCGCCCAGCTCCCCGAGTGTGCAGGTCACCAGCGTCACCAGGGCACCCTCGGCCGCGTAGCGCGCCATCGTCGCGCCGTTGTTGATCGACTCGTCGTCGGGATGCGCGTGCACCAGCATCAGCCGCCGAGCGGCCCGTTCCGTCATGGCCCCAACCCTACGAGGCCTCCGAACCTCCCCAAGCGTCTCCCCGGGCCGGGGCAGACGCCTCGGAGACGGCACCGGGAGCGCGCTCAGGACTCGGCTTCCTCAGCGCTGTCCCCCCGATAGCGCGGCAGCCCGTCCGTCGGGATCGTCCAGTCGCCGATGGTGACGTCCTCCCCGTAGACGAAGTCCTTGCGGGTCGCATAGCGGGGGCCGTCCGGAGTGGGGTGGATGTCGGTGAAGACCGCGCCTTCGCCGGTGCGCGGGTCGAAGACTGCGTAGACGGGGATGCCGAGCAGCGGATAGTCCCGCACTTTGCCCACCCAGTCGTTGCCCGGGTTCGAACGGGAGACGATCTCGATGGCGGCGACGATCGTTCGGGGATCGACGGACCCTTCGGTGTCCATGTCCTCTTCGGCGATCACCATCACGTCCGGGCGGCGCATGACGCCTTCGGGCTCGTTCTCCACGTCGGGCTCGCCGGTATGGGCGACGATCTCTTCCGGCATCACCCTTTCCAGGCGCTTCCGGAGCCGCAGTGCGGTCAGCTCGTGGCGGCCGCTGGGCGACAGCATGTCGTGAACGATCCCTTCCCTGGTGATCTCGAATTTGCCCGGCAGCGTGTCATCCGCGGACTGAACGAAGTCGCGCATGGCCCGGTACAGGCGGGAGCCGTCCTGCTTCGCGCGGTCCGGTACGACGGCCATGGCGCTCGCTCCTCGTCGTCTGTGCCCAGGGGCAAGGATCGTCACGTTCATGCTAGGCGTCCCCCTGAAGATCGGTTCGGCAGTCGCGGCAGCGGCCGGGGGCGGGGGCGCGGAAGGCGCGGTCGCAGCCCTCGCAGGTCTGGAGCGGGTGTCGCACGGGCGGAGGGGCGGCCGGGGCGCGGAACGGGAGCGGCGGTGGGAGCTGGGCGGTGAGGCGGTACGCCAGGACCGCGGCGGGCCGCCGCAGCCCCTCGGACGGGAGGTCGGCGGTCAGGGCGTGGCGTACGGCCGCCGGACCCACCTCGCGTTCCAGCCAGGCGGCGACGCCCGGGGCCAGGTGGGCCGTGTCACAGGCGGAGAGGAGCAGGCGGGGGTCGCGGCGACGCAGGTCCGCGAGGAGGTCGGTGGCCGCTTGGAGCAGCGCGGGGGCGGGGTACGCGGGGCGTGGGACGGCGGGGAGCGGCTTGCGGGCAGCGCGCTTCTCGTGCGCCCCGCCCGTCTCGCGCGCCGCCTGCTTCTCGCACTGCTCCTGCTTCGGCGCTGCCGTCGCCGGGCGGTCCGGTGCGTCGGGCGCGGTGTGGGGCGGTTCGTCGTGGTGACGGCGGGCCGCGGTCGGCTGGTTGCAGGAGATCGTGCGGGTGACGATACGGCCGCCGGGGGCGCGTTCACGGGGGCGGCGGAGGTAGCCGTGGGCCTCCAACTCCCGCAGGGCGGCGGCGATACGGGTGGCTCCCTCGGGGAAGCGCACGGTGAGGGTCTTGATGTCGACGCGGGCGCCCTTCGGCAGCGACTGGAGGTGCACGCCGAGGCCGATGGCGAGCAGCGACAGTTCGCGGTGCTGGGCAAGGTGGTTGCCGATCACCGTGAAGCGGGTGGTGTGGCGGGTGTTGTCGTGGACGAGCCCGCCGGTGTGGTGGCCCCGGTTCGGGTCCTTGTCGGCCGCAATACGGGACTGAGCGCGCGGGGGCACGCTAGGGTTCTGGATACCCATCGGGAAGTTGCCTCTTCCTCGGTGGTCAGGCCCTCGCACTGGGATTGCCGTCCCGGCGGGGGCCGTCGCATGTCTGCGGTTGTCGTGCTGCGTTGGGCTGAGCGTAGAGCCGTCGGGGGCTGCCAAATCCAGCCGAGCCGGGGATGTTCACCCTCCCGAGTGAGCGCGGGCCACGGGCGGGAGGGGTGGGGCTTGGTGGGGTTCCTTCTCCCTCGTTCCTTTGCTTTCAGTCGCCGGCGCCACCGGAACCCGTGGGGGCGCGTTCCGGTCGCGGCAGGCGCAGTTCAGCCCAGACGGTCTTGCGCGGGAAGCGGTCCTCGGCCACACCCCAGCGCTCGGCGAGGGCGTCCACGAGCAGCAGGCCCCGCCCGGACTCGGCGTCCGTGTCCGGCTCTTGGAGTTTCGGGCGACGGTCACCGCGCGTGTCGGTGACTTCGATACGGAGCGTGCTGCCGATCACGTAGAGCGTCAGGCGGAAGCTGCGGCCGGGGTGCCGGCCGTGGATGGCCGCGTTCGCCGCCAGCTCGGCCACGACGTGGCTCGCCGCCTCAGTCGGGAGTTCCCACGTGCGGAGCTGGTCGGCAGCGAGGAGCCGGGCCAGGCGGGCGCCCCGCGGGGTGGACGACAGGAGGACGCTGAAGTTGGGCACGCCCGAGTCGAGTTGGGCTGTGGTCGCGGCATTTTCCTGATTCACATCACTCAGCGTGGCCAAGGAGGCCTACCGTGACGAGTATTCAAGCTGTTGCGTAGGGTCACCGTCCACTGTTTGTCCGGTGCTGTCCAACCTGTCGACGGCGTTCTTACGAGTACGACACGCACTACGGAAGGGCGCGCACATGTCGGTGGACGGCGAAGCGGTACGGACTCGGGTCGACTCCGAGGCGGCGGACGAGCCGGGGTGGGAGGTGGACCCGGACGACGACTGGGCGCTCGCCGTAGTGGCCACGGTGGGGCGGCAGTTGAGACTCCGACGGGAAGCGGCGGGGCTGCGGGTCGCCGAGTTCGCCGCGGCGGTCGGGTACGGCGACGACCTTGTCTACAAGATCGAGAGCGGCAAGCGCATCCCGCGGCCCGAGTATCTGGACGCGGCGGACGCGGTACTGAACGCGGGCGGACTCGTCTCGGCGATGCAGGAGGACCTGAAGAAGGTCCGGTACCCGAAGAAAGTTCGGGATCTCGCACAGTTGGAGGCGCGGGCGGTTGAGCTTCAGCTCTATGACCCACTGCACGTCCACGGCTTGTTGCAAACACGCGAGAGTGCGCGCGCCCTCCTTACGATGCGGCGTCCCGCGTACTCAGCGGAAGAGGTCGAGCGGTTCATCGCCGCGCGGGTGGCCCGCAAAGCGATCTACGAGCGCGAGCCGGCACCTGAACTCAGCTTCGTACTGGAAGAGTGGACCCTTCGGCGCCCACTAGGCGGGAGGGCGGTTCTGCGGGGACAGCTTGAGCACTTGCTTGAGGCGGGGCAGTTGCCGAATGTCGAACTCCAGGTCATGCCAGTGGAACGCGAGGAGCATGCTGGAGTGGACGGCGGGATCGAGGTGCTGAAGTTCGAGGACGGCTCAGCAATTGGTCGTTCTCCAGTGGTGGCCAACGGCCGACCGGTCTCGGAGCCGAGGCAGCTCCGTATTCTGGAACTCCGGTATGGCATCATCCGGGCGCAGGCCCTCACGCCTCGTGAGTCGGCTGCGTTCATCGAGCAACTGCTGGGGGAGACATGATGCGCACCACCTTGTCCGGGGACGCCTCCAACCAGGCGTGGTTCAAGAGCAGCTACAGCAGCGGCAGCGAGGGTGACTCCTGCGTCGAGATCGCCACCGACCTCAGCACGGTCCATGTCCGCGACTCGAAGCACGTCGACGGCCCCCGGCTCGCGATGACGCCGGGAGCCTGGGCCCACTTCGTTTCGTACGCCGCCGAAGACTGACAGCGCACGCCCGCGTGTGGTGGGGCAGGTGCCGCCCCACCACCGAGAGCACAGCCCGCGGGGTCAGAACTTGAAGCTGCCGATCATCCCCGCGATGTTCGTGGTGAGTTCGCTGATCGTGGGGGCCACCGTGGACGATGCCAGGTAGAAGCCCAGGAGCATGCACACGATCGCGTGACCCGCCTTGAGGCCCGACTTCTTGATCAACAAGAAGACGATGATCACCAGCAGCAGCACCGCCGAAATCGAGAGTGCCACGGCGGCTCACCTCCAAAGTTCCCGGGACGCGGGGGGTGTCGGGGGTATCGGGGGTCGTCGGACTACGGGGGCAGATAAATCCACACAGCAGGCAGCAGGTTCATACCCACTATGCGCTAACGATCATAACTATCCGCACGCGCGCATCGGTCGGCGCACGGCCGCACAAGGGGGCGCATGGCCAATATGGTTCATTGCATGACGACCGAGCCTGTCTCCTTCCCCCGACGGCACGCGCGCACCCAGCGGTTCACGCTCGGCGCGCCGCGCGCGTTCACCGTGGCTCCCGACGCCTCCCGTGTCGTGTTCCTGCGCTCCGGATCCGGCACGGACCGGGCCAACTCCCTTTGGGTGCTCGACCTCGGCGACGGCGCGGAGCGCGTGGCCGCCGACCCGCGCGCCCTCCTCGCCGGTGCCTCCGAGGACCTCTCGGCCGAGGAACGGGCACGCCGTGAACGCAGTCGCGAGGGTGGCGCCGGCATCGTCGGCTACGCCACCGACACCGCAGCGGAGTTGGCGTCTTTCGCCTTGTCAGGGCGGCTTTTCACAGCCGAGTTGCGGGCGGGTACGGCACGTGAACTGCCCGTGCCCGGACCGGTGATCGACCCCCGCCCGTCCCCCGACGGACGGCACGTGGCCTACGTCACCGCCGGGTCCCTGCGGGTGGTCGGCGCCGAGGGCGACGGCGACCGGGCGCTCGCCGAACCGGAGTCCGAGGGCATCGCCTACGGCCTCGCGGAGTTCATCGCGGCCGAGGAGATGCAGCGCTCCCGCGGCTTCTGGTGGGCGCCGGAGTCGGACCGGCTGCTCGTGGCGCGCGTGGACGACACGCCGGTGCGGCGGTGGTGGATCTCCGACCCGGCGCAGCCCGAGCGGGAGCCCAGCCGCGTCGCCTACCCGGCCGCCGGCACCCCCAACGCGGACGTACAGTTGTTCGTGTTCGGTCTGGACGGGACCCGCACGGAGGTCCTCTGGGACCGGTCCCGCTACCCGTACCTGGCTCATGTGCACTGGTCAGCGGCAGGGGCGCCGCTGCTCCTCGTACAGGCGCGCGACCAGCGCAGCCAGCTGTACCTGGCCGTGGACCCGGAGTCCGGGGCGACCCGCATGGTGCACGCCGATGAAGATCAAGATTGGCTTGATCTTTTCCCCGGGGTGCCGTGCTGGTCTCCCTCGGGGCAGCTCGCGCGTGTCGCCGACGAGGGCGGCGCGCGGGTGCTGGCGGTCGGCGAACGACCGCTCACCGGGGCGCAGTTGCATGTGCGGGCGGTATTGGACGTGTCGGACGACGACGTGCTGGTCTCCGCCTCGGCGGGCGAGGAGGCGGCGGACCCTGAGACCGGCGAGGTGCACGTCTACCGCGTCAACGAACTCGGCGTGGAACGCGTGAGCCAGGAGCCCGGTGTGCACACCGCGGTGCGCGCCGGGGGCGTGACCGTCCTCGTCTCCGCCACGCTCGACCGGCCGGGCGCCCGGGTACGGGTGGTGCGCGAGGGCCGGACGGTGGCCACCATCCGCTCCCATGCCGAAGACCCCGGTTTGTCCCCGCGCGTGACCCTCACCCAGGGGGGCGCACGCCGAATCCCGTGCGCCGTGCTTATGCCTACGGACTACCCCCGTGACACTGACGGCTCCGCTCCCCTGCCCGTCCTCCTCGACCCCTACGGCGGCCCGCACGGCTCCCGCGTGGTGGCCGCGCACAACGCGCACCTCACCTCGCAGTGGTTCGCCGACCAGGGATTCGCGGTGGTCGTCGCCGACGGCCGCGGCACCCCGGGCCGCTCCCCCGCCTGGGAGAAGGCCGTCCACCACGACTTCACGGTCACCCTCGACGACCAGATCGAGGCCCTGCGGGACCTCGCCGGGACGTATCCGCTCGACCTCGGCCGGGTCGCGATCCGCGGCTGGTCCTACGGCGGCTACCTGGCCGCCCTGGCCGTGCTGCGCCGCCCGGACGTCTTCCACGCGGGCATCGCGGGCGCCCCGGTCACCGACTGGCGCCTGTACGACACCCACTACACCGAGCGGTACCTGGGCGACCCGGACCAGGCTCCGGAGGTGTACGCCCACAGCTCCCTGGTCACCGACGACGGGCTGTCCTCGCCCGCCGAGCCGCACCGGCCGCTGATGATCGTGCACGGCCTGGCTGACGACAACGTGGTGGTCGCCCACGCCCTGCGGCTGTCCTCCGCCCTGCTCGCCGCGGGGCGCCCGCACGAGGTGCTGCCGCTGTCCGGGGTCACCCACATGACTCCGCAGGAGCAGGTAGCCGAGAACCTGCTGCTGCTCCAGGTGGACTTCCTCAAGCGCTCCCTGGGAATCGCCTGAGACCTCCCGACCCGACGCCCTCACAGCGCCCCTCACGGGCCGTGCGGGCGCCGGGCCGCCGGCGGGGTCACGGCGCCCTGCTGCCGGTGCCCTGTCCGTCGTTGTCCCGCTCCTCCGGCGGCACCACCTGGAGCTCCGCCGCGTAGTGGCACGCCGAGTCGTGCACCGCCGGCCCGGTGTCGTGCCGGAACTCCTCGGGCACCGCCAGCTCCGGCACCTCCAGCGTGCAGCGCTCCCGCGCCTTCCAGCAGCGGGTGCGGAAGCGGCAGCCGGAGGGGATGTCCGTCGGCGACGGCACGTCCCCCGAGAGGATGATCCGCTCCCGGCGCTCCCGTGCCCCCGGGTCCGGCACAGGCACGGCGGACAGCAGTGCCTGGGTGTAGGGGTGCGTGGGATGGTCGTAGATCTGCTCGTCGGTGCCGATCTCGACGATCCGCCCGAGGTACATGACCCCCACCCGGTCGGAGATGTGCCGCACGATCGACAGGTCGTGCGCGATGAAGACGTACGACAGGTCGAACTCGTTCTGCAGCCGCTCCATCAGGTTGATCACCTGGGCCTGCACCGAGACGTCGAGCGCGGAGACCGGCTCGTCTGCGACGATGATCTCGGGCCGCAGCGCCAACCCCCGTGCGATGCCGATGCGCTGGCGCTGACCGCCGGAGAACTGGTGCGGATAGCGGTTGACGTACTCCGGGTTGAGGCCGACGACGTCCAGCAGTTCCTGCACCCTCCTCCTCCGGTCGCCCTTGGGCGCGGCCTCGGGGTGGATCTCGTACGGCTCCCCGATGATGTCGCCCACCGTCATACGGGGGTTGAGCGACGTGTACGGGTCCTGGAACACCATCTGGATGTTGCGGCGCACCGCCTTCAGCGCCCGCCCGGACAGCCGGGTGATGTCCTCGCCCCGGTAGCGGATCTCGCCCGCCGTGGGCCGCTCCAGGTTGCACAGCAGCTTCGCGACCGTCGACTTGCCGCAGCCGGACTCGCCCACGATGCCGAGCGTCTCGCCCCGGCCCAGGGTGAAGTCGACGCCGTCGACCGCCTTGACCGCCCCGACCTGCTTCCTGAACAGCACGCCCCGGGTGAGCGGGTAGTACTTGACGAGCCCGCTGACCTCCAGGATCGGCTCGGCGGCCCGCTCAGCCGTCTGCTCTGCCATCCAGGCACTCCCTCCAGAAGTGGCAGGCGCTGACGCGGCTTTCGGAGACCTCGTACAGGGGCGGTACGTCCGTACGGCACACGTCCCGGGCCATGGGGCAGCGCGGGTGGAAGGCGCAACCGGGCGGGATCGCCTGGAGGTTGGGCGGCAGGCCCTTGATGGCGTACAGCTCCCGGCCCTTGTGGTCCAGGCGCGGGATCGAGTCCAGCAGGCCCCTGGTGTACGGGTGGGCGGGCGCCTTGTAGATGTCGTGCACGGGCGCGGACTCCACGATCCGGCCCGCGTACATCACCGCGATCCGGTCGGCGACGTCGGCGACCACGCCCAGGTCGTGGGTGATGAGCACGAGCCCCATGCGGTACTCGCGCCGGAGTTCGGCGAGCAGGTCCATCACCTGGGCCTGGACGGTCACGTCGAGGGCCGTGGTCGGCTCGTCGGCGATGATGAGCGCCGGCTCCAGGGCGAGCGCCATCGCGATCATGATGCGCTGGCGCATGCCGCCGGAGAACTGGTGCGGGTAGTCGCCGACGCGCTGCCGGGCGGCCGGGATGCGCACCCGGTCCATCAGCTCCACGGCCCTGGCGCGCGCGTCCTTGCGGGACATGCCCCGGTGCACGACGAACATCTCGCCGAGCTGGTCGCCGACGGACAGCACCGGGTTCAGCGCGGACAGCGCGTCCTGGAAGATCATCGCCATCTCGGCGCCCCGGATCCGCCGCCGCTCCTCCTCCTTCAGCTCCAGCAGGTCCCTGCCGCGGAACAGGATCCGCCCGCCGCTGATCCGGCCGGGCGGCACGTCGAGGATGCCCATGACGGCCTGCGCGGTCACGGACTTGCCGGAGCCGGACTCCCCGAGCACGGCGAGCGTCTCGCCCTCCTCCACCTCGTAGCCGACTCCGTTGACGGCGTGGACGATCCCGTCCCGGGTCCGGAACTCCACGTACAGGTCGCGGACTTCGAGCAGCACGGCGCCGTCACCTCAGCTTCGGGTCGAGGGCGTCGCGCACCGCGTCGCCGAGCATGATGAAGGCCAGGACCGTGATCGCCAGCGCCCCGGCGGGCCACAGCAGCGCGTGCGGGGCGTTGCGGACGTAGGGCGAGGCGGCGGAGATGTCGATGCCCCAGGAGACGCTGGGCGGCTTCAGCCCGACCCCGAGGTAGGACAGGGTGGCCTCCAGGGCGATGTACGTGCCGAGCGCGATGGTGGCGACGACGATCACCGGGGCGACCGCGTTGGGCGCGATGTGCCGCAGCAGGATGCGGGAGTCGGAGGCGCCCAGGGCGCGGGCGGCCTGGACGTAGTCGAGCTGTTTGGCGGTGATGACGGACCCGCGCGCGATCCGGGCGATCTGCGGCCAGCCGAGCAGCACGATGAACCCGACGACCGGCCAGACGGTGCTGCTCGGGACGACGGACAGCAGGACGAGACCGCCGAGGACGACGGGGATGGCGAAGAAGACGTCCGTGGCCCGCGACAGCACGGCGTCCCCGGCGCCGCCGTAGAACCCGGCGAACCCGCCCAGTACCGAGCCGAGGAGCGCCACCCCGAGCGTGGCGCACACGCCGACCGTGACGGACGCGCGGGCCCCGTAGACGGTGCGCGTGTAGACGTCGCAGCCCTGGCCGTCGAAGCCGAAGGGGTGGCCGGGCGCGGAGCCGTCCTGGGCGCGGGCCAGATCGCAGGTGAGCGGATTGCCCGAGGTGATCAGGGACGGCCAGAGCGCGATGAGGACCAGGAAGCAGATCACCAGCGCGGAGAGCAGGAAGACCGGGTTGCGGCGCAGGTCGCGCCAGGCGTCGGACCACAGGGAGCGCGGCTTGCCCGTCGGCCCGCCCGGCGCCCGCTCCAGTGTCGTCGCCTCGCTCGCCGCGAGGTCCATCGCGCCGCCCATGCCGGTCCCGGCGATGGCGCGCTCCGGCTCCCGCGGCTGCTCAGGCATAGCGGATCCTCGGGTCGAGTACGGCATAGAGCAGGTCCACGAGCAGGTTGGCGACCAGGAAGACCATGACGAGGACCGTCACGAAGCCGACGACGGTCTGGGTGTTCTGCCGCAGGATGCCCTGGTAGAGCTGGTAGCCGACGCCGTGGATGTTGAAGATGCGCTCGGTGACGATGGCGCCGCCCATCAGCGCGCCGATGTCGGTGCCGATGAAGGTGACCACGGGGATCAGGGAGTTGCGCAGCAGGTGCCGGACGACGACCCGGCGCCGGGGCACTCCCTTGGCGACGGCCGTGCGCACGTAGTCCGCGCGCCGGTTCTCGGCGATGGAGGTACGGGTCAGCCGGGTGACGTAGGCGAGGGAGACGGAGGCGAGGACCAGGCCGGGCACGATCAGCTCGCCGAAGGCCGCCGCCGGGGACACCGAGGGCCTGATCCAGCCCCACTTGACGCCGAACAGCAGTTGCAGCAGCAGTCCTGTGACGAAGGTGGGGACGGAGATGACGACGAGGGTGAGGACCAGGACCGAGGTGTCGACGGGCCGGCCGCGACGCAGCCCGGTCAGCACGCCCAGGGTGATGCCGACGACGATCTCGAAGAGGATCGCGACGATGGTCAGCCGGATGGTGACGGGGAACGCCGACGCCATCAGCTGGGTGACGGGCTGTCCGTTGAAGGCGGTGCCGAAGTCGCCGGTGAAGACGTTGCCCATGTAGGTCGCGTACTGCTGCCACAGCGGCTTGTCGAGGCCGAACTCCCGTCTGAGCTGGGCGGCGGTCGCGGTGTCGCAGGCGCGCTCCCCGCACAGTCCGGCGATGGGGTCGCCCATCACGTTCACCATCAGGAAGATCAGCAGGGTGGCCCCGAAGAACACCGGGATCATCTGGAGCAGCCGTCTGGCGACATAGCGTCCCATGCGGATCAGCCGACCCTGATCTCGTCGTAGACGGGGACGCTGAACGGGTTGAGCGTCACGTCGTGCAGCCGGTCGGAGTAGCCGGCGCTGCCGTTCTGGTACCACAGCGGGATGGCGGCCATGTTGTCCCGCAGGACGCCCTCGGCCTGCTGGAAGAGCCGGATCGCCCGGGGCCGGTCGCTCTCGGCGTTGGCCTGGTCGACGAGGCGGTCGAAGCGCTGGTTGGACCACTTGCCGTCGTTGGAGGAGGCGCCCGTGTAGTACAGCGGCTGGAGGAAGTTCTGGATCAGCGGGTAGTCCATCTGCCAGCCGGCCCGGAAGGGTCCGGTCATCCGGTGCCCGCTGATCTGGTTGCGGAAGTCGGCGAAGGTGCCGACCGGGTTGCCCACGCACGCCCGGTCGTTGCCGAGCACGTTGTTGATGGAGTTGCACACGGCGTCCACCCACTGCTTGTGCGAGCCGGTGTCCGCGTTGTACGTGATCCGCACCTGGCCGCCGGGGAGTCCGCCGCCCTCCTGGACCAGCTTCCTGGCCCCGGCGGGGTCGTAGTCGCAGGCGTGGCCGCACAGGCCCGGCTTGAAGCCGCCGTCCGTGCCGAGGACGGGTGAGGTCCAGTCGGTGGCCGGGGTGCGGGTGCGCCGGAAGATGGTCTCGGTGATCTGCTTGCGGTTGATCGCCATGGACAGGCCGGTGCGGACCTTGCGCGCGCCAGCGGTGTTCCACTTCGGGTCGTAGAACGGGAAGGCGAGCGTCTGCAGGATGCCGGCCGGGCTGTTGATGTAGCGGCCGGCCAGGTCGGTCCGCACGTTCTTGAGCTGTCCGGCGGGGATGTCGTCGACCAGGTCGAGGTTGCCGGCGAGCACGTCGGTGTACGCGGTGTTGCTGTCGGTGTAGACCACCAGGGTCACGCCGTCGTTCCGCGCCTTGTCCGGGCCCGGGTAGCCGTCCCACTTCTTGAGCGTCATCTGCGCGCCCCTGGTGTACGACTCGATGGTGTACGGACCGTTGCCGACGGGTGAGTCCAGCCAGGCGGCGTGGTGGGTGAAGAAGGTGCGGGGCAGCGGGGCGAAGGCGGCGTAGCCGAGGGTGTCGGGGAAGGTGGAGAACTTCTGGCCGAGGGTGACGGTGAAGGTGCGCGGGCCGGTGACCTTCAGACCGGAGAGGGTGTCGGCGCTCTGCCTGCCACTCTCGGGGTGGACCCTGTCGTAGCCCTCGATGTAGCCGAAGAAGTAGGCGTTCTTCTGGTTGTTCCGCAGGCTCGCGCCGTAGTTCCAGGCGTCGACGAACGAACGGGCGGTGACGGGTTCGCCGTTGCTGAACTTCCAGCCGTCCCTGACGGTGATGGCGAAGTGCTGCGAGTCGGTGGTGTCGATCCGCTCGGCGAGCATGTTCTCGGCCTTGGCGGTCCTCGGGTTGTACCGCTTCAGCCCGCGGAAGATCATGTCGAGCACCTTGCCGCCCTGCACCTCGTTGGTGTTGGACGGCTCCAGCGGGTTCTGCGGGTCGCCCCAGGAAGCGGTCAGCGCCTTGGCGCCGACGCCTGCGCCCCCGCCGCCGCAGGCCGCGAGGAGGAGCGCGGCGCCCATCGCACCCGCGGCGGCCCACCCGGGGCCTCGAAAGGCCCTGGTGCGCGCGACTCCACGCATGGGTGCCTCCTCGGGATGCGGTGACCTGAGACATATCAGCACATAAGCTGCACATCACACGGTCGCCGCACCGGGCACCCCCGCCGGACGGGTGGAGAGGATCCGTGGAGGACCTGACCGGCGGTCAGCCGACGGCCGGGTACGGGTCCGTCGCGAGTCGGGCGTGGAGGTGGGTGTCGAAGTACGTGCCCGGCACGCCCGCGGCGGGCAGGAAGCCGCGCAGCACCCCCTCGTACGCGAAACCGCAGCGGTCGGCGACCCGGCAGGAGGGCGTGTTGCCGACGGCGTGCCCCAGATCGATACGGTGCAGGCCGAGCTGTTCGAAGCCCCAGCGGACGCACAGCTCGACGGCCCGGGTCACCGTGCCGCGGCCGCGCGCCTCGGGCAGGAGCCAGTAACCGACCCCGGCGTGGCCCATGCGGCGCTCTATCTTGTGGAGTTCCACGCTGCCGAGCACCTCCCCGGTGACGGCGTCGGTGACGCAGTACGGCGCGTGCCTGCCCTGTTTCCAGTGCTCGGCACGTGTGGCGACGTAGTCCAGCGCTCCGGCCTCGTCCATGGGGGTCGCCTGCATGGCGGACCAGCGCAGCGCTTCGGGGTCGTTCAGGCCCTTCATCACGGCAGGCACGTCATGCTCCCGCCAGGCCCGCAGACGCAGTCCGAACCCGTCGAGTTCCGTATACGGCAGAGCGTTCGCCGCCGCGGTCTCCGTCATGAGGTGCTCCTTGAGAACAGTAGAAAATCGGTCCGCCCGGCACGAGGCCGACCGACGCGAGGCCAGCCCTGCACGCGCCCCGACCTGCGCGAAGCCCGGCCGGGACGAGGACCGCGCGACGTGGAACCGCTCGGCGCAGGGCGCGCGCGGCGCGTGGGCGCTCGGTGCGGGGATGTCGTCCGGTGTCGCGGCGGGGGGTGGGCGGTGTCACGGCGGTTCGGGGGGCGTCGTGGCCGGGGAGGTCTCGGGGGGCTCCGGGTGGGCCACCAGTTCGACTTCGAAGCCGTCGGTGTTCTCCAGGTAGGCGGCGTAGTGGCCGGGGCCGCCCGCGTACGGGTGGCGGTCGGCGAACATCAGCGTCCAGCCGTGCCCGGGCGCCTCGGCGACCAGGGCGTCGAGCCCTTGCCGGGTGGGCACGTGGAACGCCAGGTGGTTCAGGCCTGGGCGGAGCCGGTCGTGCCGGTCGCCGCGCAGGGCCGGGGACCGCTCGATCACGAGGTAGGTGTCACCGGACCGCCAGCTCACTCCCGCCGGCCAGTCCTGGTACGGCGACCAGCCGAGCCGTCCGAGGAGCCAGCCCCAGCAGGCGCGGGCGCGCTCCAGGTCCGCCACCCACAGCTCCACGTGATGCAGTGTCACCCGGCCGCTCCCCTCCACCCCGTGATCTCGCCCGCCGACCGGAAAACGACCGGCCGATACGGCCGGTTCCCGGCACCGTCGTGCGGTACCGGGAACCGGTCGGGGATCGGTCTGCGCCGCTCAGCGGGTCACGCCGCGCCGACGACGTCCTTCTCCTCGGCGAAGTGGCAGGCCGACTCGTGGGCCGCCGGGGAGTCCGAGCCCTTGAAGCGCTCGGGCACGGCGAGCAGCGGGACCTCCTCGGCGCACTTGTCCTGCGCCTTCCAGCAGCGGGTGCGGAAGCGGCAGCCCGAGGGCGGGTTGGCCGGGGACGGCACGTCGCCGGCCAGGATGATCCGCTCCCGGTGCTCGCGGGCCTCCGGATCCGGCACCGGAACCGCCGACAGCAGCGCCTGGGTGTAGGGGTGCGTCGGGTGGTCGTAGATCTGCTCGTCGCTGCCGATCTCGGCCATCTTGCCGAGGTACATCACACCCACGCGGTCCGAGATGTGCCGGACGATCGACAGGTCGTGCGCGATGAAGACGTAGGAGAGGTTGAACTCGTTCTGCAGACGCTCCATCAGGTTGATGACCTGCGCCTGGACGGACACGTCCAGGGCCGAGACCGGCTCGTCGCAGATGATGACCTCGGGGTTGAGCGCGAGGCCGCGGGCGATGCCGATGCGCTGGCGCTGACCGCCGGAGAACTGGTGCGGGTACCGGTTGATGTACTCCGGGTTGAGGCCGACGACGTCCAGCAGCTCCTGCACCTTGCGGCGCCGGTCGCCCTTGGGGGCCGCCTCGGGGTGGATCTCGAAGGGCTCGCCGATGATGTCGCCCACCGTCATACGGGGGTTGAGCGACGTGTACGGGTCCTGGAACACCATCTGGATGTTGCGGCGCACCGCCTTCAGCGCGCGCCCCGACAGCCGGGTGATGTCCTGGCCCTTGTAGAAGATCTCGCCCGCGGTCGCCTGCTCCAGGTTCATCAGGAGCTTGGCGACGGTGGACTTGCCGCAGCCGGACTCGCCCACGATGCCCAGGGTCTCGCCCTGGTACAGGTCGAAGGAGATGCCGTCGACGGCCTTGACCGCGCCGATCTGCTTCTTGAACAGGATGCCCTGGGTCAGCGGGAAGTGCTTGACCAGGTTGCGGACCTGCAGGATCGGCTCGCCGCGCTCGACGGGCGCGTCGATCGCCGCGACCGCCTCCTCCTCGGAGGCCGCGTCGACGGTGTCCACCTCGGAGACGTTCGGCGTGGCGTCGTCCTGCGGCTCGTTGTCCTTCGCGAGCTTCGTGGGCTCAGCCATGGATCGTCTCCTTCCAGAAGTGGCATGCGGAGCGGCGGCCCGGCAGCTCCGTGCCGTCGCGCTCGGTCACCGGCACCAGCGGCGGTGCGTCGGTGCGGCAGACGTCCTGCGCCATGCTGCAGCGCGGGTTGAACGCGCAGCCCGGCGGGATCGCCTGGAGGTTGGGCGGCAGGCCCTTGATGGCGTACAGCTCCTGGCCCTTGTGGTCCAGGCGCGGGATCGAGTCCAGCAGGCCCTTGGTGTACGGGTGCGCGGGGCGCTTGTACAGCTCGTGCACCGGCGCGGTCTCGACGATCCGCCCCGCGTACATCACCGCGATCTTGTCGGCGACGTCCGCGACCACACCCAGGTCGTGGGTGATCAGGATCAGGCCCATGTTGTACTCGCGCTGAAGCTCCGCGAGCAGGTCCATCACCTGGGCCTGGACGGTCACGTCGAGAGCCGTGGTCGGCTCGTCGGCGATGATCAGGTCCGGCTCCAGGGCGAGCGCCATGGCGATCATGATGCGCTGGCGCATACCGCCGGAGAACTGGTGCGGGTAGTCGCCGACGCGCTGGGCGGCGGCGGGGATGCGCACGCGGTCCATCAGCTCGATGGCCTTGGCCTTGGCGTCCTTCTTGGACATGCCCTGGTGGGCCCGGAACATCTCGCCGAGCTGGTAGCCCACCGACAGCACCGGGTTGAGCGAGGACAGCGCGTCCTGGAAGATCATCGCCATCTTGGCGCCGCGCAGCTTGCGCCGCTCGTTCTCCGGCAGGCGCAGGATGTCCTGGCCCTGGAAGAAGATCTCGCCCTTGGCGATCCGTCCGGGCGGGCTGTCCAGAATGCCCATGATCGCCTGCGCGGTGACGGACTTGCCGGAGCCCGACTCACCGAGCACGGCGAGCGTCTCGCCCGCCCTGACGCTGTAGTTGACGCCGTTGACCGCCTTGGTCACGGTGTCACGGACCTTGAACTCCACGTGCAGGTCGCGGACTTCGAGAAGCGGCGCGGTCCCGTCCGCCCCAGTGTTGCCGGGTGCCATCTCCAGGCTGGTCATGCCGTCACCTTCATCGTGCTTGGTCACAGGGGTTCGACTCATGGCGGTGCCTCACCGCAGCTTCGGGTCGAGCGCGTCGCGCAGGCCGTTGCCCAGCAGGATGAAGCCCAGCGCGGTGATGACGATGGCGAGGCTCGGGTACGTCCACATGAAGTCCTTGACGCCCATGAAGCCGCGGCCGGCGGAGATCATGTTGCCCCACTCGGCGACCTCGGGGTCGACGCCGACGCCGAGGTACGACAGCGACGCCTCCGCCACGATCGCGATGCCGACGTTGCTGGTGCCGTACACCAGCACCGACGTCAGCGAGTTGGGCAGGATGTGCTTGCGGATGATCCGCCCCTGGCTCGCGCCCAGCGCCTTGGCCGCGTGCACGTAGTCCATCTCGCGCACCGAGAGGATCTGGCTGCGCAGCAGGCGGGCGAAGGTCGCCCAGGTGAAGATGCCGAGCGAGAGCACGACGGGCAGCACGCCGCGGCCCATCACCAGGATGATGACGATGGCGCCGATCAGCAGCGGGAAGGCGAAGAAGATGTCGGCGACGCGCATGATGACCGTGTCGACCCAGCGGCCGTAGTAACCGGCCAGGGAGCCCAGCAGGATGCCGATGGTGAGGGCCACGAGGATCGAGGCGAGACCCACGACGATGGCGATGCGGCTGCCGTAGATGAGCCGCGAGAGCTGGTCGCGCCCGAGGGCGTCGGTGCCCAGCAGGTGATCGCCGCCCGGGGCCTGCAGCGTGTTCATCAGGTTCTGCTTGAGCGGGTCGTACGGCGCGAGCAGCGGGGCGAAGATCGCGACGAGGATGAGGACGACGATGATCGCCAGACCCACCACGGCCAGCTTGTTGGCGAAGAAGCGGTGCCGGATGTCGGACCACTGGCTGACCCTGGCGACGCTGGGTTCGGCGTCCGGGCGCGCCGGGGCGGGGCCGGCCGCCGTCGGCTCTCCCGTGCCCGAGACGAGTTCGGTCATTGTGTGACTCCTAGAGGAAAACGACCCTGCGGGTCAGGCAAGGCGGATGCGCGGGTCGAGAGCGGCGTAGAGCAGGTCGACGATCAGGTTCAGCACGACGAAGACCGCCACACCGATCGTCACGACCCCCACGATGATGGGGTTGTTGTTCTGCCCGATCGCCTGGATCAGCGCGAGGCCGATGCCGTTCCAGTTGAAGATCGTCTCCGTGATGATGGCGCCGCCGAGCAGCGAGCCGAAGGAGATACCCAGGTAGGTGATCACCGGGATGACCGAGTTGCGCATGATGTGCCGGGCGAGGACCGTCCGGCGGGGCAGGCCCTTGGCGATGGCCGTCTTGACGTAGTCGGCGCGCAGTACCTCCAGCATCGTGCTGCGCGCGAGCTGGGCCACGAGGGCCGCGTCGATGATGGCGAGGGTGATGGCGGGGAGCACGATGCCCTCGAAGCTGTCGCCGGCGATCAGCGGGAACCAGCCCAGCTTGATGACGAAGATGCTCTGCATGATCATGCCGAGCACGATGGACGGCACGCCGATGGCCAGGGTCGTGAGGAAGGTCGCCGACACGTCCCAGATGGAGTATCTGCGCATGGCGGCGAGCACGCCGACCGAGATGCCGATGATGACGTCGATCACGATGGCCGCGACCGCCAGCTTCGCAGTGTTCCCCAGCTTCGGGGCCAGGATCTCGGTGACCGGGCGGTCCTGCGTGTAGTCCGTGCCGAGGTCCCCGGTGACAAGCTTGCCGACGTACGTCCCGTACTGGACGACCAGCGGCTTGTCGAGTCCGTACTGCTTGTGCATCTCCGCGATGACGGCCGGGTCCCGCGCCTTGTCGCTGCCGGCGATCTGACCCACCGGGTCACCGGGGATCACGAACAGGCAGGCGAACAGAATCATCGTCGCGCCGAGCACGACCACGACGAGCTGGCCCAGCCTGCGGACCACGTACCTTCCCATAACTGCCTCTCTACCTCGCTGCCACTTCCTCAGCAGCTCCCTCGCGCCCCGGAATGTGGGGGGGTGGGGTGGGGGCGGGAGAGGTGGATCACACCTCTCCCGACGGTCGGCGGGGGTCGTGGTGTCCGAGCCCCAGCTCGAACCCCACGACCCCCGGTTTCCGGATTCCGCGCCGTGCGCGGCGACCCGTTACTTCAGCTTGATCTCAGCGAGGTTCGGGTCCTCGTGGAAGTCCATCGCCATGTTGTCGAACTTCTTGGTGTTGGCGAGACGCAGCTGGTGACGGTTCCAGAGCGGGATCAGGGCCATGTCGTCCATGGCGACCTTCTCCGCCTCCTTGTAGATCTCGTTGCGGCCGGCCTGGTCCTCGGTGGCGCGGGCCTTGGCGAGCAGGTCGTCGAACTTCTTGTTGCTGTAGCGGCCGCGGTTGTCACCGGTGACCTTGCCGGAGGCGTCCTTGTTGATCGACGCGGTGTCCAGCAGCGGGTACAGGAAGTTGTCCGGCGTCGGGTAGTCCGCACCCCAGGCGAAGCGGTACAGGCCGGTCGCGTTCGGCTTCTGCTGGTCGCCGAGGAGCTCGGCGAACGGCTTGCCGGTCGCCTTCACCTTGACGCCGAGGACCTCCTCGAGCTGCTGCTTGACGGCCTGGATCCACTCCTCGTGGCCCGCGCCGGTGTTGTAGCCGAGCTCGATGGTGGTGCCCGGCTTCAGGCCGCCTTCCTTGGCGAGCTGCTTGGCCTTGGCCTTGTCCTGCGCGACGCAGGAGGTGCACAGGTCCTTCTGGTACACGTCCTTGAACGCCGGCGGCAGGATCGTCGTCGACTTGCTCTGCATGTTCTGGAAGACGCCCTTGATGATGGCGTCCCGGTCGATCGCGTAGGAGACGGCCTCGCGGGCCTTCGCGTTCTTCAGCGGACCGTTGTCGGTGATCGGCAGGAGGTAGTTCATACCGTTGGTGTCCTGCTCGAGCCACTCACCCTGCGAGTCGTACTTGGCCTTGGCGGCCGGCAGCTGCGGGGTGGGCATACGGGCCCAGTCGTACTGGCCCGACTCGAAGCCCTGGTACTCCAGCGTCACGCCGTTGTTGGAGTTCAGGATGTCGATCTGCACCTTGTCCAGGTGCGCCTTGGTCAGGCCGTAGTCGTCGTTGCGGACGAGCGTGATCGACTTGTTGTGCTCCCACTTGCCCGACATCTTGAAGGGGCCGTTGCCGATGGGGGCGTCATTGTACGCCTTGTTCTTGGCGTCGCCCGCGACCTTCGGGACGGGGCTGAAGACCGTGTGGGTGAGCTTGATGTAGAACTCGAAGTCCGGCTCGGACAGCTTCACCTGGAGGGTGTACGGGTCCGGGGCGCTCAGACCGGACAGGGTCTTGGCCTTGCCCGACTGCACGTCGCCGAAGCCCTCGACGCCGGCCATGTGGTAGGCGACGTCGGACGCGGCCGACTTCTGCGCCACGCGGTTCCAGCCGCGGATGAAGGACTCGGCGTCCACCGCTTCACCGTTGGTGAACTTGGTGCCCTTCTTGATGCCGAAGGTCCAGGTCTTGCCGTCCTTGCTGACCTTCTTGGAGGTGGCCAGCGCCGGAAGGACCTGACCGTCGGCGGTCGGCAGGTACAGACCGGTGAACAGGTTGGTCGTGACGAGGATGCCCTCGGACTCCTGCGCGTTGTACGGGTCAATGGCCACCGGTTCGGTGATACCCATCCGGAAGGAGCCACCGTCCTTGCCGGAGCCCTTGCTACCGCTGCTGCTGTCGTCGCCGCCTCCGCAGGCGGTCGCAGCCAGGGCTATGACGATTGCACCAGCGACCCACTTGGCGCTCCTGGCACCACGCATGGGTTCCTCCTCTGAGTCCTGTGTTCACCGCAAGGCGGAGCACACGACATCCCACGGTCATGAAGAACGGGGAAGGTACACGTGCACCCGCAACGCTCGTGAGTCGGCGCCTCCTGCAGCGCATGACCCGTCGACCCGAGCTCTACGCGCCTAACTATCTGCCATCGCTCACCGGTCGGACCACTGCCATTCGGTCTCGGTTCGATCACACCTGATGGCTACATCTTCCAAAATCCGGACAAACCGTTTCGCGAAAGATCCCTGCGAAACGGACTTGTTACACAACTATCGGAATCGCACGTCCGGATATCGGACAATCTGACGGGAAATCAGTTGCGCTCGTCGGCGGAGTCATGCTCTCGACGCCGCAAGCGGGAGGAACCGGGACACACCCACCGAGGGGTACGCACATTTGCGCCACCTTAGCGTCGCGGAGTCGCCGGCGCGATCCCTGAGCGGCCCCGGGCCGTTCCCCTAGGGAAAACCCTCGATCGACCGATCCCACCTGCGAACGGAGCGGGGCCGGGGCTCCCGACCCCAGCTGTGCGCCTTGCCGTGGCCCTCCTTGGACCAGCCCGTGCCGCTGCTGTTGCAGGTCTTGGGCTTGTCATAGCCGGAGGCCTTCTTGACGCCACTGAAGACCACGTAGGTCCCCGGCTTGTTGAAGTTGTGGGTGACCGACTCGCTCGTCTCCTTCGCCTTCTCCCCCGCCTTGGTCAGGGTCCCGGAGACATGGGCGTCCATGCCGGAGATGACCCAGCCGGCCGAGTAGCTGGCCCCGGCGGTGACCTCCCGGCCGGAGGTGACGGTCCTGCGGTAGGTCGCGGACTTGTATCCCGGCTCACATGGTCACTGCCTTCTCCCCGTTTCCACTGGCCCGGCCTGGTACCGGCCGGGTTCCCGGCCTCGCCGAATGACGAGGTCAGGTCAAAGTAGACAGTCGTGATCCAAAGGGATACGAGCGACTTGAGGGAAACGTGAGCTTGCGGTCGGTTGCGGCCTTCGCGCCGGTCGGCGGCGACAGCAGGGTGACAGCACCCCGTACGATGGGGTGAGGCCGTGGCGGGTCCCCGCCCGGCAGGGCCCGCGTAACACCGACGTACGCGCAGGTCGTCCGCACACTTCGGGAGTACGCCTCACTATGGCCACGCGCCACGACATCCGCAACGTCGCCATCGTCGCCCACGTCGACCACGGCAAGACCACCATCGTCGACGCCATGCTGAAGCAGGCCGGCGCCTTCGCCGCGCATCAGCTCGACCAGGTCGACGAGCGCATGATGGACTCGAACGATCTGGAACGTGAGAAGGGCATCACGATCCTCGCCAAGAACACGGCGGTGAAGTACCACCCCAAGGACGGCGGGGAGCCCATCACGATCAACATCATCGACACCCCCGGCCACGCCGACTTCGGCGGTGAGGTCGAGCGCGGCCTGTCGATGGTCGACGGCGTCGTCCTGCTCGTCGACGCCTCCGAGGGCCCGCTGCCGCAGACCCGCTTCGTGCTGCGCAAGGCCCTCCAGGCCCGGCTGCCCGTCATCCTCTGCATCAACAAGACGGACCGGCCCGACGCCCGGATCGACGAGGTCGTCAACGAGGCCTACGACCTGTTCCTGGACCTGGACGCCGACGAGGACCAGATCGAGTTCCCGATCGTCTACGCCTGCGGCCGGGACGGCATCGCCTCGCTGACCAAGCCCGAGGACGGCACGGTCCCCGGCGACTCCACCAACCTGGAGCCGTTCTTCTCCACGATCCTCCAGCACATCCCGGCCCCCACCTACGACGAGGCCGCCCCGCTCCAGGCGCACGTCACCAACCTGGACGCGGACAACTTCCTCGGCCGTATCGCGCTGCTGCGCGTGGAGCAGGGCGAGCTGCGCAAGGGCCAGACGGTCGCCTGGATCAAGCGCGACGGCTCCGTGCACAACGTGCGGATCTCCGAGCTGATGATGACCGAGGCGCTCACCCGCAAGCCCGCCGAGAAGGCCGGCCCCGGTGACATCTGCGCCGTCGCCGGTATCCCGGACATCATGATCGGCGAGACCCTCGCGGACACCGAGAACCCGATCGCGCTGCCGCTGATCACGGTCGACGAGCCGGCGATCTCCATGACCATCGGCACCAACACCTCCCCGCTGGTCGGCCGCGGCGGCACCGGCAAGGGCGCCGACGCGAAGGCGGCCGTCAAGGACCGCAAGGTCACAGCCCGCCAGGTCAAGGACCGCCTCGACCGCGAGCTGATCGGCAACGTCTCGCTGCGTGTCCTGGACACCGAGCGCCCGGACGCCTGGGAGGTGCAGGGCCGCGGCGAGCTGGCGCTGGCCATCCTGGTCGAGCAGATGCGCCGCGAGGGCTTCGAGCTGACCATCGGCAAGCCGCAGGTGGTCACCAAGGAGGTCGACGGCAAGGTCCACGAGCCGGTCGAGCGCATGACGATCGACGTGCCCGAGGAGCACATGGGCGCCGTCACGCAGCTCATGGGCGTGCGCAAGGGCCGGATGGACAACATGTCCAACCACGGCTCCGGCTGGGTCCGCATGGAGTTCGTCGTCCCGTCCCGGGGCCTGATCGGCTTCCGCACCGAGTTCCTGACCCAGACCCGCGGCACGGGCATCGGCCACTCCATCCACGAGGGCTTCGAGCCCTGGTTCGGCACGCTGCAGACCCGTAACAACGGCTCCCTGGTCGCCGACCGCTCCGGCTCCGTCACCGCCTTCGCGATGACGAACCTCCAGGAGCGCGGCGTGCTGTTCACGGACCCGGGCACCGAGGTGTACGAGGGCATGATCGTCGGTGAGAACTCCCGCTCCGACGACATGGACGTCAACATCACCAAGGAGAAGAAGCTCACCAACATGCGGTCGTCGTCGGCCGACTCGTTCGAGGCGATCGTCCCGCCGCGCAAGCTCTCTTTGGAGCAGTCGCTGGAGTTCTGCCGCGACGACGAGTGCGTCGAGGTCACCCCGGAGGCGGTCCGCATCCGCAAGGTCGTCCTCGACCAGCGCGACCGCGCCCGCGCCGCCAGCCGCGCCAAGCACTCCTGACCCTCGGGCACACCAACCGGCAGGCGCCGCTCTCCGGAGCGGCGCCTGCCGGCGTTTCCGGGCGTGTCAGCCCTTCGTTGAGGCGCCGCCCGACGGCTGCGCCCCCTTCTTCAGGAAGCCCATGTCCTCGTAGACGGGGGTCTGGAAGCCGAAGGCCCCGACGTTCGCGAGGTTCCTGCGGACGGCCGTGAGCTGGGGCCGCTGATAGAGGGGGATCGACCCGGCCGCCGCCCAGATGCGGGCGTCGGCCTTGCGCAGCAGGCCCGCCTGCTCGCCCTCGTCCAGGGTGGTGAGGGCCTGGTCGAAGAGCTGGTCGACCTGGTCGGTGCCGACGCGCGTGTAGTTCTGCTGGACGTTCAGGGAGCCGTCGGCGGCCGGCACCGGCTTGGCGTAGATGGGCCGGGCGTCGGTGGCCGGCCAGGCGGAGGCGGGCCAGGAGTACAGCGCGAGGTCGAACTGCCCGGAGGCGATGTGGTCCCGGAAGTAGCTCTCGTCGGGCACCTTGGTGATCTCCGTGCCGATGCCGACCTTCTTGAGCATGACGGTCACCCGGTCGGCGACCTTGCGCAGCGAGTCCGAGCCGGGGCCCGAGGGAACCACGAAGCGCAAGGTGAGCGGCTTGCCGTCCTTGGCCAGCGGCCCCGCGGCGGCGGGCCCCGGAGCGGCGGTGCCCTTGGGGGCGTAGGCACCGGGAGCGCCGCCCTGCTTGAGGTGGTCGCCGGTGTACTGCTGCCTGCCGTCCTGGGCGAGCTGCTTGGGGCCGCCGTCGCCCGGCCGGCTCTGCTCCTGGTCCCGGTGGTCGCGGTCCTGCTCGCTCCGGCCGGGTCCCTTGCCGTCCTCCACGTCGTCGTTCTGGCCGACGATGTACGTCCCGTCACCGGCGGAGTTCGGGGAGCCGTGGCCCTCGCCGCCGGCCGCCTTGTCCCCCTTCTCGGCCTTCTTGGCGTCCTTCTGCTCCTTGATCGGGCCGGGCACCCAGCCGGCGTCCGCGAGCAGGTCCCGCGCCTGGGCGGAGTCCTCGCCGCCGAGGGCGTCGCTGCTGTCGGCGTAGGCGTTCTGGCCGGACAGGGCGAGGTGGCTGCCGACCGGGACCGCGGGCAGGCCGAGCGGCTTCAGGACGATCTCGGCGAGCTCCTTGCGGTCCAGCGCGTGCGCGACCGCCTGGCGGACCCGCTCGTCGGCCAGGGGGCCCTCGGAGCCGTTGAGGGCGAGCTGGGTGTAGGCGGGCTCCAGCGACTTGCGCACCTGGAAGTCGCGCAGTGACTCCTGCTGGCGCAGATAGGCGGTGAGCGACGTGCGCTCCGCCGCCAGGGCGCGGCGCTCGTGGTCGGCGGCCTTGTCGTCGGAGCCGTGCAGCACCGCCCAGGAGCGCAGTGCCTTGGCGGCGGTGCGGCCGCCGGCCGGGCCCCGGAAGGGGCTGCCGCCCTGGGCGGCGGCCGTGATCCGCTGGACATCGCCGGGTTCGATGTCGGCCACGTCCACGGAGCCCTCGGCGAGGGCGGCGGCCCGCTTGTCGCCGGGCACCTCGTGCAGCACGATCTCGGACAGCTTGGCCGGGTGACCCCACCAGCGCGGGTTGCGCCCGAGGACGACGTCCTTGGACTTGGTGTCGATCTTCCGCACGGCGAACGGTCCGGCGCTGACCGCGAGCTTTCTGCGGGCGCCGTCGTTGAAGGCGTTCGCGGTGCCCATGACGTCCTTGGGGTACAGCGGCGAGAACAGCGACCGCCAGTCGGCGTAGGGGCGGGCGAAGGTGACCCGGACCTCCAGGTCACTGGCGCCGCGCTCGATCTTCTCGATGCGGTCGTACCCGGCGTTGCGGGCGGTCCAGTACGCCGAGTCCTTGCCGGACAGGGCGCGCCACTGGGCGGCGAAGTCGGCGGCGCCGATCTCGCGGCCGTCGCTCCAGACGGCCTGCTGGTTGAGCCGGTAGACGACGACCTGCTTGGGCTCGGTCTCGACCACCCGGGCGGACTCCAGGTAGTCGGCGTCGCGCTGCGGACGGCCGTTCGCGTCGAGCCGGAACATGGCGGGCAGCACCGCCTGGGCGATGCGGGTGGTGCCGGCGTCGGCGTCGGCCTGGAAGGTGTTCAGCGTCTGCGGCATCGCGTCCACGGCCCAGCGCAGTCTGCCGCCGTCGGCGATCTGGTTGCGGGCGGCGGGCGCGATGTCCTGGGCGGCCAGCGGCTTGCTGCCCTCGTCGTCCGAGCCGCAGCCTGCGAGCAGGGGCACCGCGAGGGCGCCCGCGGTCAGGAAGGCGACCGAGCGCATGACCGCGCCCGGACCGACACCGTCGTAGGACATCTGTGCTACCTCCGTGGAGCCGCTCCCGCCGGTGGCACGGGTAGGGTTTGATCGCATTTGGCGGTATTTTGGTGTTCATCAGATCTACGGCCCACTGAAGAGGAAAGGGTTCGTCAGCCGGAGGCGACACGGCGGAGCGGGCTTGCAAGGTCACCCGTTCGGCGCAGGCAGCCTCCGGCGCACCCGGAGCGCGTGCGGGCGTGCGCGTGGGGTGTGCATTCCGCCAATCGATGCACATCCCTTCCCACCGACAGGTGTGACGCGCAACACTCGCAGGCGCATGAACGTCGCCGCCTAGGGCCCCGCGCCCGTGGAAGTGAGGTCACGTCATGTCCGTGCACGACGACCTGACGTCGGTCCAGCGCGCTCTCGACGATCTGCTGCGGTCGGTGGGCCGACTGGAGCACCAGCTCGCGGGCGGGCTGGAGATACGCCGCGTGCGCACCGACGCCGACCATCTGCGCGAGAGTGTCGCCCTGCTGCGCGAGGCGTCCCAGGACCGGGCCGCGCCGCAGCAGCCCGCGCTCGTCACCATCTCCGACGCGCCCTACGACATCTCCCTGTGGACGGACTCGGACGACGAGGGCCTCGGCGCCCGCGACCGCCACGCCCCCTGAACCGACCGCGAGTGACCCGAAGGGGCTCGAC
Source organism: Streptomyces sp. NPDC088817 (assembly GCF_044750345.1). Classification (NCBI taxonomy): domain Bacteria; kingdom Bacillati; phylum Actinomycetota; class Actinomycetes; order Kitasatosporales; family Streptomycetaceae; genus Streptomyces; species Streptomyces sp. NPDC088817. Next base: position 353,464 of record NZ_JBIVJN010000003.1, read on the forward strand.
ACCGGCTCCAGTGTCCCGGAGACGAGCCTGACAGAAAGGTGCGTCCCGCATTGGCCACAGGTACCGAACCCCCCGGCACACAACCCCATGCGCTCGGCGGCGGTGTCCGCTCCCCCGGACGGGCCCGGATCGCCGCCCGGCATCTGCGGACCGACCGGTGGTGGCTGGCGCCCGCCGCCACCGCGGCCGGACTGCTCGCGTTCGTCGTGTACTCGACCTGGCGGGCCTTCGCCAACGCGCACTACTACGCGGCGCCGTACGTCTCGCCGTTCTACTCGCCGTGCCTGGCGCAGAACTGCCGGACCATGCATGCGGGCCCCAACGCCGACCTGTTCGGCAGCTGGTGGGCGATCTCTCCGGCGATCATCATCCTGATCTTCCCGCTGGGCTTCCGGCTGACCTGCTACTACTACCGCAAGGCCTACTACCGGGGCTTCTGGGCGTCCCCGCCGGCCTGCGCGGTCGCCGAGCCGCACCGCACGTACACCGGCGAGACCCGCTTCCCGCTGATCCTGCAGAACATCCACCGGTACTTCTTCTACGCGGCGATCCTGGTGGCCGGCGTGCTGACCTACGACACCGTGCTGGCCTTCCGCGACCAGCACTACCGCTGGGGCCACATGGGGCTCGGCACCCTCGTCTTCCTGGTCAACATCGCGCTGATCTGGGCGTACACCATCTCCTGCCACTCCTGTCGGCACATCGTGGGCGGCAAGATCAAGCACTTCTCGAAGCATCCGGTGCGCTACCGCCTCTGGCAGTTCGTGAGCCGGCTGAACGCCCGCCACATGCAGCTCGCCTGGGCCTCCCTGCTCAGCGTGGCGCTCGCCGACTTCTACGTGTACCTGGTCGCCTCCGGCGCCTTCGACGATCCGCGGTTCTTCTGATGAGTACGACGACTGGGGCCTTGTGATGTCCGTGGTGGACCGGCAGGAATGGGACGTCGTCGTGGTCGGCGCGGGCGGCGCCGGGCTGCGCGCCGCGATCGAGGCCCGCGAGCGCGGAGCGCGCACCGCGGTGATCTGCAAGTCGCTGTTCGGCAAGGCGCACACCGTGATGGCCGAGGGCGGCATCGCGGCGGCCATGGCCAACGCCAACGAGCACGACAACTGGCAGGTCCACTTCCGCGACACCCTGCGCGGCGGGAAGTTCCTCAACCAGTGGCGGATGGCCGAGCTGCACGCGCAGGAGGCCCCGCAGCGGGTGTGGGAGCTGGAGACCTGGGGCGCGCTGTTCGACCGTACGAAGGACGGCCGGATCTCGCAGCGCAACTTCGGCGGGCACGAGTACCCGCGCCTGGCGCACGTCGGCGACCGCACGGGCCTCGAACTGATCCGCACGCTCCAGCAGAAGATCGTCTCGTTGCAGCAGGAGGACCACCGGGAGACCGGGGACTACGAGTCCCGGCTGAAGGTCTTCCAGGAGTGCACGGTGACCAGGGTCCTCAAGACCGCGCCCGACGGCGGCTCCCCCGTGGGCGGCCGCGTCTCGGGGGTCTTCGCCTACGAGCGCGAGTCCGGCCGCTTCTTCGTGCTGGAGGCGCCCTCGGTCGTCGTCGCGACCGGTGGCATCGGCAAGTCGTTCAAGGTGACGTCCAACTCGTGGGAGTACACCGGCGACGGGCACGCGCTCGCGCTGCTCGCCGGGGCGCCGCTGCTGAACATGGAGTTCGTGCAGTTCCATCCGACGGGCATGGTCTGGCCGCCGTCGGTGAAGGGCATCCTCGTCACCGAGTCGGTGCGCGGCGACGGCGGGGTGCTGCGCAACTCCGAGGACAAGCGGTTCATGTTCGACTACATCCCCGACGTCTTCAAGGAGAAGTACGCCGAGTCGGAGGAGGAGGCGGACCGCTGGTACGAGGACCCGGACAACAACCGGCGCCCACCGGAACTGCTGCCCCGTGACGAGGTGGCCCGCGCCATCAACTCCGAGGTCAAAGAGGGCCGCGGCTCACCGCACGGCGGGGTGTTCCTGGACGTGTCGACGCGGATGCCGGCCGAGGTCGTGCGGCGCCGGCTGCCCTCGATGTACCACCAGTTCAAGGAGCTGGCCGACGTCGACATCACGGCGGAGCCGATGGAGGTCGGGCCGACCTGCCACTACGTGATGGGCGGCATCGCGGTCGACTCGGACACGGCGGCGGCCCGCGGGGTGCCGGGGCTGTTCGCGGCCGGGGAGGTCGCGGGCGGCATGCACGGCTCCAACCGGCTCGGCGGCAACTCGCTGTCCGACCTGCTGGTGTTCGGGCGCCGGGCCGGGTGGCACGCGGCCGAGTACGCGCTGGGGGCCGCGCCCGCACGTCCGAGCGTGGACGAGACGCAGGTCGACGCGGCGGCCGCGGAGGCGCTGCGGCCGTTCTCGGCGGAGGGCGAGCAGGGCGGGGAGCCCGCGGACGGACCGCCGGAGAACCCGTACACCCTGCACCAGGAACTCCAGCAGACCATGAACGACCTGGTCGGCATCATCCGCCGCGAGGGCGAGATGGAGCAGGCGCTGAAGAAACTCGCCGAGCTGCGGGTACGGGCACGGCGGGCCGGGGTCGAGGGGCACCGGCAGTTCAACCCCGGCTGGCACCTCGCGCTGGACCTGCGGAACATGCTGCTGGTCAGCGAGTGCGTGGCGCGGGCCGCGCTGGAGCGCACGGAGTCGCGCGGCGGGCACACCCGCGAGGACTGCCCGTCGATGGACCGCGACTGGCGCCGGATCAACCTGCTGTGCCGGCTGACCGACCCGACGGGCGGGCTGGCGGCGACGGACCCCGTGCGCGGCCAGATCACCCTCTCCCGCGAGACCACCGAACCCATCCGCTCCGACCTGCTCGCCCTCTTCGAGAAGGAGGAGCTGGTCAAGTACCTCGCCGAAGAGGAGCTGTACGAATGAGCAGCTACGAGGCCCGCTTCAAGGTGTGGCGGGGCGACGCCCGGAGCGGGGGCCTGGAGGACTTCGCGGTCGAGGTCAACGACGGCGAGGTGGTCCTCGACATCATCCACCGGATCCAGGCGACCCAGGCGCCGGACCTCGCCGTGCGCTGGAACTGCAAGGCGGGCAAGTGCGGTTCGTGCTCCGCGGAGATCAACGGGCGGCCCCGGCTGATGTGCATGACCCGTATGTCGGTCTTCGACCCCGAGGAGACGATCACCGTCTCCCCGCTGCGTGCCTTCCCGGTCGTGCGCGACCTGGTGACGGACGTCGGCTACAACTACGCCAAGGCGCGCGAGGTTCCGGCGTTCGTCCCGCCGGCCGGTCTCGGTCCGGGCGAGTACCGCATGTTCCAGGAGGACGTGGACCGGTCGCAGGAGTTCCGCAAGTGCATCGAGTGCTTCCTGTGCCAGGACGTGTGCCATGTCGTGCGCGACCACGAGGACAACAAGCGGGCGTACGCGGGCCCGCGTTTCCTGATGCGCGTCGCCGAACTCGACATGCACCCGCTGGACGCCGCCGCGGAGACCGGCCTGGACCGCAAGCGCGCGGCCCAGGACGAGCACGGGCTCGGCTACTGCAACATCACCAAGTGCTGCACGGAGGTCTGCCCCGAGGGCATCAAGATCACCGACAACGCGCTGATCCCGCTGAAGGAACGGGCCGTCGACCGCAAGTACGACCCGCTGGTGTGGCTGGGGTCGAAGATCGGGCGCCGATCGTCGTAGGTCCCGCACCGGGGCCTCCGCCGACGCCATGATCAGGACGGGCGGGTCCAGCCCTCCCGGTAGGCGGTCCAGTCGGCCTCCGTGGCGGCGAAGTCGACGTACAGCGCGACACCGAAGCGCTCGCGGCCGGCGTCCGTGCGGGAGAGGCCGAGGCGGACACCGCGGACGGCGGCGGGGACGGTCTCGGCGGAGGCGCGATGGCCGAAGCGGTTGTCGTGGAAGAACGGCAGGCCCATCAGCAGGTCGGTCGTGGGCGGGGTGACCTCCAGGGCGAGGGAGGTCTGCTGGGCGACGTACCCGCCGTACAGGCTCGGCAGCGGCTGCATGGTGTCGTACGACATCACGGCGATCTGGTCGACGCGGCGGGCGACCTGGGCGAAGTACGCCTGCGACCACCACTTGGGGTGGTTGGTGAGCGTGCCCCACAGGGTGTGGAAGGCGGGCAGCGGGTCGATCTGGTGGGCGGCGACGGACAGGGGCACGCCGTGGGCGCGGGTGACGGCCCGCAGGTCGTCGAGCAGGCCGAGGTAGTCGCGGTCGCCGGAGTGCAGCGGCTCCAGGTCGAAGTGGGCGCCGTCGAAACCGGCCGCCAGGATCTCGCGGGTGGAGGTGACCACGGCCGCGCGCGTCGCGGCCCGCTCCAGCCGCATCCCGTCCGGGCTCTCGGTGGCCAGCTCGTCCCCGAGCCAGGCCTGCACACGGACGCCGGGGAGCGCGCGGTGCACGGCGGGTATCAGCCAACCGGCCCCGGAGTACGCCGACTTCGGAAGCGTGCCGTCGTGTTCGAGCGGACCCGCGTGCACATACAGGTCGCGGATGCCGGTTCCGCGCAGCCGGCGGGCGAGGGCGGCGACGTCGGCGTCCTTCTTCCGCCCGTCCACCCAGGCGTGCCCGAGCCAGATCGCGTCCTGCCCCCTGGTGTACGTCCTGTCGGCGAGGTCACCCATGTAGTTCACGCGAAGGGCACCCTCGGCCCCGACCAACGACAGCACCAGCAACAGCACGATCCCGAGGACAACCCGCCGAACCCAGCGCAGCCCCCGCCGCGCCCGCCGAACCGGACTCGCCCGGCCCTGCCCGGGATCGACGGACGCCCCGTCGGCGTCACGTTGCGCGTCGGCGGGCTCTTGCGCGACGGCCGCACCGGCCACGCTCACGGCATCCGGGGTCTCCCGGTCGTCGGCCGGGGCAGGCGCGTCGGGTGTGGGTGTTGCGTCGGTGTCCCTCTGGTCGCCGTTGGTGTTCTTCATGGCGGGGTTCTCTCCTGTGTTGTCGTGTCCCGTTCGACCCACCAGTGCCTCGGCCCGGTCGCGTGGTGGCTCGGGGGGTCATACGCTCCCGAATGTGACGGCATCGGTGTTCCGGGCGGCCCGGCCGCGGTGCGCGGTCCGCCGGCTGTCGGGGCGGGTGGCGCACATCGTGCTGGCTGGGGCGGCGGGCCTCGTGTGGCTGGTGCTCCCGGGGATGACGATCAACAGCGGCACCGCGGTTGCGCTCCCCGAGACCCGTCCGGTCACCGCCACCGCCGCACCGCGGCACGACGAGACGTCGCCCGGCTATCTCGCCCTGCCGCTCGTGGCGGTGGGCACGGCGGGTGTGCTCGCCGGGTACGCGTACGTCCGGCGGACCCGGCGGGCCAGGACCCGTACGACCCCCGGCGGCGGCCCCGCGCCGCCGTCCGCGCCGTGGCGGTCGCCGCCGCCGTCCGGCGAACTCAACCGGCGCTCAACGGAGTTGATCACCCTCGCGGACGACTGGGTGCGCACCAGCCGGGAGGAACTCGGTTTCGCCGAGGCACGGTTCGGCGCGGCGGCCGTCGAGCCGTTCACACGGGCGATACGGGAGGCGGAGGCGGAGCTCGCCGCCGCCTGCCGGATGCGGGAGCGCTACGACCACGGCGTGCCCGAGGACGCGGCGGCCCGGACGCAGGCGCTGGCCGGCGTGGTCGGGCGCTGCGAGGAGGCGGGGCGGCTGCTGGACGCGGAGGCCCCCTCCTTCGACGAACTGCGCGGCCTGGAAAGGGGGGTGGGTGACGCGCTGGAGGTCGCGGAGGCACGGTTCCGTGAGCTGGCGGGGCGCACGGGAATTGCCGCTTCGACCGTCGCCGGACTGCGCGAACGGTACGGCCCGGCGGCCGTCGCATCCGTCACGGGACACGTGGAGCTGGCCAAGGACCGGCTGCTGCTGGCCACCTCCCGGCTGAACCGGGCCCACCAGTCGGCCGACGCCCAGGACCCCGCGGCGGCCGCCCGTCATCTGCGCGTGGCCGAGGGCGCGGTCGACCAGATCGGGGTGTTCGTGCACGGCGTCGAGCGGCTGGCCGAGGAACTGTCGACCGCCGAGCGCCTCGTACCCGCGGCGCTCAGCGGCGCGGAGGCGGACGTGGAGGCGCTCCGGCACGCGGCCGAGTCCGCCGCCGCGCGACTGACCGCCGGTTCCCCGGGCACCCCGGGCCCCGGCGGGGCGCCGTCGCGCCCCTCGCCCGGCGCGGGTGCGGACACGGCCGGTGCCTCCGGCGCGACGCCCGCCCCCGTGCCCGGCGCGTCCTCGGTCGCCGTCCCCGTCGACGTCGCCGCCGGTGAGCTGCGCGCCCGCGTCACCCACGCCGACCTGGAACTGGCCCACGTCCGCGTACACGCCGAGCCGGCCGCGGGTCCGTACGACCCGCTGGAGGCGCTGCGGCGGATCGTACGGGCGACCGCGCCGGCCGGCACCCGGCGCTCCGGGGTCCTGTCGGCCGCCGAGGAACTCGTCGCGCGCAGCGCCCTCGCCGCCGCCGACGACTTCGTCGGCACGCACCGGGGCGCGGTCGGCGCCACCGCCCGCATCCGGCTGGCGGAGGCCTGGCGCCTCCTGCCGACCGACCCGCAGACCGCCGACCTCCTGGCCCGCCAGGCCCGCGGCCTCGCCGAGCAGGACGTGCGCCTGCACGGCAACCCGAGCGCCGCCACCATCGACCCGTCCGCCGGCGCCACCGCGGCGGTGCTCGGCGGCATCCTCCTGGCCGAGGACCCCGACGGCGGCCCGCCCGCCTGCTACGGCGGCCCGGGCACCCGGGCCCGCCGTCGCCCGAAACCGGCGTAGGCCTGGCCGGGCGGGCGGTCAGAACAGGCTGAGCAGTGCCTCCGCCGGGTCGGTCAGGACGTTCTCCCCGTCGGGCAGCGGGAGTTCGAACCAGACCGTCTTGCCGCGCGGGGTGCGGCGCGAGCCCCAGGCGGCGCTGAGCAGCCCCACGAGCTGGAGGCCGCGGCCGCCCTCGTCGGTGTCGCGGGCGCGGCGGCGGCGCGGCTGGACGAGGCCGGAGTCCCACACCTCGCAGACCAGGGTGCGGTCCAGGAGCAGACGGAGCCTGATCTCGCCCTCGCCGTAGCGCAGCGCGTTGGTGACCAGTTCGCTGACGAGGAGTTCGGTGGTGTCGATCAGCGGTTCGAGGTCCCAGGCGGTCAGCTGGGCGCGGGCGTGCTCACGGGCCCGCCCGACGCTGCGGGGTTCGCGTGGCAGGGCCCAGTCGCCGACGGACTCGGCGGGCAGGCCCTGGACGCGGGCCATCAGCAGCGCGATGTCGTCCTCGCCGTGGTGGGAGCCCAGCGTGTTGAGGATGTGGTCGCAGACGTCCTCCAGGGGGCGGGAGGGGTCCGTGAGGGCGCCGACGAAGGCCTGGAGGCCCTCGTCCAGGGGGTGGTCGCGCGATTCGACCAGTCCGTCCGTGTAGAGCGCCAGCAGCGCGCCCTCGGGGAGTTCGACCTCCACCTCCTCGAAGGGCTCGCCGCCCACGCCGAGCGGCATGCCGGGCGGCACGTCCAGCATCAGCGCGGACTCGCCGGGTTCGACGAGAACCGGCGGCAGGTGGCCCGCGTTGGCGAAGGTGCACCTTCGGGTGACCGCGTCGTAGACGGCGTAGATGCAGGTCGCCAGGTACACCTCGGAGAGGTCGGCCTCGCGGGGGCGGCGGGCGGCCCGGGTGGCCTGCTGGACACCGCCGGGCGCGCCGAGCCCGCGGGCGATCTCGTCCAACTGGGCTAGCACCTCGGCCGGTTCCAGGTCGAGGAGGGCGAGCGTGCGGACGGCCGTGCGCAGTTCGCCCATGGCGACGGCGGCGCGCAGACCGCGGCCCATCACGTCGCCGACGACCAGCGCCGTGCGGTGGCCGGGGAGTTCGATGACGTCGAACCAGTCGCCGCCGACCTCGCTCGGCCGGCCGGTGGCGGCGCTGCCGGGCAGGTAGCGGCAGGCGATGTCGAGGCCGGAGGCCTCCGGGTCGCCGGGCGGCAGCAGGGACCGCTGCAGTATCAGGGCGCGTTCGTGCTCGCGCCGGTACAGGCGGGCGTTGTCGATGCACACGGCGGCGCGCGCGGCGAGTTCGACGGCGAGTTCCCGGTCGCGCTGGCCGAACGGCTCGCTGCCCTTGGTGCGGGCGAACTGCGCGAGTCCGACCACCGTGTCGTGGGCGACCATCGGCACGGCCAGCGTGGTCTGCACGAGGCCGCCGTCCTCGCCGGGCACGGTCGCCGGGCGGGCGGTGCGCAGGGCGTCCGCGCGGGGCGAGTTGAACGGGTAGTGGTGGACGGCGCCGAGTTCGACGTGTGCGACGGTGCCGCCGAACGGGGCGCCGGAGACCGCGCTGGCGAACGCGACGCGGCGCAGTTCGGCGCTGCCGTCGGCGAGTCCGGGCGGGGTCTCGTCGCCGGCCAGCAGACCCTGGTAGAGGTCGACGGTCGCCAGGTCGCAGAAGCCGGGGACCACGACGTCGAGGAGTTCGCGCGCGGTGGTCTCCAGGTCGAGGGAGTTGCCGATGCGGGCGCCCGCCTCGTTGAGGAGGGCGAGGTTGCGGCGTGCGGCGGCGGCCTCGCGGGCGGCGTCGCGGCGGCCGGTGATGTCGGTTCCGAGCCAGGCGATGCCGATGGGCCGGCCGCTGCCGCTGTGCACGCGGTAGAGGTTGATGGACCAGTGACGGCGCTCGTCGGTTCCCGGCACGAAGCCGGAGACGTGCATGTCCGTGATGGACTGGCCGTCCTCCAGCACCCGGCGCAGGGTGGCGGTGACCCGCTCGGCCTCGCCGCGCGGCAGGTAGTCGCGCACCCCCTTGCCGCGGTGGTCGTCCGGTGTGCCGCCGAAGACGGAGGCGAACCGCTCGTTGGCGCGGCGGACCTTGAGGTCGGTGTCGATCAGCAGGAAACCGAACGGGGATTGACCGAAAATCGCCTGCGAGGCGGCGAGATCGGTCTCGATCCGCCGCAGGGTGCGGACGTCGGCGACGGTGCACACGGCGGCCCTGTCGCCCTCCACCGTGGTCGTCGGCATCACGTAGACCTCGGCGAGTCCCTCCTCACCGCGCCGGCCGTCCTCGTCGTCCGGGATCCGGAAGGGGACCACGCCGGTCCACTCCCGCCCGTCGAGGATCTCGGCCATCTTGCGCTGGCCGTGCTCGCGCAGGTCGGGGTCGACGAACGCCTCGATGGGGTCCATCCCGACGGCGCGTTCGGCGGAGATGCCGAAGAGGCGCTCGGCGCGCAGGCTCCACTGGTCGACGTGGCCGTCGGAGCCGATGGAGAAGGAGGCCACCTTGATGTAGTCGTACATCGAGCCGGGCGGGCTGCTCTGCCACATCGCGTCGGCGGACGGTGCCCCGTCGGCGGCACCGCCGCCCGCCGTTCCCGCCCTCGCGCCGTCCGACGGGTCCTCGGACTCCGTGGCCTTCGCTGGTATCTCGCTCACGCGAACCGTCCCCTCCAGCTCACCGCGCCCGGCACCGGTCACCGGGGGCGGCTGCCCGCAGTATCCAGCACTACGGCGCCGCACGACACGGTGTTCACGATCACAGGACCATCCCGATGTTTTCCGGTCCGGCCTGCGACAACACCAACAGTCTTCTAACCAGGCAGGACCAGGTCGAACCCCGCTCCGCTCACCCCGGCACGGCCAGTTCGAACCAGACCGTCTTGCCGGCGTCGTCCGGGCGGGTGCCCCAGCGGCGGGAGGTGGAGGCGACCAGTTGCAGACCGCGGCCGGATTCGTCGTCCGGGCGGGCCGGGCGTTCGTGGGGCGGCTCGGGCAGCGGGTCGGAGACCTCGACCAGGAGCACCTCGGGCACGTCCGCGAGGCGTCGCAGCCGAACGCCGATGGGACCGGTCGCGTACCGCAGGGCGTTGGTGACCAGTTCGCTCACCAGCAGGGCCGCGGTGTCGCCGAGCGCGTCGAGGTCCCAGTTGCGCAGCTTGCCGCGGACGGCGGCGCGGGCCGTGCGCACCGCGCCGGGATCCGCGGGAAAGGTCCACTCGGCGATGTCGCCATCGGTGTCGATCACGCCGTTCACTTCCCGGGCACGCCGATCGCTTCGCAAGCCGGCAAGCCTGCCCATGTCCGGTTTCATGGGACTAAAGGAGGCATACCCGGTTATGCACCGGCAGTACCGCGATCCGCGGGGCTGTAGCGCGTACGACGGCTCCGTGTGGCACGAACGGCGTACCCGGAGCGCGTTCCGTGTCTCGCGCGCCCCGGGATCCGACGGAGCACACGGTGACGCTCACTCCGCCGGGGCGCCGTCCGCCGGGCCGGCGCCGAGACGGGCGAGGATCTCGCGCACGGCGGGCACGTCCTGGTCCAGCCAGGGGACGCTCCAGATCTCCGCCGGAGCGAGCCAGCGCAGGTCGTCGTGGTCCTGGAGGGGCTTGGGGTCGGCGGAGCCGGGGCGCAGCCGCGCGGTCCACACCTGGAGTTCGTACGGCGGTCGCAGCGGCCAGCTGCCCGGCACGCGCTCGACGGCCTCGGTCTCGACGCCGAGTTCCTCGCGCAACTCGCGCACGAGGGCGGCCTCGGGGCGCTCACCGGGTTCGACCTTGCCGCCGGGCAGCTCCCAGCGGCCGGCCAGCTCGGGCGGCGCGCTGCGGCGCGCGGCGAGCAGGCGGCCGTCGTCGAGCAGGGCGGCACCGACCACCACGATCCGTTCGCTCATGCGCCGGAGCCTACGGGAGCGGGCCGGCGTACGGCGAAGTCGTCAGCCCTCGCCGCCGGCGCTCTGCCCGATCCGCTCGACCCAGTACAGCTGGGTGTCCGGACCGTCGAGGCTTTCCGCGATCTTCTGGGCCTCGGCGCGGGTGGCGTACCTGCCCACGCTGTACCGATTGCCGTTGTCGTCCTGCCGGACGACGAGCCAGGGAAGGGTGATCGTGCCGTCGTTCATCGAGCCCCCACTGCTCCTTCCCGCCCCGGTGCGTCCGGCTCCCGGCCCCCGCCGCGTCCCGCCCGTTGAGGAAACCGCACTCCGCATATGCCTGAGCCTACGCCCAACCTTCACGCAGCGAATACGGCTTTTCACAAAGAGGTAGGCAACCGGCCAGTACGGGAATCGGCCGCCCGGGGCGCACGAAGGCGAACGCGCCGTGCGAGCAGCCCTGGACATCCGCTCGCGGGCATGCGGCAGGCGCGAAGGCGACCTGCGAGAACGGCCGGAATGCGGCGCCCGGGCGGGACGGCGCGGCGGACGGGTGGACGGGCCGGGCGCCGAGGGGGCGCACACCCCCCGGAGTCACCGCTTCCGGACCGGCGTCCGCCCCGCAATGGCCCCCCGGCCCCCGCCCCTCGCGCCGCGGCTCCTACTTCACCGGCAGGTGATACGCCACCCGGTACCGGTCGGCGGGGATCACGATGTCCGCCGTCTCGACGGGGCGGCCGGAGGCGTAGAAGGTGCGCTGGACGACGACCACGACATGGCCGGGGACACCGCCGAGGGCGTGCAGTTCCTCGGCGAGGCCGGGGCGGGCGCCGACCTCCTCCGTGACGTTGTCGACGATGACGTCGATGGCGCGCATGCGCTCGACCACGCCCATGCCGCCGAGCGGGCCCTCCTCGGGCAGCATGACCGGGGTGCGGCCGGTGAGCGCGAGGGGCTCCCAGGAGGTGGAGAGCATCATCGCCTCGCCCGCGTCCCGGAACACGTACTTGGTGCGCATCACGCGGTCGCCGGGCTTGATGCCGAGCCGTTCGGCGGTGGCGCCGCTCGCCTCGGCCTGCGTGCTGCCGGACTCCCAGGTGCCGCGCGCCTCGGCGTCGGCCTGCTCCTGCCGGAACGGCGTGGCGCCGCCGGCCAGGCGGAAGCCGGAACGGGCGACCCGGCGCGGCACGGGCCGCTCGCGCACGTACGTCCCCGAGCCGGAGCGGCCCTCGACCAGGCCCTCGGCCATCAGCACCTTGCGGGCCTCCAGCGCGACCGTGTCCGAGACGCCGTACTCCTCGCGGATTCTGGCCTGTGAGGGGAGCCGGGTGTGCGGGGGCAGCAGACCGTCGACGATCTTCTTGCGGAGATCATCCGCGACGCGCAGGTACGCCGGCTGCTCACCGAAAGTCACTGGCCGCTCCCATCGAGTTGTACAGACAGCAACAGCGTGGCAACCGCGGGTTGTACTTGCAACCAAGGGCCAGAGAATCACTCGAAGTGATGAGTTGCTGAGCGCGAAGGCATGCCCAGGCGCTTTCTGCCCTCTGCGGCCGCCGTCACACCTGCGCAGGCTGGAAAGCGGAGGCGACGGGGGTGCGAGGCCGGGCTGGGAGGGGCGTACGTGCCGTACGGACGTGCCGTGCGGGAGAGATGACGGGGCGTCGGCGAACGCCGCCCCTTACCCTGCGTCCATGACACCTCTGCCGGACCGCTACTGCCCCACCGACGGCGTCCGCGTCCCCGGCGACTCCCTCGCCTGGCGCTGCCCGACCTGCCACGGCCCGCTCGACCTCGACTTCTCCCCCACTCCGGCGTCCCTGAAGTCCCTCACCGGACGGGTCAATTCCCTGTGGCGGTACGCGGAGACGCTGCCGATGCCGGCGCCCACGCTGTCCCTCGGGGAGGGCCGCACCCCTCTCGTGCCGCTGACGGACGAGGTCTCGGCGAAGCTGGACTTCCTGATGCCGACGCTGTCGTTCAAGGACCGGGGCGCGGTGCTGCTGGCCGAGCTGGCGCTGCTCTCCGGCCCGCGCCGGGTGGTCGCCGACAGCAGCGGCAACGCGGGTACGTCGATCGCCGCGTACTGCGCCCGCGCGCGGCTGCCGTGCACGGTGTACGTGCCGCTCGGCACGTCCGCGAAGAAGCTGGAGCAGATCGAGGCGCACGGGGCCCGCGTCGAAGTGGTCGACGGCAACCGCGAGGCGGCGGGCGGGGCCGCGCAGCGCGCCGCGGACGAGCCGGACACCTTCTACGCCTCCCACGTCTACAACCCGTACTTCCTGCACGGCACCAAGACCTACGTGCACGAGCTGTGGGAGGACCTCGGCGGGCGCCTGCCGGAGGTCCTGGTCCTGCCGGTGGGCAACGGCACGCTGCTGCTGGGCGCCGCGCTGGCGATCGCCGAGCTGTTCGGTGCCGGTCTGCTGGACCGGCGCCCGGCGCTGTGGGCGGTGCAGGCGGCGGCGGTCGCCCCGCTCGCGCACGCCTGGGCGGAGGGCGCGGAGGAACTCACCGGCACGACCCCCATGGCCCCCACCCACGCCGAGGGCATCGCGATCCCCCGCCCGCCCCGGGCCCGCCAGATCCTGCGTGCGGTACGGGACTCGGGCGGCACCTTCCTGACCGTGACGGAGGACGGCATCCGCCACGCCCAGCTGGACCTGGCCTCCCGCGGCCTGTACGTCGAGTCGACGGCCGCGGCCTGCTGGGCGGCCGTCCGCGAGGGCGCCCTCGCCGGAAAGTCGGCGGTCGTGCCCCTGTGCGGCGCAGGCCTGAAATCGGGTCTGGCCCAGCCGTAACGCCCGAACCGCACCGAGCCGCGCCGGGCGCGGCGTGGGTGTTCGGGGGGTCAGGCTGTGACTGTCTTCGTGGGTTCGGACAGGCGTTGTTGTTCCTCCTCGACGATGCGGCGGGCGAGTCCGGCGTCGGAGATGTCGACGGCCTCGGGGGTGGCGTCGGCCATGTCGCTGCGCCGGGCGAAGGCGTCGAACAGCCTTTCCTTGCGTGTCAGGATGCGCAGCAGCCGGTCGTCGACGCTGTCCGTGGCCAGCAGCCGGTGGACCCGGACGGCGCGGATCTGGCCCATGCGGTGGGCCCGGGCCACGGCCTGGTGCTCCAGGGTTGGTTTGACCTGCGGTTCGCACAGGATCACCACGGAGGCGGCCTGGAGATTGAGGCCGACACCGCCCGCCTCGATCTGGGAGAGCAGCACGGCGGGTCCGGACGCCCCGGTGAAGTCGTCGACGAGCCGCTGTCTGCGGGCCGCGGGGACGCTTCCGGCGATCGGCCCGAACGCGCTGTCGCCCAGGTCCGCGCGGACGGCGTCGAGCACGTCCCGGAAGTAGGAGAACACCACCGTCTTCAGGCCGTTCGCCGCGGCCTCCGCGACGATCTCCCGCAGCCGCCGCAGCTTCGCGGACGTCTCGGGATCCGCGTAGGCGGCCCGCCGCATCGCCATGAAGTTCCCCTCGGCGACGGCCTCGTGGTAGGCGGCCCGGTCGGCGGGGCCGAGTTCCACCCACTCGTCGGTGTGCACCAGCGCGGGCAGTTCGGTGAGCACGTCCTCCTGGTTGCGGCGCAGGTAGGCGGGGGCCACCGAGCGGCGGAAGGCGTGCGGTCCGGCGGCCGCCTCGAGGTCGCCGACCGCGGGCACGAGGTCGGGCCGGAGGTGGCGCAGCAGGGCGCGGAACTCCTCGACCCGGTTCTCCATCGGCGTACCGGTCAGGAACAGCACGCGCTCGCAGCGTCCGGTCCACACGGCGACCGATCGGGCCCTGCGGGTGTCCGGGTTCTTGACGTAGTGGGCCTCGTCGACGACGAGCATGCCCGGCGGTGTGCCGTCGGGCGCGGGCAGGGTGTGCAGGACGTCGAAGGTGGTGACGGCGACTCCGCCGCGCTCGCACCACTCGGCGTGGGCGTCGCGCCGGTCCGGGCCGTGCACGGCGAGGACGCGCAGGGTGCTGCGGGCGCGGATCTCGCGGGTCCAGTTGATGAGGACGCCGGCCGGGCAGACCACCAGGAAGTGGCTGTGCCCCTCGGCCGCGAGGTGGGCCAGCGCCGCGATGGCCTGCACGGTCTTGCCCAGGCCCATCTCGTCGCCGAGGACCACCCGGCGCTGGGCGAGGGCGAACCGGGCGCCGAACTCCTGGTAGCCGCGCAGGGAGACCCGGCGGTGGGAGTCGTCGAGCCGCTGGGCGTGGACCCGTTCGGCCACCTCCGACGGCACGAAGCCCTCGCTCGCGGCGGAGTCCGGACGCTGTTCGGAGACCTCGGCGAGCCGGCCGTAGTACTCCGCGGGGCGCAGTTCGAAGTCGACCCAGGCCTCGACGTCGGAGGCGGCCGGGCGCAGCAGGTCGGTGGATGCCTGGGCGAGCAGCAGGCGTACGTCGGTGGCGGCGGCGTCGGTGAGCAGTGCGCCGAGTTCGGCGGCCGCGGCCAGGGCGCGTTCGCGGCGCTCGCGGCGGGCCAGCGCCAGCCGCAGCCGTCCGCCGGCGGGGCGGGCCGCGGGCAGCAGCTCGGCCAGCCGGGTGTCCAGCCGCTCGGCCGTGTCCAGGGCGCGGCGCAGTTCGGGGCCGGCCTCGACGAGCCGGTGCAGGGCGATCACCAGGGCGGTGGTGCGGGGTTCGGGGTGGTCGACGTCGACGCGGACGGTGACGGTGTCGGCCACGGCCCGCGCGATCTGCCGGGCGGCGGCCAGCGCCCGGTCGGCGGTCTGCTCGCCCACGCCGGGCATCTGCCGCAGCTCGTACCGGCTCGCCTCGTGCACCGCGCGCACCGTGCGCAGGCCCGCCGCCTCCACGGCGCCGAGGCGCAGCCGTCCCTCGGTGACGTCCCTGAGCCGGGCCACGGGGATGGACTCGAGTTCCAGGGCGACGAGTTCGGCCTGCAGGGGCTCGAAGGCCGCGCGGACGGCGGCCACGGCGGCGGCATGGTCCGTGCGTACGTTCCGCGCCGCCTCGTGCAGCCCGGCGCCCTGCTCGCACAGCTCGCGGACCCCGCGCCCGGCCCGCGCCGGAACCTCCCCCTCCACGCCGCCCCCGTCCGTCCGTGCCGCACGCGCCTCCCCGCCGTGCGGTGCGCGTCCATCGTGGCACGCCGCCCGGACAGCGGATCCGGGCGGCCCGGCCCGGTGGGCCGGTGGGCCGGTGGGCCGGGCGGGCGTACGGTCAGTCCTTGTAGTCGGGGCAGGTCCGGTCGAGCAGGCGCAGCAGCGCCGCCCAGGCGAGTTCGTACGCGTCGGCGTCCTCGAAGTCCGAGGTCGCCTCGCCCGTGAGCTGCCGCGCGGTGTACTCGCAGATCTCGGCCGCCGGGACGACGAGGGGCCCGCCGCCCGCCTGCGCGGTCACCTGGATCTCGCAGGCCTTCTCCAGGTAGTACATGCGCAGGAAGGCCTGGGCCGCGCTCTCGCCGACCGTCAGCAGCCCGTGGTTGCGCAGGATCAGGGCGGGGTGGTCGCCGATGTCGGTGACGAGGCGCCGCTGTTCGTCGAGGTTGAGGGCGACGCCCTCGTAGTCGTGGTAGCCGACGCGCTTGTGGAACTCCATCGACATCTGGTTGAGGGGCAGCAGCCCGTCACGCTGGGCGGCGACGGCGCAGCCGGCCTTGGTGTGGGTGTGCAGCACGCACTGCGCGTCCTCGCGGGCGGCGTGGATGGCGCTGTGGATGACGAAACCGGCCGGGTTGACGGGGTACGGGGTCGGCTCGACCGGGTTGCCCGACAGGTCGATCTTCACCAGGTTCGAGGCGGTGATCTCCTCGAACAGCAGGCCGTAGGGGTTGATCAGGAAGTGGTGGTCCGGGCCCGGCAGCCGCAGCGAGATGTGCGTGAAGATCAGGTCGGTCATCCGGAAGTGCGCCACGAGCCGGTAGACGGCGGCCAGTTCGCGGCGCAGCCGCAGCTCCTCGGCGGCCGGATCGAGGGCCGGCGCGGCGGCCGGGGACGGGGAGGCGGGGGTGCTCAGCAGGTCGGTCACGGGGGCTCCTTCGGGACGGTTCAGGCCTGGGGGTCGACGACGGGGGTGAGGGGACGGCCGGTGCGCTGCCAGGCGATGACGTTCTCGGCGGGCTCGCACACGTACGCGCGGTGCGAGGCGTCGGACAGGAAGGCGCTGTGCGGGGACAGTTGGATGCGCGGGTGGCCGCGCAGCGGGTCGTCGGCGGGCGGGGGCTCCACGGGGAGGACGTCGAGGGCGGCTCCGGCGAGCCGGCCGCTGTCGAGGGCCCGGAGCAGGGCCGCGGGGTCGACGAGTTCGCCGCGGGAGACGTTCACCAGCAAACCGCCCGGCCGCATGCGGGCGAGCAGTCCGTCGTCGACCATGCCCCGGGTCCGGTCGGTGAGCGGGACGTGCAGGGACAACACGTCCGCCGCGCCCACCAGTTCGTCGAGCCCTAGCCGGTCGACACCGGCCGGCCATCCGGCGGGGTCGGCCTGCGGATCGTACGCGGCGATGCGGCCGAAGACCGGAGTCGCGATCCGGACGAGTTCCCGGGCGATGCGGCCCATCCCGACCAGACCCAGCGTCAACCCACTGGCCCGGCGCGGCAGTTCGGCCCTGGCGAAGTCGGTGGCCCAGCCTCCCCCGCGCACGACGGCGTCTGCCTGCGGCAGCCGGCGTACGAGGGAGAGCGCCGAGGCGAGGGCGTGGACGGCGACGTCCTCGGTGGCGGTGCCGGGCAGGTTGGTCACCCACAGGCCGCGGCGGCGGGCCGCGGCGGCGTCGATCATGTCGTACCCGGCCGACATGGTGGCGACGACGCGCAGCCGCGGCAGGCGGTCGAGAAGGGCCTCGTCCACGCACGCGTAGCCGACGATCAGCGCCACCGCGTCATGGGCCGCGGCCGCGATGACGTCGGGGTCGCGGCTGTCGGCGATCCGCACGGCGAACCCGGCGTCGGTGAGCAGCCGGACGCCCGGCTCCGGATCCAGCTCGCCCAGGTCCGTGTAGACGACCACGGGGTGCCCCACGACAGCCTCCTCAACTGATTCGATCGTTCAGAACGCCATCAACTTACGTTTCGACTGATCCGATGTCCATGAGCGATCGACTCGGCCGTACGGTGATGCGCATCACTCACCGGTGGCCCCTGCCGGCGATGCCCGAGAATGACACCGGACCCGGGCGCCGCCGCACCACGGGCCGACACACCGAAGGAACCGAGGGGAACAGCCCAGGTGGATCTGGACCACACCGACCTCGCCGTCGTGCACGAGCTGCAGACGGACGGCCGCCTCACCTACGAGACACTGGCTCAGCGCGTGGGCCTGTCACGGCCCGCCACCCGGGCCCGGGTCCAGCGGATGCTGGACTCCGGCGCGGTGCGTGTGGTGGCCATCGTGCACCCGGCCGTGCGCGGCCTGACCGCCTCGGCGCACCTGTCGATCGACACCCACGGAGCGGCCGGACCGGTGGCGCGGGCCATCGCCGCGATGCCCCAGGCGCCGTTCGTCACCCTCACGGCGGGACAGCGGGCCATCATGACCGAGCTGCGCACCGCGGGGTTCGCCGAGCTGGACCGGGCGATCGAGCGGGTACGCACCCTGCCGGGAGTACGGACCGTCGATCCGCTGATCACCACCCGCCAGCTGAAGGACCCCTACCTGCTGTCCGACCCTCCGGCCGCCGCCGAGCTCGACGAGCTGGACCGGCGGATCCTGGACGAGCTGGAGCGCGACGGCCGGCTGCCCTTCGCCGAACTCGCCGACCGGGTGGGGCTGTCGGCGGGCGCCACCCGGTCCCGCACGCTGCGGCTGCTCGACGGCGGCGTCGCGAAGGTGCTCGCCCTGGTACGGCCCGAACTGCTGGGCATGGGCCACCTCTGCGGCTTCGCGGTGCGCCTGGACGGTCCCGCCGATCCGGTGGCCGAGCGACTCATCTCCTGGGACCGCGTGTCGTTCCTGTCCGCCTGCATCGGCCGGGCCGATCTGGTCGGCACCATCACGGCCGAGTCGCTGCCCGCGCTCCTCGCCACCCTGGAGCGCATGCGGGCGTGCGAGGGGGTGAGCGGCGTGGAGAGCTGGCTGCACATGGAACTGGTCAAAGAGCGCTACGACCCGGGAGCCCCGGCGCCGGCCCCCGCGCCGGACACCGGAACGGGAACCGCGGACACCCACCCCCTCTGACGAACGATCCGTAACCCAAGACCCTCAACACCTTCCGAAATTTTTCTGTGAAGCACCTCTAGCAAATCTGCCGTTCGTTATCTATCGTCCAGGCGAACGAATCAGCCGACGTGTCGCGTCCGCACATCTTCGGCGTCCCCTGGTCGAAAGCAGGCCCCATGCACCACCCCCTCGACGACCCCGACCACACCCTGCTGGTGACCGGCGCCGCGATCGCCGCCGCCGGCACCACGACCCGCGCACAGGCCCTGGCCGTGCGCGGCGACCGGATCGTGCACGTCGGCACCGCCGACGACGCCCGCGCCGCGCTCGGCCGCGTGGACCGCGAGCTGAAGCTCGACGGCGGTCTGGTCCACCCCGGTTTCGTCGACGCGCACTGCCACCCGGTGATGTACGGCCAGGCCCTGGCCTGGGTGGACTGCCGGCCCGAGCGCGTACCCGACATCGACACCCTGGTCGACGTGCTGCGCGAGGCCGCCCGCGGCCTGCCCGCCGGAGTCCCGGTCCGCGGATTCGGCTACGAGCACCGCCGCCTCGCCGAACGCCGCCACCCCACCCGCCACGACCTCGACCGCGTCGCCGACGACCGCGAGGTCTACGTCATGAACGCCTCCGGTCACGGCGGCGTCGTCAACTCCCACACGCTGCGGACCTGCGGCATCACGGCCGGCACCCCGGATCCCGAGGGCGGCAGCATCGGCCGTACCGCCTCCGGCGAGCCCGACGGGCAGCTGTGGGACGCCGCGTGCGACCTGCTCACCGGGCCGGGCGGGGTGAAGATCGGCAACCACGGCCCGAACTTCCACCTCACCGAGCCGGACGCCGTCATGGCCGACCATCTGGCGCGCGCCCAGGAGGTCTTCCTGGCCGCCGGTGTCACCACGGTCGGCGACGCGCAGGCCTCGCGCCGCGAGATGGAGACCTACCTGCGGGCGCAGGAGTCCGGCTCCCTGCGCATGCGGGTGTCGGCGTACCTCACCTCCGCGCTGCTGGACACCGCGCTCGAACTCGGCGTCGTCCACGGCTTCGGCGGCGACCTGTTCCGAGTGCAGGGCGTGAAGTTCTACGCGGACGGCACACTGGGCGGCTGGACCGCCTACTTCCCCGAGGGCTACGCCGCCGACTGCTGCCACCACGGGCAGCTGTACCACTCGGTCGACGAGTACGCGGAGATCGTCGCGCGAGCCCACCGGGCGGGTCTGCAGACCGCGACGCACGCCCAGTCCCCGTACGCCATCGGCATGGTCCTCGACGCGGTCGAGAAGGCGCAGGCTGACCGGCCCCGGCCGGACATGCGGCACCGTATCGAGCACAGCGGCCTGCCCACCGACGAGCAGATCGACCGCATGGGCGCGCTGGGGGTCGTCCCGGTGATGCAGCCGCAGCACCACCTGCGGACCGGCGACGGCACGCTCACCGCCGTCGGGGAGCTCGGCCACCGCTACAACCCCGCGGGCCGGTGCCGCACGGCCGGCGTTCCGGTCGTCTTCAGCTCCGACGCGCCGGTCGCCCCGCCCGCCCCGCTGGAGGCGGTCTCCGCGGCCGCCACCCGGCGCACGGTCCTGGGCACCGTGCTCGGCGACGAGAGCCTGCGGCTGCCGGTCGCCGACGGCCTGCACGCGCACACCGCCGCGGCCGCCCGCGCCCTGCACCGCGAGCACGCGGTGGGCGCGCTGGCGCCGGGCATGCTCGCCGACTTCGTCGTCCTCGACGCCGACCCGCTGCACACCCCGGCCGGCGAACTCGCCGGCATCGGCGTGCGCGAGACCTGGATCGGCGGCACCCGCGCCTGGGCGGCCCCCGGCCGCTGAGGCTCCCGCCCCCGCTCCCCCGTCCCCACCCTCAGCCCGGAGGTCCCGCATGCCGGACCGCACCCACCAGCCCGATCCGAGAAACGCGCGCAGAGCCGCGCTGGCCGCCCTGGCCGGCACCTCGATCGAGTGGTACGACTTCTACGCCTTCGCCACCGCCGCGGCCATCGTCTTCAACGACGTCTTCTTCCCCGCGGACATGCCCTCGCTGCTCAAGACCCTGTCCGCCTTCGGCACGTTCGCCGTCGGCTTCCTGCTGCGCCCGCTGGGCGGCGTGGTGTTCGGGCACATCGGCGACCGGGTGGGCCGCAAGAAGACCCTCGTCATCACCCTGCTGATGATGGGCGTCGCGTCCTTCGCCATCGGACTGCTGCCGACCTACGCCCAGGTCGGCGCCCTGGCTCCGGTGCTGCTCATCGTCCTGCGCCTGGTCCAGGGCATCGCGATCGGCGGCGAGTGGGGCGGCGCGGTGCTGATCGCGGTGGAGAACGCCCCGAAGAACAGGAGGACCTTCTTCGGCTCGTTCGCCCAACTCGGTTCGTCCGTCGGCGCCCTGCTGTCCACCGGCGCCTTCAGCCTGATGAACCTCTTCGGCCACGACGCGTTCCTCAGCTGGGGCTGGCGCGTGCCCTTCCTCGCCTCCGCCGTACTCGTCGGCATCGGACTGGTCATCCGCGTCAAGCTCGAGGACTCCCCGGTGATGTCCGAGGTGCGCGAGGAGCGCGAGGAGAGCGGGGAGGCCAAGCCGCCGGTGGCGGAAGTGCTCCAGAAGGCCTGGCGCACCGTGCTGGTCGGCGTGTTCGCCCTGGCCACGGCCACCGGCGGCTACTACGTGGTGACCAGCTACCTGCTGTCCTACGGCACGGGGCACCTGCACCTGTCCGAGTCGATGCTGCTCAACGGCCTGACGCTGGCGGCCTTCCTCGAACTGCTCGTGACTCCGGGCCTGTCCTGGATCGGCGACCGCGTCGGCGCGCACAAGGTCGTCATCGCCGGGCTCGCCGGAGTCGTGGTCCTGGCCGCGCCGCAGTTCATGGTGATGGGCACGGGCAGCGTCGCCCTGATCTACCTGATGATGCTCGCGATGCGGTTCGTGATGTCTGCCCTGTACGGACCGATCGCCGCGATCCTCGCCGAGGGCTTCGAACCGCACGTCCGCTATACCGGGATCTCCCTGTCGTACCAGGTCTGCAACCTGATCTTCGGGGGCTTCGCGCCGGTGGCCTGTGTGTCCCTGGCCGCGCTGGCGGGCGGCCACTACTGGCCCCCGGCCGTCCTGCTGATGGTCATCTCCGCGATCGGCATCTGGTGCACGACGCGACTGCACGTCGCCCGCGTGCGACGGGAGGCCGCTCGGCCGGCCGCCGCGGAGGCGGATCCGCTGCCGGCGGTCTCCTGACGGCTCATGGTGAGGGCGGGCCCACCCGGGCCCGCCCTCACCGACGCACCGCTTCAGCCGACGCACCGCTTCAGCCGACGCACCGCTTCAGCCGACGTACCGCTTCAGCCGTCGGACCGCCGCCCGGGCCGCGGGCCCACGAGCCGTTCGGGGTCGCCGAGCAGGGCGAGCAGGGTCGTGTCGTCGAGCAGGTTCTGGGCGCGGATCTCCTCGACCACGCTGGTTCCGTTGGCAAGCGCCGCCTGGGCCACCTCGGTCGCGCGGTGATACCCCAACTGCGGTACCAGCGCGGTCACCAGGCCGATCGAGCGCTCGACCCCCGCCCGCAGCAGGTCCCGGTCGGCGGTGATGCCGTGCACGCACCGGGTCGCCAGCAGACGGCAGGCGGCGGTCAGTTCGGCCACCCCCTGGAAGAGGCAGCGGGCGACGACCGGTTCGAAGGCGTTGAGCTGGAGCTGCCCCGCCTCGGCGGCCATCGACACCGTGACGTCGTTGCCCACCACGCAGAACGCGACCTGGTTCACCATCTCCGCGATCACCGGGTTCACCTTGCCCGGCATGATGCTCGACCCCGCCTGCACCGCGGGCAGCCGGATCTCGGCCAGACCGGCCCGCGGACCCGAGGACAGCAGCCGCAGATCGCTTGCCACCTTGGACAGCCTCACCGCCGTATGTTTGAGCACCCCCGAGAACTGCACCAGCGCGCCCACGTCCTGTGTCGCCTCCACCAGGTCCGCGGCGGAGACGAACGGCCGGCCGGTGAGGTCCGCCAGGTGCCGGGTGGCGAGCCCGGCGTACTCGGCGGGGGCGTTCAGCCCGGTGCCGATCGCCGTGCCGCCCAGGTTGACCTCAAGGAGCAGGTCCCGGGCCTCGCGCAGACGCCGCTGGTCCTCGGCGGCCATGACGGCGTACGCGCCGAACTCCTGGCCCAGGGTCATCGGCACCGCGTCCTGCAACTGGGTCCGGCCCATCTTGAGGAAACCGGCGAACTCCGCCGCCTTGGCCCGGAACGCACCTTCGAGCAGCGCCAGCGCGGCGAGCAGGTCGTCGGCCGCCTCGCAGAGCCCCACCCGCAGCGCCGAGGGATAGGCGTCGTTGGTGCTCTGACCGAGGTTGACGTGACCGTGCGGGTCCAGGTGCGCGTAGTCGCCGCGGGGGCGGCCCAGGATCTCCAGGGCCCGGTTGGCGATCACCTCGTTGGCGTTCATGTTGGTCGAGGTGCCGGCCCCGCCCTGCACGACGTCGACCACGAACTCCTCGTGCAGCTCCCCCTTCCTGATCTGCTCGCAGGCCTCGCCGATGGCCCATGCGCGGTACTCGTCGAGGAGACCGAGGTCCCGGTTGGCGAGCGCGGCCGCCTGCTTGACCGTGGCGAGCGCGCTCACCAGGTGCGGGTACGACGAGATCGGTGTGCCCGACACCGGGAAGTTCTCCAGGGCGCGGGCGGTGTGGATGCCCCAGCGCACACCGTCGGGCACGTCGAGGCGACCGATCAGGTCCCGCTCGGTGCGAAACGAGGTCGTCATGCCGCCCCGCCTTTCTGTTCGGTCATCGGGCGGCCCGCCCGCCGTCGAGCAGCCGTGCCCGCAGGTCGTCGAGAGTGGCCAGGTCGAGACAGGTCCAGGCCATGGCGAGGGCGCCGTCGAGGACCGCGCGGTCGGCGGCCGGACCGGCGCAGTGCGCGGCGAACTCCTTCTGGTGGTTGACCGCCGGAAGCGAGTCGATGCCCAGATACGGATGGATGGCCGGCACCCGCTGCGAGACGTTGCCCATGTCCGTGGACGCCCGGTTCATCCGGGAGGCCGCGCTCGGCTCGGGGAACGTGCGGCCCAGCGCGGTGGCGTTGCCGACGTAGAGCGCGAGCAGGTCCTCGTCGGTGGCGAAGTCGGCGTAGGGCGGGCTCTCCGGCTCGATCTCAAGGCGGCAGTCCGTCGCGAGGGCGCCGGCCTCGAAGCACCGGTTCACCCGTGTCTCGAGTTCCGCGAGGTCGGCCAGGTTCTCCGCGCGGACGTACCAGCGGCCCTCGGTCAGCTCGGGAATCGCGTTGGGGGCCTCCCCGCCGCGGGTGACGATGCCGTGCACCCGTGTTCCCGCACCGAGGTGCTGGCGCAGCAGCCCGATCGCCGTCTGGGCGACGGTGAACGCGTCCGCGGCGTTGCGCCCGTACTCCGGGTAGGCCGCCGCGTGGGAGGCCCGCCCGTGGTAGCGGACCCTGTTGTGCGCGACGGCGAACGGCTCGGCCCTCGCCACGTCCAGCGGTCCGGGGTGGATCATCATGGCGGCGTGCACGCCGTCGAACCCGCCCCGGTCGAGCATCAGGATCTTCCCGCCGCCGCCCTCCTCGGCCGGGGTGCCGAGCACGGTGACGGTCAGCCCGGCGTCGTCGGCGAGGTCGGCGAGCACCCCGGCGGCGCCCACCGCCGCGGCGGCGATGACGTTGTGCCCGCAGGCGTGTCCGAGGCCGGGCAGGGCGTCGTACTCGGCGCAGATCGCGACGTTGAGCGGGCCGCTGCCGATCCGCGCCCGGAACGCGGTCGGCAGCCCGCAGAACCCCGGCTCGACGGTGTAGCCGAGGCCGTCCAGCTCCTCCGCGACCCATCGCGCCGCCCGCTCCTCCTCCCAGGCGACCTCCGGATGCGCGTGCAGGCGGTGGGACAGGCGCACGAGCCGGTCCGACAGACCGGGCAGCCGCGCCGCCGCCCGGTCCTTGAGCGTGCTCACAGGTCGCCCGGCACGCCGTAGCTCGGCGCCTCGGCGGGGTTCAGCGCACGGGACAGGTAGTCCCGCTTCTCCTTCGCCCACCGCCGCCAGAGCTGTTCGAGCTCGCCCATCGGGTCGTCGTCCGCCCAGTCCACCCGCAGGTCGGTGACCGGCCAGCTCACCCGGTGCACGACGACGAGCCCGGCCGAGTGCTCCGGCCCCTCCTCCCCGCCGGCGTCCCGGCCGGCGAGCAGTCCGGCCAGCAGCCGCTCCTCGAACCCGGCGCCCTCGGCCTTCTCGTAGGCGGCCAGCATGGCGTCCACCACGCCGGGGTCCGAGAGCAGGTTGCCGGCCGCGACGACACCGTCGCCCTCGACGGCCCGGTGGGTGCCCAGCGTGCCCTCGCCGGAGAACGCGGCGGTCCGCCCCTTCGCGTCCACCACCGCCAACTGCCGGTAGCCGCTGTACTCGTCCGACGCGACGGCGGCCGCGAGCGCGTGCCGCGGGTCCACGCCCTCCGCCAGCAGCCCCAGCAGCCGCGGCCCGAGCGCCGGATTGGTGACGTTCTGCGAGGCGGCGGCTCCGACGCCGCTGCGGACATGGGCGCACCGCGCGGCCACCGCGGGGCTCGAAGAGGTGACGACGACACCGAACGCGCCGGTGGTCCCGTCACGGGCGATGAGGGAAAACGTCATGGATGATCCTCACTGTGCGGGCGCGCGGCGCGGTCAGCGCGACGCGTCGACCTTGTCGGACAGCTCGGCCGCGGCCTTGACCAGGTCCAGCGGGCCGTCGAAGTCGAAGTTGCGGTACACGGCGCCGAGTTGCGCGAACGGCGGGGACTGCGCGAACAGCTGGAACGTCAACCGGTGCCCGGCGTAGTCGCTGTTGAGCAGGTCGCGGGCGAAGGCCAGCAGCCGGCGCCGGTCCTCGGCCACCCAGTTCTCGTTGACCGTGTAGTACTTCTCCAGCCACGGGCCGACCTCGGGGTCACCGAACGTCGCCGTGTCCGGGGTGATGCAGATCTGGCCGCCGCACAGCTCACGGGCGGTGTGCATCATGACCGGAAGCTGGGACAGCGCGACCACGCGGCCGGTGTAGAGGAGCGACTGGTTCGGCATCAGCAGGCCGCCCGGGCTCGGCTCGGCCATCGCGATCGCGGCCGTCAGATGCGCGTTGACGCTCTCCCGGTAACAGGCGAGCTGGGCCAGCTTCTCCTGCACGGCGGGCTGCTTCTCGAGGCCGGTCTGCTTCACGTTCCACAGGGCGGCACCGATCATCAGGTCCGCCAGGTGCAGGGTGCGCTGCACGAACGGGAAGGCGCTGTAGCGGTGCAGAGTGGCGCGGATGAAGGAGGCGGCGCGGGTGTGCTGGTAGAACAGCACGTCCTCCCACGGGATCTCCACGTCGTCGAAGATCACCAGCGACTCGACCTCGTCGACCCGGTTGGCCAGCGGGTAGTCGCTCGCCGGGGCGCGGCCGGCGAATCCGTTGCGGCAGACGAACTTGAGGCCCGGCGCCCCCATGTCCAGCACGAATCCGACCGCGTAGTCGGACATCGCGTCGTTGCCCCAGTTGGCGATGGTCGGCTTGGTGAAGGCCTGGTTGGCGTAGGCCGCGGCGGTCTCGTACTTGGCGCCGCGCACCACGATCCCGTTGTCGGTCTCCCGCACCACGTGCAGGAGCATGTCCGGGTCCTGGTCCCTGGGCGCCTTGGACCGGTCGCCCTTGGGGTCGGTGTTCGCCGAGACGTGGAACGGGTCCGCGGTGACGGCCCGGGCGATGTGCCGCCGGATGTTCTCGGAGAAGCGCGGGTCGACCTCGTTGAGCACGTCCTGGCCGTCGTAGAGGGACCACATCTCGCCGATGGTCTCGTCGCCGACGCGGGTGGCGACCCCGCCAGCGGCCCGCTGCACCAGGTCGACCGCGGCCCGCTTGTCGTGCCAGTCCTGCCGGGTGCGGGGCAGCTTGTTCGCGACGGCGTTGAGCTCGCCCGTCCCGGCGTCCTGGTAGGTCATCCGGGCCTGGGTCGCCTCCTCGTGCGCCAGGTCGTATATCCGGGCCCGGACGTCGACGATCGGCTTGAACATCGGGTGCCGGGTGACGTCGTCGACCTTCTCGCCGTCCACCCAGATCTGCCGGCCGTCCCTGATGGACTCGCGGTACTCGTCGCCTGTACGGATCATCGTGTCGTCCTTCGCTGCTGGTGGTGGACCGGACCGGAGCCGGGGAAGTCGGGGAACGTCGACGGCGGGAAGGTCTCGGGCTGCGCGTAGCGCCGGTCGCTGTAGACGAGCGGGGTGCCGCCGTCGACCGTGACGTCGCGGATCACACCGACGTAGACGTGGTGGGTGCCGACGGTGAGCACGGTGTGCAGCCCGCAGTCGAACGAGGCGACGGCGTCCGCGATCCGCGGCGCGCCGGACAGCGTGCGCACCCACTCGCCGCAGGTGAAGTCCCACTTGTCCTTGCCCGGCCAGGGACGGCCGGCGAAGGTGTCCGCCACGTGGTCGTGCTGGGTGCCGAGGACGCTGACCGCGAACGACCCGTGCGTCTGGATCGCCTCGTTCATCGGGCTCCGCTGGTTGACGCAGACCAGGAGACTCGGGGGATCCTCGGACACCGAGCACATCGCGCTCACCGTCTGCGCGAACCGGCCCATTGGGCCGTCCGTGGCGACCACGGTGACTCCGGTGGCCGCGGCGCCCATGGCGGCCCGGAACCGGGCCGCCGGGACCGACGTGATCGTGGCCGTCTGCACATCTGTCTCGGGGCTTGGCACGACGTCGCCTCCTTCGGGGAAAGGGCCGTGCTGACTTGCCGAGAAGTATGTGAGCGGCTTCTGCCATAGGACCAACAGAACTTTTTGTGGACAGCCTTCGATTTCGCTTATACGTTTCGGGCGGCAGAGAGGACCGCGTGGCCATGCACGAGATCAGTTTTCGACAGCTCGAGTACTTCGTCGCCGCCGCCGAGACGGGCAGCGTCACGGCCGCCGCCGCGAAGGTGCACCTGACCCAGTCGGCGGTCTCCACCTCGCTGGCCGAGCTGGAGGAGAACCTCGGCGTGCAGCTGTTCCTGCGGCACGCCCGCGGCCTGAAGCTGACCGCCCCGGGACGGCAGGCGCTGGCGGACGCGCGGCGGCTGCTGTCCGGCGTCGACGAGCTGCGCGACTCGGCGCGCTCGGTGACCTCGTCCCTGTCGGGCAGCCTGGTCGTGGGCTGCTACAGCACACTGGCGGCGGTGCTGCTGCCCCGGGTCATCGCCGACTTCGTCGCGAAGTACCCGGACGTGGACCTCAGCTTCATCGAGGGCTCCGACCAGCACCTCGTGAGCCGGCTCCGCGCTGTGAGCTGCGACATCGCCCTGATGTACGAGGCGGACGAGTTCAGACTGGCCAAGGACCTGCGGATGACGGCGCTGTACGCCGCCGAGCCCTACGTCCTGCTGCCGGCCCGCCATCCCCTGGCGGCCCAGGACGAGATCGGCGTGGCGGAGCTGGCCGCCGAACCGATGATCCTGTTCGACCTCCCGCCCGGCGCCACCTACTTCCTGTCCCTGTTCAAGGACGAGGGCCTGACACCGAACGTGCGCTACCGGGCGACCAACTTCGAGATGGTCCGCTCGCTGGTCGCCCACGGCCTCGGCTACGCGGTGCTGACCCAGCGCCCTGGCATCCCGATCAGCTACGACGGCCTGGAGATCGTCACCCGGCCGCTGGCCCCCCGGCCGCCCGGACTGAACGTCGGCATCGTGCGCCTCGCCGATCTCGCCCCCAGTCGCCGTGCCGTCGCGTTCGCCGCGCAATGCGCCGAGACCCTGGGCGGAACCATCGATTCCTTCGATGGTTGATTTCAAATAATTCTGTTTGTTCTAACTTCGCGTTTGCTGGCTGAATGACCTGCACTCCAGCTCAACCACTCAGCCGGACGGAGACGCAAGTCCATGCCGAACCGCGATCTCGACCTTCTCCTGCAGACACTGGCCATCGATTCCACCTGGGGCCGGGAGCGGGAACTCGCAGAGTTCATCGCCGACCAGCTCCGGCAGTGGGGCGCGGACGAGGTGCGCCTCGTGGAGTCGATGCCGGGCCGCCCCAGCGTTGGGGCCCGGATCAAGGGAACGGGCGGCGGCAGGTCGCTGATCCTCAACGGCCACCTGGACACCTACGAGGTCTCCGGGGACTGGGACACCGACCCGTTCGCCCCCTACGTCGCCGACGGAAGGATCTACGGTTCGGGGATCGCCGACATGAAGGCCGCCACCACGGCCTCGCTCGCGGTGATGCGCCGGGTCCTGGAGTCGGGTACGCGGCCGCGCGGCGACCTCGTCTTCCAGGGCGTGTCCTGCCACTTCGAGGGCGGCGTCGGCACGCGTTCCCTGATCGACGCCGGCTTCACCGCCGACGCGGCCGTCTGCGGCGAGCCCACGGACAACACCATCGGCGCGGTGCACCGCGGCGCGGCCTATCTGGAGATCACGACCTACGGCAAGCAGGCCCACACC
Organism: Streptomyces sp. NPDC088817; assembly: GCF_044750345.1. Taxonomy (NCBI): domain Bacteria; kingdom Bacillati; phylum Actinomycetota; class Actinomycetes; order Kitasatosporales; family Streptomycetaceae; genus Streptomyces; species Streptomyces sp. NPDC088817. The sequence goes on from NZ_JBIVJN010000003.1 coordinate 382,580, forward strand.
GCGGGCAAGCACCTGGGGCTCAACGCGATCGAGACGATGGAGCCGATCCTGGCCGGCCTGCGCGAGCTGGAGGGCACCCTGCCCTACGAGCCCCACCCGGAGCTCCCCGGCGGTCCGATCCTCAACATCGGCACCATCCAGGGCGGCACCAAGCACAACCAGGTCCCCGACCGGTGCACCGTCTCGCTCGACCTGCGGCTGCTGCCGTCCCAGGACCCGTACACGGTCCGGCAGCAGGTCATCGCCATGATCGACAAGCTGAGCGGCGACGACCCCCGGATCAGGGCGACGGTCGAGTTCAGCCCCCACTGGCTCAGCGGCCCGCGCCTGCCGTACGAGATCGCCACCGAGGCGCCCATCGCCCGCACCGTCGCCGACGCGGTGCGCACCGCCGGCGGGGACCCGGAGTTCCGCGGCATCCAGTTCTGGACCGACATGGTCCCCCTCAAGCAGGCCGGTATCGACGCGGTCAACATCGGCCCGGGCACGCCCCCCTACAACTGGGCGAACGAATGGGTCGAGACGAGCAAGTACCTCGAGATCGTCGAGATCTACGCGGCCACCGCCCACGCGTGGTGCTCCTGACCCGTGGTGCGTACGACGCGTGGTGCTCCCGACCGGAGCACCTCCAAGGACGGCTCCGACTTACCCCTCCCCCTCGTCGTATTCCGAGAAGAACGAGGTCCACCGTGGCAACGACCAGTGATCGACCCGTTTCGACCGTTCCCCACGAAGAGGCCACCGCTCCCGGCGGCGGACTCAAGAGATCCCTGAAGAACCGGCATCTGACGATGATCGCGCTCGGCGGCATCATCGGTGCCGGGCTGTTCGTCGGCTCCGGTGCGGTGATCAACCAGACCGGTCCCGCGGCGGTGCTGAGCTACGCCGTCAGCGGCGTACTGATGATCTTCGTCATGCGAGCCATCGGCGAGATGGCCGTGCTGCGGCCGTCCGCGGGCTCGGTGGCCAACTTCGCCCGGCACGGGCTCGGCAACTGGGCCGGGTTCACCATCGGCTGGCTCTACTGGTACTTCTGGGTCGTCGTGGCGGCCATCGAGGCCGTCGCCGGGGCCGGCATCCTGGGCGGCTATCTGCCCTCGGTGCCCACCTGGGCCCTGTGTCTGGGCCTGATGCTGGTGATGACCGCCATCAACCTGCTGTCGGTGAAGGCGTACGGCGAGTCGGAGTTCTGGCTCGCCTCCGTCAAGATCGCCGCGATCATCTTCTTCGCCTGCGTCGCGCTGGTCTTCCTGTTCGGCGGCACCGGCCGGCCCAGTCCGGGGCTGAGCCATCTGTTCGGCTCCGGCGGCTTCTTCCCGATGGGTGTCACGGCCGCGGTGATCGGCAGCGTGACGGTGCTGTTCTCCATGGGCGGCGCGGAGATCGCCACGATCGCGGCCGCCGAGTCCGAGAAGCCCGCCGAGTACGCCGCCAAGGCGACGAAGCAGGTGATGTACCGGGTCTTCACCTTCTACGTGCTCTCGGTGCTGCTCATCGTGTGCATCGTGCCGTGGGACTTCTCCTTCTCCGGCAAGATCATCAAGAGTCCGTTCGCGGTCGCCCTGGACGCCGCGGGCATCCCCTACACCTCGGTCATGATGCAGGTGGTCGTGCTGACCGCGGTGCTCAGCTCGCTCAACTCCTGCCTGTACATCACCTCGCGCATGCTGCTCACCCTGGCCGAGCAGGGCGAGGCGCCGAAGTTCCTCGCCAAGGTCAACTCCCGCGGTGTGCCGGTCCGGGCGATCCTCGCCGGGACCTCGATGGGCTACCTCGCCGTGGTCGCCAACTACTTCTTCCCCGAGCAGGTCTTCATCTTCCTCATCAACTCCTCAGGCGCCATCCAGCTCATCTACTACATCGTGCTGGTGGCGGCCCAGATCCGGCAGCGCAGGCGGATCGAGCGCGAGGGCGGCGAGCCGATCAAGCTGAAGATGTGGCTCTTCCCGTACCTGTCCTACGTGACCATCGCGTGGATGGCCGGAGTGCTCGCCGTCATGGTGGTCATGCCGGAGACCCGGCCCCAGGTGGGGCTGAGCTTCCTCAGCCTGGCGGTGGTGCTGGCCGCGTACGGGTACCGGGTCCGCGGCCGGCGGCGGGTGGCGCGGGCCGCCTGAGTCCGCGGTCTCCGGCCGGTGGCCCGCCCCGGCCGGAGACCGCGCATCCCCCGATCCGCGGGTTGAAGCCCCATACAGACCGCCCTCCTTATGGGTTCCGCACACATGCCCTCTCTCCGTCCCCCGTGCCTAATGTGGGCCGCCGCGGGGGGACGGAGCCGTGGATGCGCGAGGGAGAGGGCGGGAACATGCCGAAGAGACGAAACCGTGCGGGCCGGTGGCGGACACTGCTCGCCCTGCTGATGGCCGTGGCGGCCGGACCGGTGGCCGGCGCCGGCACCGCGTCGGCCGCCGAACCGCCCTCGTACCTCACCCTGGAGGCGAGCTACGGGGCCGGCACCGTCACCAACGGCTGGGAGCGCGTGGAGCGCTACCTCGACACCACCCCCGGATTCCGCACCGAGGGCTACCCGGCCGACGGCCGCGGCGACCAGGACGGAAAGCGCGTCACGTACTTCGGCGGGGTCTCCCGGCCGTCCTCCGGCCGCTTCCTGCTCTACTCGGCCCCCGGCTGGAACACCGGCAGCCGCACTACACCGGTCCTGCTCGTGCACGGCGCCAACGACACCGCGGACCGCGCCTGGGCCAACCCGGGCGAGGCGGGGGGCTACGGCTGCGGCGCCCTGTCCTGCCCGTCCACCGGGCTGATGCAGTACCTGTCCGCACGCGGCCACCGCGTCTTCGCCGTCGGCTTCGCGCACAAGCAGGGCGACAACCTGATGCAGGCGCAGATCGTCGGCGACGCCGTCGCCGCCATCAAGGCGAAGCTCGGCGTCACCAAGGTCGACCTCGTCGGCTGGAGCAAGGGCGAGATGTCGACCCGCGCGTACGTGTCGTCGCTGAAGCCGAGCTGGGGCCGGGCGTACGCCGGTGACGTGCGCAGGCTGATCACCGTGGGCGGCCCGAACGGCGGCTACGACTACCCGTACGCGCACGGCTGGGCGCACGACTTCTCCATCTGGCCCGAGTGCGGCGGCACGGTCAACGCGCCCTCCCCGCACTCGCGGATGACCTGCTACGGCCTCTACACCGCGCACCCCGAGTTCTCGATGACGCCCTCCGGCGGCTACGACAACTACCCCGGCCAGCGGCAGATGCTGGCCCGCTGGGACGGGAAGTACGGAGTCGACGGCGCCGCGCAGGACTGGTACACGACGTACTACGGCGGCCAGGGCTTCTACACCGCCGGCAGCGGCATCCAGGCCGCCATCGACGCCGGCTCGCTGATCAAGCCGCTGCACGACACCGGGGTGCCCGCCTCCGTCACCACCTACCTGCTGGCCGGCGGATCCCCCACCGTCGTCGGCATCTTCAACGAGAACCGCGGGCCGAGCGACGGTGTCGTCTTCACCGCCAGCGCGCTCGACACCACGGGCGTCCCCACGGTCGGCGGCACCGCCACCATCGCCGGGGCCAACCACCTGGAGCTGGGCTGGAACAGCTCGGCCGCCGACCGGATCGCCACGTGGCTCGCGTAAAGGACCGAAGGAACAGATGACGATGACCAGCAGCATCCGCACCCGCCGGGTACCCACCGACCGCCTCGCCGTCCGGATCAGCGACCTCCGGGACGAGGGCGAACCGGTCGTCTTCGTCCACGGCAACGTCTCCTCCTCCGCCTTCTGGCACCGCACCATGGCCCTGCTGCCGGAGCGCTACCGCCCCATCGCGCCGGACCTGCGCGGCTTCGGCGGCACCGACCCGCTGCCCATCGACGCCACGCGCGGCCTGCGCGACCACGCAGACGACCTCTCCGCGCTGCTGGCGGCCCTCGGGATCGACCGGGCGCACCTGGTGGGCTGGTCCATGGGTGGCGGCGTGATCATGCAGTACCTGAAGGACCATCCGGCCGCGGTGCGCTCCCTGACCCTGGTCAACCCGGTCTCCCCGTACGGCTTCGGCGGCACGCACGGGGTGGACGGAACTCTCAACTCCGAGGACGGGGCGGGCTCGGGCGGCGGCACGGCCAACCCGGAGTTCGTCGCGCTGCTGGCCAAGGGCGAGCGCGGCGAGGACTCCCCGGTCGCGCCCCGCTCCGTCCTGGCGAACTGCTACGTGAAACCGCCGTTCCGCCCCGAGGCCGAGCACGAGGACGCCTACGTCGACTCCATGCTCACCACCCGGACCGGCGACGACCACTACCCGGGCGACAGCGTGCCGTCCCCGTCCTGGCCGGGCGTGGCCCCCGGCACCCGCGGCGTCCTCAACTGTCTTTCCCCGCTGCACTTCCGCCTGGACGAGCTGCATCTGACCGAACCCAAGCCGCCGGTGCTGTGGATCCGCGGCGAGGACGACGTGATCGTCTCGGACACCTCGATGTTCGACCTGGCGCACCTGGGCGCGATCGGCGCGGTGCCCGGCTGGGACGGGACACCCGCCCAGCCGATGGTGACGCAGACCCGGCACGTCCTGGACCGCTACGCGGCGCACGGCGGCACGGTCCGCGAGGTCGCCGTCCCCGACGCCGGGCACGCGGTGCATCTGGAACGCCCGGAGGAGTTCGGCGCGGCCCTGCTGGGGATCCTCACGGCATGACGGTCCGCACCACTGAGCAAGGCGCCGTCCGCGGCAGCACGTCCGGGGACGGCGTGGCGTCCTTCCTGGGCATCCCGTACGCGGCCCCGCCCTTCGGCCCGCGCCGCTTCCTCGCGCCCTGCCCGCCCGAGCCCTGGCAGGGCGTGCGCGACGCCACGGCCTACGGCCCGACCGCGCCGCACGCGCCCTATGCGCCGCCCTTCGACGTCCTCATCCCGGAGAACGAGATCCCCGGCGAGGACTGTCTCAACCTCAACATCTGGACGCCGGCCCCGGAGCCGGGGGCCGGCCTGCCGGTGATGGTGTGGCTGCACGGCGGGGCGTTCTCCAACGGCTCGGGCTCGGCGTCGGGGTACGACGGCAGCGCGTTCGCCCGCGGCGGGGTCGTCTGCGTCACGCTCAACTACCGCCTGGGCTCGGACGGTTTCCTCCACCTGCCCGGGGTCCCGGACAACCGCGGGCTGCTGGACCAGGTGGCCGCCCTGCGCTGGATCCGGGCCAACATCGCCTCCTTCGGCGGCGACCCCGACCGGGTGACGGTCTTCGGCGAGTCGGCGGGCGCGATGGGCATCGGCGTCCTGCTGTCCACCGGCCTGGCCCGCGGGCTGTTCCACCGGGCGATCCTGCAGAGCGGCGCCTGCCACCACTTCCTGCGTCCGGCCTCGGCCGCGCTGATCGCGTCCCGGCTGGCCGCGAAGCTCGGCATCGAACCGACCGTTGAGGCCTTCGCCGGGGTCCCCCTGACCGACCTCCTCCCCGCCCAGGCGCAACTCCGCGCCGAGGTGAGCGCACGCCCGGACCCGGCACTGTGGGGCGAGGCGGTGCTCAACATGATGCCGTTCGAACCGGTCACGGCCGGACTGTCCCTGCCGGGTCCCGACTGCGGCGTCGACCTGCTGATCGGCAGCAACCGCGAGGAGAACCGCCTGTTCCTGGTCCCCACGGGCCTTCTGGACAGGATCTCCGAGACGGCGCTCCACACCGCGGCGACGGCATACGGCCTCGACCCGGCCGAGTCCCTCCCGGTCTACCGGGCGGCCCGCCCCGCCGCCACCCCGGGCGAACTCCTCTCCGCGGTGGCGACGGACTGGTTCTACCGCGTCCCCGCCCTCCGCCTGGCCGAGTCCGTCCCAGGCTCCCACGTCTACGAATTCGCCTGGCGCTCCCCCCAGTTCGAAGGCCACCTGGGCGCCTGCCACGCCCTGGAACTCCCCTTCGTCTTCCACCGCCTCGACGACCCCTCGTACACCCCACTGACGGGCCCGCACCCACCCCAGCCCCTCGCGGACGCGATGCACGAGGCCTGGCTAGCCTTCGCCAAGACAGGCAACCCGGGCTGGCCCGCCTACGACACGACCACCCGCACGACGATGGTCTTCGCCGAAGCCCCCACGTGCGAGGACGACCCGCGCGGGCGGGAACGCCTGCTCTGGGACGGCGTGCGCTAGGCCAATCCCTAGTTGGTCGCCTTCACGAGCTGGCCGTGCGCGTCGTACGTGTACCGCATCGACGTGAACCTGTCGAAAGCCGCGGGGTTGAAGTGTCCACCCGGGAGGTGCGGCCGAGCGCGTCGGTGAAGACCCGGTAGGAGGAGGCTCCGGCCGGGTTGACAACCTTGGACCAGTCCTCGCCGTACTCGTAGCGGGTGGCCCGTGCGCCAGGCGCCGCAGCCGGGCCGCGGGCTCCTGCATCTGGGCGACGGAACCCTGCGGGCGGTGCAGGTGCCGCTCCCGGAAACGGATCTGTGAAACCTGAGGTGCGCCCCTGATCCCCCCACACCGGGTGCACCTCCTTCCCCCACGGGCATGGAACAGCGGTTCCTGCCCGTGGGCCGCGAAGGGCGGCCGGGTGGAGCACCCGGCCGCCCTTCCCTCGTCCCGTCGTGGGCGCCGGTCAGGCGGCGACACCTCCGTCGCCGCCCACCGTGACCTGGACACCGTCGTCCGTCACGAAGCGGAAGGTGCTGGTGATGGCGTCGAACAGGTCGTACGCCTCGCTCTTCGACGGCAGGTTGGGGCTGGAGGCCGTCTTCACCTCGGAGCTGGTCGTCAGCGAACTCGTCACCAACGCCATTCGCTACGGCCGGCCCCCCGTCCAGCTGCGCCTCATCCACGACCGCAACCTCATCTGCGAGGTCTCCGACGCCGGCAGCTCCTCCCCACACCCGCGCCGCGCCCGCGACTACGACGAGGGCGGTCGCGGACTGATGCTCGTAGCCCGACTGACCCAGGACTGGGGAACCCGCCAGACTCCCCAGGGCAAGACGATCTGGGCCGACATATCCCTGGACCCGACCTGACGGCCCGACGACCGGTTCAGGCCGCGTCACCGATGCTGATGTGGAGCGGCTGCCCCAAAGCGGCCGCGACCCTGAGCAGCGTGCGGGTGGACGGCAGGGTGAGGCTGGTCTCCAGCCGGGCGATGGCGGGCTGTGACATGCCCGCCCGTCGCGCCAGCTCCGCCTGCGACCAGCCTCGCTCGGTACGTCGACGGTAAACGGAACGGCCGATCTCGATCGCCAGGCCGGTCTCGTCGTAAACCTTCTGCGCCTCCGAGCCGAGATCGTCGCTCCCCCCGGAGAGCTCCTTGACCCGACGGGTCTTCCAGGTGGCGTGCTTCACAACTCCTCCTCCTTGACGGCCCTGTCGTAGACCTCATGATCTTCAGCAGGCTGGTGCCTGGCCTCGCATTCCTCCTGCGCCCGCCGTGCCCGCCACACCTCTGCGGTCTCCTGCATGCGCGTCTTGCGGAATACGGTCAGCAAGACGACCCGGCGGCCCGGTGCCAGCCAGTACGTGATCCGCCGCTGATCACGGCGGAGCGAAACCGCAGCTCACGCAGCTTGCCACCCAGGTGGCGCGCAGGCGGTTCGCCAAGACGCCTCCGCATTGTCCGCCAGAACGTCAGCCAGCTTCATCACACGCAGATAGTCCTCTGCTGCCAGCGACTCCAGCCACTGCCGCACTTCAGTCTCTAGTTCGATCTCATAGCGACCAACCATAACAAAAAACGTATAGGTCGGCTGCTCCAGCCGCGCAGAGACGAGGGCTGATCAGCTCGAACGGATGAACAGGCGGGCGTCCAACCAGCACCGGGTGCGCCAACGGGGCCGACCCGAAACCGGACCGACCCCGCTGACCGTGCGTTTGCCAGCGCGCGGCGAAGTACGCCATGGCGGCGACCAAACGTTGAAGCGGAACTCGCCCACAAGGCTGTGACCTGCGAAAACGTGTCGCCACCCAGCACCCGTCCAGCACGGGAGCCGCGACATGGTACGAGAAGACCCTGGGGCGCCGAGACTACACATCAACGCCCGCGCGTGGCTTGAGTCGACCACCGCCCTCAAAACGCACCGAACCGTCCCTCCAACTGTTCCATCGCCCGCCTCGAACGCCACGCGCAGGAGTACGGATCCCGCGCCCGGGCCGCCGCTGCCGACGGCAGCCTCCCGCCCAACGCCTCAGTCCGCTTCGGACGCAGTCTTCACAGCAACCCACACGCTGTAATAGTTCGTGTACTAGACTTGTCCTCATGAAATCACCCCGCCCCGGCGGCACGGAGAACATCTCCGTCTCGATGCCTTCGGAACTCCTCGGTGCTCTGCGCACGCGCACCGGCAAGCGCGGCGTGTCCGCCTACGTGACCGCGGCGGTCCGGCATCAACTCGCGATGGACGGTCTCGCCGAGATCGTGGCCGCCTACGAAGGCGAGCACGAACCGTTGAGCGAGGCCGAGGTCCAGGCCGCGCAGCGCGAACTGTTCGGTGACGCTCCGGCGCCGTACGCGTCAGGCGACAGCGTCGCATGAAGGCACCCGCAGCCAGGTCCCTGGTTCTGGACTCCCAGGCGCTGTCGCTGCTCCTGCGCAACGACCGCCAGATGATCACCCGGATCGAGGCCGCTCGGCGCGTAGGCGTGCCCGTCCTCGTGTCCGCCCTGACAGTGGTGGAAGCCGTCTATGGAAAGACGGATACCGCCCGTCTGCACTGGGTGCTCTCCCGCCTTCAGGTCCAAGACGTCACCCACGCGGACAGCCTCACCGCGGTGCATCTGCTGAGCGAGGCCGGTGGCCTGCACGGCCACAAATACGCCATCGATGCTCTCGTGGCCGCGATGGCGCTTCGCGTCCCAGCGCCCGTACTGGTGCTGACCTCGGACCGCGACGACTGGTCGAAACTGTGCGGCGACCGCGTGCAAATCAAGGACGTCTGAGGTTGGCATTCCGTGCGTCGCGCGTGGCGGTGATCACCTGCGGGTCAGCCCCAGCTCCCCCGCTCGTACTCCGGCCTGGAAACGTGAGGCCGTGTCGAGGCTGATGAGCAGCTCGGCGACCCGGCGACGGTATGTGCGCGGCGACAGCGGTCTCCGGCCAAGAGGTCCTCACCCGAAGGGCGATTTCAAAGTTGGGATGATCTTGTAGGCGTGCAGGTCACGACGGTGTGACGATGTTCGGTGGGCACGCGACATAAGCACAGCCACAGCTGAACACACGAGGTCGTCCCCAGCGGGCCGCGCGCGACAGGCCGTCGGCGAGACGGCTGCGGAAGACCGTGCCCGGAGGGGTGTGCAGTTCCCGCGCCGGGCACGGCGAGCATGTCGCGGACCGGGGCGTCGCAGTCTTGGCGGTCAAAGGGCCGGTGTTCATGGCGGATCCGCCGGCAGACGCTGGCGTGCCCGTGCCCTCCCCGCCTATGTCTTCCGGCCTACGCCCAGGTCGCCTTCAGCCAGATCAGGACCGTGCCAGCAGTGCGCCGAGCCTGCCGCTCGCGGGTGAACAGTGCATCGGTCTTGGTCAGGACAAGCGTGTACGGGCGGCCCTGGCGCCGGGTCGAGTGGCTCACCGGGAGGCCCGCCAGGTCGATGGCACTGTACACGTGCCGCCGTCCGTCCTTGGCCAGCGGCCACTCCAGGACCCGCTCGGTCGAGGAAGCGAGGAATACGTGGATGAGGAACCCACCGGGTTCCCCGCGTGCACATCCATGGAAGTGCCTCCGATGGCTCACGGAGCCGACCGCGCGCCCAGCACCGTCCCCAGCGCCGACCCGGCGCGGGCCTCGGACTGCGAAGTGTGCCGGGGATGGGGACGGTCGTCACCGACGGGGGCTGGCACGAGCTGTGTCCGGTCTGCCAGAACGGTGGGCGCTCAGCCGAATCCGCCACGAATCCGCCCCACCCCCGTCTCCGGGAGCAGTAAAGGCACAGCGTCGGTGTTGATCACTCGGTGGGCCGAGGCCCCGCGGCGCGGCGGAGCCGGTTGGCGATCGCCAGTGCCAGCCCCTCCTCCGACGGCAAGGACGCGAGATCGCTGGTGTGTTGATGCCGCCGCCGTGCTCGCCGATGTGGGCCAGCAGGCGGCGGGCTTCGGCGAGCCGGGGAGGCGCTCCACCGACTCCGTCGGCGGACCGCCGCGAAGGATCGAGGCTACTTCCCGGGCGGTTGGGCGACGACCATCCGCCAGATCACCGAATTGGCCGCCGAGAACTTCCATTCCAGTTCGTGCATATTGACGTGCGGTATCTCGGCGGTGAACACGCCGCTCCCGTCACCGCGCTGGGAACCGGCGAGGGTCTTTCCGGCGGCGATGATGTTGAACTTGTCGGGGCCGGCGCATGTCCACATCACCGTGATGGATGAGGCTTTCCCCGCTGACGCGGGAAGCGTGACACCGCCCGCACCGTGACCCGACCCCGTGTACCCCGTCTTCGACCCGACAGGGAGCGCAGACTGGACCGGATCTGGAAGGCGGGCCGGGCTCGTCGGGGTCTGCACCGGAGAGGGGGTCGCGTCAGCCTCCGTTGTTGATTCCGCCGGATGCGACGTCGCCCCGTGGGTGGCAGTCGCCCGGGAGTGAGCGCCACCGGAACAGGCCGACACAAGCACCAGGGCCGACAGACGCCCGGCCGAAACCTTTGCCACTCGCAAGACGGAGCGCCATCACCCCCGCCGCATGAACGAAGACGGACGCGGGCCATGAGGCACTTCACGGCCGCAGGCCAGGCTCTGGCCAGTACACATACCAGCACGGGCGCTCTCATCCCATCCAGCACGAATCCAGCACGGTAGGGATGAGCAGGGGTGATGTCAGGTGACGAGAGGTCAGAAAATCCAGCACCCATCCAGCACCGTAAAAATCTAGGGGCCCGACCCCGAAGAGTCGAACCCCGTTTGACCTGCACGTTTGCCAGATCAGCGAAGTGGTGTTAGTCACCGGCTAGACATTGAAGCGGAACGTTCATGGAACTCCTTCCTTCCCAGTGTTCCCAAGGGTTTCCGCCCCTTCGAGGGGTGCAGGGTCAGCACCAAGTCAGCACCGTGTCGTCGGGTCAGCACGTCACGCCGCCACAGCGACGGCGCGTACCGGCGACGGCCGAAGCGCCTGCTGCATCACGTCCCGGCACCGGTCCCACGCCTCCGGCACCAGGTGCCCGTACGTGTCGACGGTCGTCTTGATGTTCCGGTGACCGAGCCAGCGGCTCACTTCGTGGATCGGAACGCCGTTCGCGAGCGCCGTCGAGGCGAAGAAGTGGCGCAGCGAGTGAGGGGTGCACTTCGGCTTCATGTCCGGGGTGACCACGCCCGCCGCCGCGCACGCCTTCCGCCAGTGGTAGCCGTACGTCGACGCAGTGGGCATCTTCCCCTTGCCCCGCTCACGCGGTGCGAACAGCGCCTCTACGCCGTCGACCTCGACCGTGCCCCAGCGCTTCAGGTGGTTGCCGATCTCCTGGTCAAGGAACGTCGGCGTGGGCACATCCCGGTACTCGTCCGCCGTACGGTGCTTGAGCGGCACGAAGCGGGTCACGCAGTCACCCTGATTCGCCTTGGCGCTGATCTGCCGGCGCAGCCGCAGGAAGCCGTCTCGCTGGCAGTCGGAGGTCAGCCCGAGAGCCTCGCTAATACGCAGCCCAGCACCCGCCTGGAGCCACACCGTGAGCCGGTACTGATCGGACATGGCGGCGGCGATGGCGTACACCTCCCCGAGCGTCGGTATCTCGTCCGGGTCGACGGCGGCGCCTGCCGTCTTGATCGGCGGCACCCCGTCGCACGGGCTCTCGTATATGCGCCGTTCCTTGACGGCCGTCGCCATCATGGCGCGCAGGATGTTCATGCGGTCGTTGACTGTCGATGCCGCCAATCCGCCGTTCACCATGGCCGTCTGAAGCTTCTTCACATCCGGGATGGTGACGCTGGCGAGGGTGCGGGCACCGAGCGCGGGAACCAGGTGGTTCGAGATGAAGCCCCGGTAGTTCCGTCGGGTCGACTCGTTCACCTGGTGCTGCGCGAGCCACTCTTCCGCCCACTTGCGCATGGAGATCTGCCCGAGCTGGTGGTCGATGTAGACCCCGGCCCGCTTGTCGTTCTCCGCCTTGACGCCGAAGCTCTCGGCCTCCCGTTTCGTGGGGAACGACTTCTCCCGCTGACGCCCCGTCCGCCCACCGGGCTCGCGGTACCGAACTGTCCACAGGTGCGCGCACCGGGTCTTGTTCTGGCAATCACACTTCTTCAGTACCTGCGCCACTCTTCATCCCCCTGAGCACCTCGTCGGCCTTCTCCGTCAGCTGTCCGCCCGCCTTGCCCTCGACCTTGGTCAGGAAGCCGCGCTTCCGTGCAGCGCGCAGGTGCCCCTTGAGCGTGGCCTGCTTGATGTTCGTAATCTCCTCAAGCGCCTGGATCGGGGCCCGCTCGCCGATCTCGACGACCCGCACATAGACCGCCGAGAGCATGGCCAGGTACCTATCGGTGACCCCTCTGGGCGCGTCGGCGAGCCACCCACGCAGGAGTCCTGCTTCCTCCTCCACGACCTGGTCAATACCGGTCGGAGCTGCGTCGAGCATCTCTACGAACGATCTGGTGTCGATCTGCCGGAGCACCGTGCTGGACAGGCCGCGGGCGATCTCCTGCGGGTCGCCGTCTTCGTGCGGCTCGATCCGAATCTCCTGCGGCCCACCGCCCACGGAGTCGGCTGGGCGCCACATCGTCACCTTCCATGAGCCGATACGCCGGTGAATCTCGATGCCCGCACGCGACGGCGGACCGTCAGGGCTACGTGTGATCTCCATGCGATGAATGTACGAGCCCATTCAACCCGAGTCAAGTCTAGATGTGACACATCCGGCTTTGACAGAACCAGACACATTGCTCAGGATGATGCCGGTACGCCGAACCGAAGGAGATCCGCCTTTGCATCACAACCGCCTGATGACCGTTGACGAACTGGCTGAGTACCTGGGCAAGAAGCCCGCCTGGATCTACAACAACCACCGGATACTCGGCCTCCCGTCCCGGAAGGTCGGCGGCAGCCTGCGCTTCCGCATGTCCGAGGTCGACCGCTGGCTCGACCGGGAGTGCCCGGCCTCGGCCTGACCTGCGGTCCTCTCACCCGTACCCGACCGAATGGAGGTCACATGATCCCGCCACCCGGCGGGAGACAGCGGCGCACACCTGTGCCGCTCCGCTCAAAGGAAGGACGGCCACGCACGGTGGGAGCCATCAAGGATAAGGGGCGGCAGCTCCACGAGATCGAGCGGGTCCCGTACGAGGACGCGTTCCTGATCGGCGACCTCCTCACCACCCGGACAACATTGCTGGCGGGCGAGCCCAAGGCGGGCAAGACACTGCTCAGCGCGGGCATGGGCATAGCCCTGCTCAACGGCGAGCCGACGTTCCTCGGCCTGCCGGTACATCGAAGAATCGACCACATCGTCTACGGCCTGACCGACGATGGCGCGGCGGAGGAATTGAAGGAGCGGCTGGACGGTGCCGTACCGGACGACTCTGTGACCATCTTCCCCGTCCGGGACGCGGGGGACTCCGGCTACTGGAAGGGCATCTACGAAGACCTCGCGGACATCAGGCCGGGCCTGTTCGTCCTGGACAACATGCTCGGCGCGCTCGCACCGGGTGAGGACATCTCATCCCCGGTGACAGCGCAACGGTTCGGGCACAGCTTGCGCCCGATCACGGACATGGGCATCCCCGTGCTGGTGGTGACACACACCCCGAAGGGAACGGCGGAGGGAATGAGCGTCGCATCCTCGCCCATCGGCGGACGGGCGATCGCGGCCGGCGCTCGCGGCATCATCACCTTGAGGAACTCCGGCAAGCGCGGGCGGCGCATCGAAGTCAAGATGAATCGCGCCCGGGAAGACCTCAACCTCGACGTCACCGTGCACCGGGCCAGCGCGACCAGCGAGGTCCCTGTCTGGGAGCGGGCGAGGCCCCAGATCAAGGCCGTCGACATGCCGAAGGCGAAGCCCTGGGACGAAGTGCTCGCAGCGCGGATCATCGAGGAGCAGCCGGAGGAGACGAACTACAGGCCGCTCGCCCAGCGGTACGCCCCGACGGTCGGCAAGAGCGTGGAGACCATTCGCCCCAAGCTCAGGGATGCCCTGGAGTACGTCGACGGGCGCTGGACCCGGAGGCGCTCCGAGCCCGCCTGATCCGTGGTGGTGGTGATGCAGCCCCCTTACAGGAAGTGTCACCACCACCAGCTACCTCGCTCCGCTCGGCAAGCCTCGCTCCTCCTTCTACTTACGTAAGTACGTCAGGATCTCTGGACACTGGCGGCCTGTGGCCGACCAGCACGCAGGCCACTGGGGGACTACGAAAGCCCGAGGCCTCGAAGCCCACCAGGCAAAGGCAGCGGCTCCCCGAAGGAGCCGTTGAACGAGCAAGACGACTTACGCAAGTACGCGATTGCGTCCAGCGGCGAAGCCGTAAGCCTGTGCAGCGACGAAGAGCAAGTACGTGAAGCCGAGAAGAAGCCCAACCAGGAAGCGGCCTATCGGCCGTTCTTCACGTAGACGACTTACGAGGCTCGACTTGCGTACTTGCTCTTGCCGCTGCCTTCCTCGGGGCCGCGGATGCGGCCCACTCGTCAGGAGTCGGTGAGGCTCACCTCCAGTTTCTGACGCCGTTGCTCCCTACCTATGCCCTTCCGCCGTTGCCCTTCACCGCCGTAGGGATGGGGCCTCACGAAGTGGCGGCAGCTCCGATCGTTCCGCTGTCCCCCTCCCTGGCCGCGGGCACGGTACCGTCGCCCACCAGATCCATAACCGCGTCAGTGTGTTCCCTGATCAGATAGTCCATGGCGTGCTCGGTCGACGACTGATACTCAAGCTGCTCGCTGTAGAAGCGGAGCCGCTCCTGGGCGTCCTCGATGATCTCGCCCCAGGTTCGTACCCAGATCCGGTACGTGGGCTGGTTGACAGCACATCCAGGCATCCGGTCCTGCTGGTGGGCGAGTTGGCGAAGACCGTCGTCCATGGCATTGCCCACAAGCCAGAAGTCCCAGGTCACCTTGGGGTCCCGGAACCTGTCGTCGTTCATGACCGCTTGTGCATAGCTGTTGATCTGCGTGAACTCGGACATGCCGAGTGTGACATTCGACCTCTTGAGTTCGATCACGAGGTGGTGACGCTCCACTTTCCGCTGCCGGGCAGCACGGGACAGCATCAGGTCGACGATCCCCCGACTCCCGTCCTCCCTCAGAACGGGAGCCGGTGCAGGTGTGTCCCGATCGAGAAGACGACAGTGCTGTCTCAGCACCTCATTCAAACTGCGGTCGCTGACGTGCAGCCCATACTCCTCACCGAAGATCCAGCACTCGTTTTCCAGGATCCGGTGCAGCTCCGTGCGCTCCTTGACCCGTCCCTTGGCCACGGGATCGAAAACGAGGTGCTCCAGGGCCGACAAGAAGTCGAGGCGTCCGGTCGTCGCGGTCGATGCCTTGATCAAGGCCGATAGCGGGGTACGGTCCAGCAGACGGCTCAGCTCCGCCTGCTCCTGCTTGGAGAGCGCGAAGAGCTCCTCGGCGATACGGAGCACTTCGCCCGGCTCGTGGGTCAGGACGGAACGCAGAAGCGCGAAGGACACCTTCTGCGCCCTCTTGCTCGCCGGCAAGTGCCGGACGACCGCGGTCGCCACGGCGTCGAAGGTCTCGCGCTCCGCGCGCTCCTGGTCGTTGCCGGGCTCGCCTGTATACGGGTAGAAGCCCTCCGCACGCCACGAGTCAACGAGCTCACGACGGCGCTCGTCGGCGCGGGAACGGAAGTGCTCACGCATACGCTCCCGGGCTTCGGCCAATACCTCGGCAGCGGGCCCCTCCGGCATCCAATCTGCGAAGGCGAGGTCACCGACCGAATCGTCCTCGAACCCTGACCAAGACAGGTACGCCGTGAAGTGGAAGCCCGGAGCCTGGATCTCCGGCTTCAGCTGCGCCAAGGACATACCTCGGCCGTCGCAGAGGAACAGAGCCCGGGAGTACGGACGCGACCATTCGATGATCTTCAGCTGCGCCGCCGGGTGAGAACTGCCCGGCGGAGCCGCCACCTCGTACGTATCGACGTGAACCTGTTCCGACGCCGGGTCCAGCCGCGTCCCGTCGTAGGTGATGCAGATGTCCGGGTACGCCTCCAGATGGAGCGCGAAGGCAGCAGTGAGCGCGGTACGGGCGGCGTCCTCGGTCAGCTTCTGTAGGTCCTCCCCGCCGAACGCCTCGAAGATCGTCCCCGTCGCATCAGCCGTCGGCTCGGGATCGCTGACGTCGAACTCGTCCATGGAGTCGCGATCGGACTCGATGACCACGCGCCGGCGGATCCCCTGCATCCCGCTCACGCTGGTCCAGCGAACCTCGCTACCGAGCGCGAAGGCCCTGACTCGGCCCCGCCCGTTCTTCCCGTGCAGCACGCGCTTCTTGACCTCGCTGACCTGCGTGCGCTTCTTCCAGGACGTACCGATCTGCTCGAAGTAGTCGCTGCACTTCTCCGCCGCGATACCAGTGCCGTCATCGATCACGGCGACCCGGTCGACTCCACCGAAGTCGTTGCGCTCAAGCACAACGGTGACAGTCTCGGCGTCCGCGTCGAGAGAATTCCAGATCAGTTCCTCGACGGCTCCCACGGGATGACGCAGGCGTGCCAGCTCCTCGACGTGCCCCCGCCCTACGGTCAACCGAAGCTTCGCCATGGGGTCAGCACCTTCCGCGTCATCGTCATCTGATGGGACCGAGGGGGGAAGCGAGACGCCTCCCCCCTCTTTAACTCGCATACCTGATAAACGTCACTCGATATTTTCGAGCAACGGAAGTGCGTCCACGATCTCTCCGTGCTTCAGGGCAGACATGAGGCTGTTGTCGTGGAGCAGGCCCCGTCCGGACACAAGCAGTCCTCGCTGCACTCAACGCCCTGTCCATAGCTCGTCAGAGAGCGATGCGGCATTCAGGCGATCACGGCGACTACGCCAGTCCGGCAGGAAGCCGTCCATCAGCTGGGCGAAGCGCTGGCCGTGTCCCCGTTCGAGATAGTGGACCATCTCGTGAACGACGACGTACTCAAGGCACTCTGGATGCTTCTTGGCCAGTTCGGAGTTGAACCACAGGCGGCGGGTCTCCCGGTTGCAGGAGCCCCACTTGGTCTTCATCCGGCGGATACCCCACCACGGCACCGAAACCCCTAGCTTGGTCTCCCAGCGCTCGATGAGCGCAGGGATCGCCTGACGGAGTTGCTCACGACACCACCGGTCGAGCAGGTCACGACGGCGCTCCTCACTCGTCCCGCTTGGCACGTAGAGCACCATTCGGTCGCCGTCGATTTCTACATGCGGGCGTCCCGGCCGCTCGATGACCTTCAGGCGTCGTCGCACACCCCACACGTAGTGGGACTCTCCGCTGACCATCTCGCGCACTGACTGACGCTCAGCCGAGCGCATTTGATCCTGCTGACGCTTGATCCACGGCAACCGCTGGATGACGGCCAGGCGGACCTGATCGTCATCCAGTTGCTGAGGAGCGGCCACCCGAACGCGCCCTATGGGTGGGTAGACGCCGATGTGCAGGTTCTTGATGTCCTTGTAGACCACGTGGACGTCAATGCCCCGGACCGCGAGATGGGCGCTAGTGGTACTCATGCCTTGCCTTCACCAGTTCAAGGAGCTCATCAAGCCGGTCGAAATCGTCGGGCAGCGCTCGCTTCAGCGCGTTCCGAACCTTCCGCTCCCTTAACGGGTTACCCACCCATGCATGCGGCTTGGAGTGAAGCACTGCGGTGTCGACCTCGACAGCCAGTCGCTCATCAGGGAGGAAGAAGTCGACCAGGGCCCGCTTCGCCCCGTTATTGGCCCAGGCGGGATACTTGTGCGTGTCGTCGGACTCTCCTCTGCCGAGCTGCGCGGCAGTCTCCAGCAGTTTGGCGAGGTAGTCCTGGTACTCGATCGCTCCTCGGCGCCGCTCTTCGATTATGGCGTCGAGCAGCTCCGACATCTTGTCGAAGTACTTCGGGTTCGTCGCATGCTCTTCGATAATCAGCTTGCGCATGTTGTTGGCGACCGTCTCGGCGACGGCCTCAGGGCTGTTCCTGATTCCCTTTGGCAGCTTGTCGAGGGCCCCGCCGCCCAGTTCGACGATGAGTTGAACGAGGCCGGTGTCCTCGAAGTCGGACACAGTCTCGGACGCGTCCGCCTGGATGTAGGTGTCCAGCAGGAACCGCATGCCGGCCTCGTACTGCTTGAAGTCGACGTCCTCACCGGCTCCGAGCTTCACCTCGTCGCGGACATCCGTGTAGTGCCGGATTTCAGCACGGATGTCCTCGGCCTCCTGGCTGGTGTATCCGGCGGCCTCCATGTCGTTGGCCAGGTTGGCGAAAGCCCGCGTAACCGCGGCAACGGCCTTGTAGAGCTCGACACGCTTGGGCTCGTTGGCTTTGAGCTGCTCGGCGTTGCCGGGATCAGCCGCACAGAAGTACTGCTGGTACTGGAGCGTGTTCCGGGGCTGCGCAACCACCTCGCAGAGCGCGCGGATTCGTTCCAGCGCTTCGTCGAGAGCCTCTCGCCCCTTCTCGATCCGGTCAGTCAGCAGGCCCTCAATGTCCTGTGGTTCGTACCCGTCGAGTGCCCCGGACGTGTAGTCGGTGATGGCGTCCTGTAGGGAGTTGAACAGGTCGCGGTAGTCGACGATGCAGCCGAACTCCTTGTCGTCTCCGTCGAGTCGGTTGACCCGGCAGATCGCCTGGAACAGGCCGTGATCGCTCATCTTCTTGTCGATGTAGAGGTACGTGGCGCTTGGCGCATCGAACCCGGTCAGGAGCTTGTCGACCACGATGAGCAGGCGCATCCGACCGGGCTCCTCGACAAACTGCCGCTTGACCTCTTTCTCGAACTGGTCGACCTTCGTCATGGCGGCGTCTTCGGACTCGCCAAAGTGGTCGGCAAGCATCCTTCGATAGATGTCGTACTGACGCAGTTTCTCCGTCTGGCCTGCGCCGGAGTCCTCCTTGGAAATATCTCCTGGACTCGGGGCGTAGCTGGTGACGATGGCGCACTTCCCTCGGAAGCCCGCGTTGCAGAACAGCTCGTAGAACTTGCATGCCTGGTAGATGCTCTCGCCCACGAGCATGGCGTTACCGCGCCCGTCCATCAGGCGGGGCTTGATCTCCATGTCGAGCAGGATGTCCTGCACGATCTGCTTCGCCCGGGGTTCGGAGGAGACGACCTTCTGCATCGTGCCCCAGCGCTTCTTCAACTCCGCCTTGGACAGATCGGTCATGCCGCGGGTCTTGGCCTCGAACCACTTGTCCACCTGCGCCGGCGATGTCAGATGCTGGTCGATGGAGCGGGCCTCGTAGCAAAGGTCGAGCACGACGCCGTCCTCGACGGCCTCGTCGAACTTGTAGGTGTGGATAAACGACCCAAACTTCTCCATGCTGGTGGCCTTGTCCGCCTTGAGCAGCGGCGTCCCCGTGAACCCGATGAACATGGCGCCCGGCAACAGGTCCTTCATCGCGTCGTGCATCATGCCGGACTGGGTGCGGTGGGCCTCGTCGACGAAGACGAAGAGGTTGCCCTTGGCCTTGAAGCTCTTAGGGATCCTGGCCTTGAGCTCCTTGATGAACTCGTTGTCGGCCTTCGATCCGTCCTTACCATCCGCCGAGCTACCGAACTTGTGCACGAGAGAGCAGATGAGCCACTCGGCAGACTTGTTCAGAGTGTCCAGGAGGTCCACGCCACTACTGGTGCGATAGATCTGTTCGTTGACGCCGTTGAAGACCTTCTCGATCTGCTCGTCCAGCTCGGTGCGATCGGTGATCAGCAGGACTCGGGCGTCGTCTTGGTGCTCCCGGATCCACTTCGCCAGCCACACCATCGTGAGCGACTTCCCCGAACCCTGGGTGTGCCAGATGATGCCGCCCTCGCGACGGCCGATACGATCCTGCGCGGCCTTGACGCCGAAGTACTGGTTGTGACGGCACGCCTTACGGACACCGGAGTCGAAGACGGTGAAGTCATGGATCAACTCAAGCAGCCGCTCCTTACCGCACATCTGAAGCAGCGCGCGGTCCAACGGCTCCTCGACGTCAGAGGGCTCCTTCCACTGCAACCAGTACTTCTCAGGCGTATCGATGGCGCCGTAGCGCAGGCCCTCCACGTCGTTGCCGGCAAGCACGAGCTGGACGGTGGAGAAGAACGACCGGATGAACCCAGGCTTCTGATTCCCAATGGTCTGCCGGATACCCTCGCTCACCGCCACTCGGGAGCGCTTTAGTTCCAAAGTCACCAAAGCCAGGCCGTTGACGTAGAGCACGATATCGGGTCGCTTCGTCTGCTTCCCGACGATCGTTACCTCCTCAACGACCACGAAGTCATTTGCCTGTGGGGCGTTCCAATCGATGAGCCAGACCGTCTCGTACTGCTCACTGGCACCCGGCTTGACCTTGACCCCGTAGCGCAGAAGGTCATAGACGGCACGGTTCGCTTCGTACAGGTCGCGTCCGCTACCGAGCGCGGCAGCCTTCTTTAGTTGGTCGATCGCCTTGCTGACAAGAGTACTGCCGTAGCCGCGGGTACGAAGGTTCGACTCCAGTAGCTCGACCTCGATATTCGAGTTGCCGACGCGGTGCTCCCAGCTGCCGAGGTGGCGGTAGCGCAGCTGCTCCTTGAACAACCGCACGATCCGTTTCTGGGCCTCGCGCTCAACCTGCCCGACATCACTCATTCGTCGTCCTCCCCCTGAACAGGCAGGCGCGTCCTTCCCGTGAGGAGCTCCTGCAGCATGCCCTGCTTGACGGATCGGGCCTTCTCGATGCGGACCTTCAGCGCATCGATCTCATCGTCCGCGTCGGCAAGTACCTGAGCGACGGCCGTCTGCTCCTCCACATCGGGGACCAAGAGCTCCTGCTTGCTGTACTCCGAGATCCAGTACCGCTTGTGATCGCCGAGCGAGAAGTCGATCAACTGCATCCGCCCATGCACGAAGCGAAGATCGGCCCCGTCCCTGGCCTTGAGAATCTTTATGGCCGACGACTTCACCTTGAAGTCGAAGTCGACGTACTTGGACGTTGTCGTGAAGTCATCGAAGATCACGACGGGATGGTCCCGGAAGATGCCGTGGGACTCATTGGTGAACCCAAGGATGAAAGTCTTACCAGCGGTCAACACCGGAACACGTCCAGCGTCGAGCTGCTTTGACGTGCGCACCAGGTAAGGGCTGGGCTGCTCGTAGGTAAGCAAGTCGCACAGGCGGCGAGTTCGCCATGGCTCGGTGAAGCCAGGTAGGCGCCTCCTGCCGGTGAGCAGCTCCTGCATTAGCCCCTGCTTGATCGCCTGCTTCTTGGTAACAAGTTGCTCCAGAGAAGCAAGAAATTCATCGATATCAAGAAGCATCCGAGAGATCAGACACTGCTCTTCAATCTCAGGGAGTGGAATCGTAAGCTGCCGAAAGTAGTCGAGCCCGATGGTCTTGATCGTACTACCGTTAGAAATCCGCTCAAACTCGGACTTCATGGACTGAAGGTAGTAATAGAGGTACCAGTTATTGAGCCGAGGGCCACAGCTCCAAGCCATAAAGTGTTGACTCACAGCCATGTCACTCTGAAGAACGGCACTCTTCCCAATTCCGGCATCTCGCAGAAGGATTACTGAACCTGAAGGGTGCACCACGGCCGAAGAATTCGCCAATCCCGCATGCGTGATACTCGCGGTTGTTTCTGAAATCAGCCCCTGGTCCATCCTGAATGTGTCCCTGAGTGATACCCAACGGACACTTCCATTCCAGTAATCTGCACGCTTCTTATTGGGGGTGTGCCCGCTCCCTCGCGTGGCGACTTTGTCAAGCAATACCCTGTTCCAGGGCAGGCCTTGCGAACGGGCACTCCTGCTAATAGCGTTCACGACCCAGCCCCCAACTTGGAAAGGTGCCGGGCAACCTTGGATTCGAGCTTCTCCAACTCGGCTGCGAGTGCACCGACAGTCTGCGCATAGCGGTCGCCAAGCTGCTGGATTCGGTTCACCAGGACGAGCGTTAGGGCCTCAGCTTCGGAGGCGACGCGTTCTGTGACCGTGAACCGCCACTTGGCATCCAGCACAAGTTCTTGCACATCCTTCTCGGTGAGGTCGCCGTACTTTTTCAGCGTGGCCAGGCTGAGCGCGGCCTCTGCATCCTTGGCTGATTTCTTAGCTACCGCCTCCGCGTTGTACAGCTTGATCAGGTGTGCCAGGGCTGCCACCTCGTCTGCATCAGTACCTTCGTGTCGCGCCTTCTTCAGGCGGGTCGCAGCGAGCAGCTTATTGATCTTTTCGTCGTCCATCGCTTCGGCGAGGAGCCCACCCTCGACGGCATGCTCCTCGACGTACTCCTCGACCAGACGACTTGCCTCCTCCCATACCGACATGAGCTCATCGACCTCAGCGCGTTCCTTGGCGAAGTAGCGCTCAACAATCAGTTCCGGCGGAAGGAGGTCCATTTTGTACTTCTCGGCGCTGCGGCCCGCACCCACCACGAGGTCGGGGGTCTCGGAAAGCTTTCGAGCCTTATCCACCACGATCTTGCGAGGCTTGGCAGCTTCGAGCCAGCCGTCGTTCATGACCATGAAGACGTCATCGTGCATGACGTCGTGCCAGTACGTCATGAGCTGTTCGTAGACGTCGTACTCATCCAGCAATGGCACCGTTTTGAAGCGGGCGAGCAGGTCGTCGCCCAGGGCGGCCACGAGGTCATTGGGTCGAGTAGTCTCGTCAATCCCTTCGAGTTGCTTGCGGAAGGCGCTGAACCACTCAGCGGTGAGCTCCCGGGCCTCCTGGGTGAACTTCTGGAACTCGGGCGAATCAAGGATTGCCTGCTGAACCTTGCCGACCTCGATGGTCAGGTCGCTGTAGCCAGGACGGTTCGGCTGGAACAACTGACCTCGCAACTGCGGAAAGGCCTCCCAGTAACCGCTGAGCGCGTCAAGATCACGGTCAGGAATGCCACCATGCAGGTGTGCGTGGAGGTCCTGGATGTCCTCGGGCTCGGAGGAGTCGATGTAGCGCGGGATGTTTAGGTTGTAGTCGTTCTTCGGGTCGGCGATCTCCGACAGCGGGACCATGCGCGAGTAGCGGTCGATCGTGGTCTGCCGCGTAAAGACGTCGACGATCTTGTGGATGTCCTGGCTGCGGAGGCGGTTCTTGTTGCCGTCCTTAATGAAGCCCTTGGACGCGTCGATCATGAAGACGCCGGTACGGCCGACAGCGTTCTCCTTGTCCAGAACGATGATGCAGGCCGGGATGCCAGTCCCGTAGAAGAGGTTCACGGGCAGGCCGATGATGCCCTTGATGAACCCCTGCTTCAGCAGACGTTGGCGGATGTCAGCTTCGGCGTGGCCGCGGAAGAGCACGCCATGCGGAAGGATAACCGCGGCCTTGCCCGTGCTCTTGAGCGACTTGAGGATGTGCAGCAGGAAGGCGTAGTCGCCGTTCTTCTCCGGCGGCCGGCCGTACTCGAAGCGGCCGTACTCCTGCTCCAGCCCGTTGCTCCAGGACTTGATCGAGAACGGCGGGTTGGCCACGGCGAAGTCGAACGTCTGGAGAGCGTTACCGTTGGTGAACTGAGGGCTCGTAATCGTGTCGCCCTTGAGGATCTCGGCGTCCTCGTTCCCGTGCAGGATCATGTTCATCTTGGACAGCGCCCACGTGGCGTTGTCCTTCTCCTGGCCGTAGATCGTGATACCGCGTGAGGTCTCGGCAGCGACCTTCAGGAGAAGCGAGCCGGAGCCACACGTCGGGTCGTAGACCGTCTGGTCCTGACGGGTGGCCTTGGTGATGCCGACCACCTTGGCCAGCACGCGGGATACCTCGGCGGGGGTGTAGAACTGGCCCTTGCTCTTACCGGACTCCGTGGCGAAGTGGCGCATGAGGTACTCGTAGGCATCGCCGAGGAGATCGTCGCCCTCGGCTCGGGAGCCTCGGAAGTCGAGGTCGCTGAAGATCGTGACCAGCTTGGACAGCCGGTCCTGGATCTCTTTGCCCTTGCCGAGCTTCTCCTCGTCGTTGAAGTCGGCGAGGTCGATGACGTTACGAAGGTCGTTCGCTTCAGCCAGCCGGCTGATGATCTTGTTGAAGCGGTCGCCGATCTCCTTGTCGCCCTTGGCGGCGACCATGTCGTCGAAGGAACCGCCGGGCGGGACGTCGATGAGACTGTCGGGGTCGGCCTTGGCCTTGTCGGAGACGTACTTCACGAAGAGCAGCGTGAGGATGTAGTCCTTGTACTGTCCGGCGTCCATCCCGCCGCGCAGCTCGTCGCAGCTCTTCCAGAGCGAGCTGTAGAGGTCTGTCTTCTTGAGGGCCAAGGCTCTTCTTCCCGGTATGTCATGGCGGTCGCGCGGGCCGCCAACCCTGATGCCAGCGGCGTGACGCACGTCGCGCAGCCGTTTCCAGCCGTCGATGCGAGTTCCACGCAAGCGGCAGCCGAGTCCACCCGGGAAGCGTAGTAGAGAAAGCGGCAGAGCTGCCTTGTATGGGAAGAGAGGCACCTCGCGGCCGACGCCAAGCAGAGCCGCCCGGCGGGCGGGCCACAGAGCGAAGACGGCAATCGGCTGCGGCGGCCAAAGGATGTACCTTCAAGAAGACGCGAAGACGTACGAGCGCCACGGAACCTGATCGGGCGATGTCAGGTGATTGCCTGACAGGCGAGGGACAGTTCCGGTAGATCTGTGCCCGTGACTGACTCCACGCCCAGCGAACCCATCCCCGAGAACGGCGAACCCACCGCTTTCGCCAAGGCGAAGGGCTGGGTCAGCAAGCACAAGCCGAAGATCCTCGCCGTGGCCGGCACGGTCGGCAGCGCGGCTCTGGCCGTCGCCGTCCTGGCCGCTAGGCATGCCGAGGAACAGAACGTCGCCGAGGAGTTCCAGGACACCGGGTCGGCCGCCGACTCTGCAGAGGAGAAGGAGCAGCGGAACCCGCCCACCAAGCACAACGTCGCGCCGCACAAGAGACGGCTCGCAGACGGCCGCGAGATCGACGTGTCGGGTTACGAGCGGGGCGGCTCCTCGGAAGACGAGGACGAGGACCCGGGCGAAGCCGCGGCCTGAGCGCTTCTGATTCCTGTGCAGTGCCGACGGATGCCCTGCAGAACGGTTGGATCACCGCTGACCTGCGGCTTCTATTGCCGCCGGAGGGAGCGCCACAGCTGCCCCGTCGCCCCTGGAACCGTGGCAGAACCCGAGCTGCTAAGACGCGGCGGCCGACGACGGGCCCCTTCGGGGGTCGTACCCCCACCCCCGCTCTCACCTCTGGCTCTTCACGCCGCCCGCCGCCGTCCGTACGATCCGCGCATGATCAAGCTGACGTGGGCCCTGGTGGCCGAGCACGTGGACGAGTGGACCGGGGACGACGCGGCGCAGGGCGCGGCCGTACTCGAAGCCAGGGTGGGGACCTCGGTCGAGGCGAGCGGCATGAAGCCGGAGGCCGTGCAGCATTGGCGTACGACTTCCTGACCCCCGTGGTCACGTCGCTGCGCACGGAAGGCGCGGCAGCTCTCGCCAGGGGAGAATCATGGAGCCGGGCGGCCGGGCCGTTCATGGCCTGCGCATCCCCGCTCAGCTGAACACAGCCCGTCTCGTGAGCCAGGCAGGCTGACCGGCTCGCCGAGTGGCGCGGAGCCTTGGACCACGATGAAGCTCAGGGCTCAGCTGTGCGCCTTGCGGCGCGTTCCTCCTTCTCCCGGAGCATCGCCTGGTAGGCCGCCTTTACCTGTTCCGTCGGGAAGCCGAACCTGCTGAGCACCCGCCAGACATCCTCGGCCGTCGGCTCCGGGGCATTGGCCGGCTGTTGTTCGATCCACTCCCCCTTGGTCATCGTCTTCTTCGGCTCGGAACGCTTCGCCATGGGTTTCGTCCTGTTCGATCTCATACGGAGGCCCGTGTCTGTGTCCCGTGCTGGGGGCCGTCGGCGTCGCCTCCAGCGCGTCTGACGGCAACTGAAGCAAGTGACGCTTGGGTCGCCGTCACCCCGCCCGCACCACCAGAGCGAACGACGTGCACACCCGCCTGAATCCCTCGTGGCCGGTGCGTCCCGTGTGCCCCATGCACTCGATGTCCACGGCCGCCCCGTCCTCGGAAGGCGTCGCCGACCAGTCGCAGCGGAGGCACTTGGCCTCGAACGTCACGTCGGTGTCTGGGTGCTGGGTGATCCGATGCGTGACGTACCGCAGCACAGCGCGGGGCATCACTCGCCCCCGTGCGCGTCCCGCAGGTGAGCGCGCAGGGTCACGTTCATGTCGGACACCTTGGAGTAGTCCCAGACCGACCCGGCGTTGGCCCGTTGTACCGCGAGGCCGAGGCAGTCCCGGCAGCCCGGGACGGGTTCTGGCCGTGCCGGCGGTAGGGAAGAAGCCACCGGCTCCGGCAGCGTCGACGGTTCTCCGTGCATCTCGTATGCCTCCCCGCATCTCGTCGAGAAGGCCATGGTCAGCCGGTCCGAGGGGCCGAAGCTAGGGCGTTTCCCGTTCGCGCAAGAACGCGTCCCGGATGCCCTCGACTAGGTCGCGCATTGCGTCCCCGGCAAGGGACACGGAGGCGAAGCGGTCGAACTTCTCGACGTACAGGGAGACGTCCCGTGGGTCGGTGACGACCACCTCGGCGTGTGTCGTCTCGACCGTCACCACACGGTCGTCCCGGATGACGAAGGAGTGACCGGGCACGTCGCGCTGCGGCGCGTCGAGGGGGACCACGCGCACGTCCACGTTCGGCAGGCGGGACACTGACACGATGCGGTCCAGCTGGCCCGCCATCATCGCGGGCGGAAGGAGACGCCAGCGCAGGACGGGTTCCGTAACCACGAAGTGCAGGGCTTTGCTGGTGTCGTACAGGACGCGTTGCCGCTCGATCCGGGCGGAGACCGTACGGGAGAGCTGTTCGTCCGTGAGGCCCTTCGGCTCCAACACTGCCCGGATGTATTCGGGCGTCTGGAGCAGACCGGGAACCAGGGACGGCTGGAAGAGGCGCAGGAGCGTCATCGAGGACTCCAACGCCCTGATCTGCTCCTGCTTCTTGTGGTAGCCCATGCGCCGAAAGAGGCGCCATGCGGTTGCCTCTGTGGCCTGTGCGCGGGCTACAGCGAGGTACTCGGCCTTGATCTCCGGGGACACGTCCAAAGCCGTGAGGATGCGTTCCACGTCCGCCGTCGCCGGGGCGACACGGCCGTTCTCGATCTTCGACAGCTTGGCGGTCGACATGACTGCGCTGCGGGCGACGACCTTGGCCTCCTTGCCGGACGCCTGCCGCAGCGCCCGCAGCGCGGCACCGAGTTCTGCCTGATTCACGCTGCTCCGTGCTTCCCCCACCACTCGGTGAAGGGCACCGACATGGCCAGGGCGACGCTTCGATACGTCGCGTACTCGGACTCCTCGCCCGTGGGCAACGCCCCCGGTGCCGGGACGAACGTCGGCCCGGTGAACGCGCCGTTCTCGTCGTAGTTGAGCACCACAGGCTCGCGGCCGTCGAAGAGCCAGAAATCGGGCACACCCTCCAGCGGATTCGGGCGGTCGGTCGTGTCGAGGATGTGGAACTCCTCACCCGCCGTCATGTTCGTCTGGTAACCCCAGCTCAGCTCGTAGCGGAGGTACGGCGTGAGCGGGCGGGACAGGACGTGGACGCGCACCATGCGCTTGCCGCTCTCCGTCGCCTTGCTCACGGTCTCCAGCCAGCCCGCGTTGTAGTCCGCGGGCTTGGGCTCCCCTGCGAGGAAGGAGCGGAAGGCGGCGGGGTTTCCGGAGTTGCTGTAGTCGTCGAGGGTCTCCAGCCGGAACGCCTCCTCCTGGAAGGTGGAGAAGCGGGCAGCCAGGTCGTTAGATGCGCTGATCACGGATTGCCTTCCGGATGAGGTCCATCGGGATTTCCACCAGGGATTCGCCCTCCGGCACGTCGAGGCCGTGTCCTGTCGGCACGCCTCCCTGCACGATCAGGGTTCCCTTGTCGGTCGCATACAGGGTGGGACAGTCCCCGTTCTCACAGGTGGTGGCCAGCTTCGTCAGCCTCATACGGTGCCCCCTCGTTCCCGTGCTCCGGTGTCCCGTTCATCGTTCCCAGCCGGCGGCCTGCACAACAAGAGGTTCGGGTTTCCAGAACGGGAAACCGGTCCGCCGTCGCTTCGTCCGGGTCACCCTCGGCTGTCCTCCCTTCTCCCTCCGGAGCCCCAGGTCAGAGCTTCTGAGAGTCGCCGCCAGGGTCAGCACCAAGTCAGCACACGGCCCGGAAACAGCCTTAATCCGCAGGAGAAAACAGGAAGGGGCCAGACCCGATGATCTGGCCCCTGACCTGGGGATTCATGCCCTGACCAGCCACGTTAGCCGATCAAGGAATCAGGCACTACACGTTGAAGCGGAACTCCACCACGTCGCCGTCGCGCATCACGTAGTCCTTGCCCTCCATGCGGGCCTTGCCCTTGGCGCGGGCCTCGGTGACGGAGCCGGACTCCAGGAGGTCCTCGAAGGAGATGACCTCCGCCTTGATGAAGCCCTTCTGGAAGTCGGTGTGGATGACACCGGCGGCCTCGGGGGCGGTGGCGCCCTTCTTGATGGTCCAGGCGCGGGATTCCTTGGGGCCGGCCGTCAGGTAGGTCTGGAGGCCGAGGGTGCGGAAGCCGACGTGGGCGAGGGTGGCGAGGCCGGGCTCGTCCTGGCCGACGGACTGGAGGAGTTCCAGGGCCTCGTCCTCGTCCAGCTCGGCGAGGTCGGCCTCCAGCTTGGCGTTGAGGAAGATCGCCTCGGCGGGGGCGACCAGGGCGCGCTGCTCGTTCTTGAAGTCCTCGTCGACCAGCTCGTCCTCGTCGACGTTGAAGACGTACAGGAACGGCTTGGTCGTGAGCAGGTGCAGGTCGTGCAGGAGCTCGGCGCGCTCGCTGCCCTGGACGATGCCGTGCGCGAAGAGCGTGTCGCCCTTCTCCAGGATCTCCTGGGCCTCCTCGACCGCCTTGACCTTGGGAGCGATGTCCTTCTTGATCCGCGACTCCTTCTGGAGCCGGGGCAGGACCTTCTCGATGGTCTGGAGGTCGGCGAGGATCAGCTCGGTGTTGATCGTCTCGATGTCGTCCTTCGGCGAGACCTTGCCGTCGACGTGGACGACGTTCTCGTCCTTGAAGGCGCGGATGACCTGGCAGATCGCGTCCGACTCGCGGATGTTCGCGAGAAACTTGTTGCCCAGGCCCTCGCCCTCGCTTGCGCCGCGCACGATGCCGGCGATGTCGACGAAGTCGACGGTGGCCGGGAGGATCCGCTCCGACTTGAAGATCGAGGCGAGCTGGGCGAGGCGACCGTCCGGCACGCCGACGACACCGACGTTCGGCTCGATCGTGGCGAACGGGTAGTTGGCCGCGAGCACGTCGTTCTTGGTCAGGGCGTTGAACAGGGTCGACTTGCCGACGTTCGGCAGACCGACGATTCCGATCGTGAGCGACACGTTGCGACTTCCCGTACGTGAGGAGATTGGGGGCCAGGCGGCCGATCCACCAGTCTACGGCGTGTCGTGCCCGGCTCCCCGCGACGGTTCGAACGCTTGGCCAGGCTGCGACACACGGCGTGTCAGGCGGGCTATTCGCCACATAAGCAGACCTAGGTTGGTCCAGTGGAGCAGCACAGGACGCGACACCAGCAGCACGGACCGCGACGAGACAGGCCGCCGGTGCCCCCGGCACGGCGGCCTCCCGCGGCCCGGCGTCCGGCCGTTCCGGCGGCGGTCCCGGCGCCCGCGCCGCGACGGCCGTCCGGTCCGCGGCTGACCGGTCTGGGTGCCGGGCTGTTCTGCGGGGCCGCCATGTTCCTGCTGGGTGGCCTCGACCTGCTCCTCGGCGGCGGCTCCACCGTCTACGGCGTGCTGTTCCTGCCGGTGTGCGCGCTGACCGCGCTGTGGGTGCGCAAGGGCGACATGCTGAGCGCACCCGTCGTGGTGCCGATCGGCTTCGCCGTGGGGCTGCTGCCGGTGATCGACGGGGACGCCGGGTTCCTCGGCAAGCTCATGAGCCTGGTGGCCGCGCTCGCCACCCAGGCCCCCTGGCTGTACGCGGGCACCCTGATCGCGGGCGTGACGGCACTGGTGCGACGGGTGATCCTGGCGGCCCAGAGACGGGCGACACGCAAGCGCATGGCGGTCTGAGGCGACGGGTGCGCCGTCCGCGGGGGGGGGCACGCGGGGGCACGCGGGGTGCAGCTAATCGGCACCCCACCCGCACCCGGCGGGCCCCACCGGGGCCCCCGTCGGCCTGCGCGCCCGCTCAGCCGTGTTCCGCCGCGTGCATGGCCGCGCCGACGATTCCCGCGTCGTTCTGGAGCTGGGCGGGGACGATATCCGCCTTGATGCCCTCGATGAGGGGCAGGAACTTCTCGGACTTGCGGCTGACGCCGCCGCCGATGATGAACAGCTCCGGGCTGAAGAGCATCTCGACATGGGCGA
This sequence comes from Streptomyces sp. NPDC088817, assembly GCF_044750345.1. Classification (NCBI taxonomy): domain Bacteria; kingdom Bacillati; phylum Actinomycetota; class Actinomycetes; order Kitasatosporales; family Streptomycetaceae; genus Streptomyces; species Streptomyces sp. NPDC088817. Next base: position 412,919 of record NZ_JBIVJN010000003.1, read on the forward strand.
GGTACTTGCGGACCCGGCGCGCCCAGCGCTCCCAGCTCAGGTCGTGGTCCTCCTTGGCCTTGCTGGACGCCCGCTTCTCCGCCTCGTGACCGTTCAGCTCCAGATGCCCGAGCTCGGTGTTGGGGACGAGAGCGCCGTCGACGAAGACGGCGCTGCCGATGCCGGTGCCGAAGGTCAGCAGCACCACCGTGCCCCCGCGGCCGCGGCCCGCGCCGAAGTGCATCTCGGCGACGCCCGCCGCGTCCGCGTCGTTGACCACCGTCACCGGCAGACCGCCCAGCCGGCCGCCGAACAACGCGCGCGCGTCGGTGTCGACCCAGCTCTTGTCGACGTTGGCCGCCGTACGGACCGTGGCGCCGCCGGTGACGACGCCCGGGAACGTCAGCCCGACCGGTCCGGTCCAGCCGAAGTGGTCGACCACCTCTTTGACCCCGTCGGCGACGGTGCCGGGGGTCGCCGGGTGCGGAGTCAGCACCTTGTGCCGCTCCTGGGCCAGGGCTCCCCTGTCCAGGTCCACAGGGGCACCCTTGATGCCGGACCCGCCGATGTCCACGCCGAAGATCTGCATGGCCCCACGTTACGGCGTACGACGGACCGTCAATGCCGGGTCGTACCGGCCCCTCCGCGCTCGGCGACCAGCGCGGCCGCCTCGTCGCGCAGGTCCCGGCGGAGCTCCTTGGGCAGGGAGAAGGTGATGGACTCCTCGGCCGCCTTGACGATCTCCACGTCCTCGAAGCCGCGCTGCCCCAGCCATTCGAGCACCTGCTCGACCAGGACCTCCGGCACGGAGGCGCCCGAGGTCAGGCCGACCGTGGAGACGCCCTCCAGCCAGCTCTCGTCGATCTCGTCGGCGAAGTCGACGAGATACGCCTGGCGCGCGCCCGCGAGCTTGGCGACCTCCACCAGCCGCTTGGAGTTGGAGGAGTTGCGGGAGCCGACGACGATCACCAGGTCGGCCTCGGCGCCCATCTGCTTCACGGCGAGCTGACGGTTCTGCGTGGCGTAGCAGATGTCGTCGCTGGGCGGCGAGAGCAGCTGCGGGAACTTGTTCTGGAGCGCGTCGACGGTCTCCATGGTCTCGTCGACCGACAGCGTGGTCTGCGACAGCCACACGACCCGGGACGGGTCGCGGACCTCGACGTTCGCGACGTCCTCGGGGCCGTCGACGAGCTGGATGTGGTCGGGGGCCTCACCGGTGGTGCCGATGACTTCCTCGTGCCCCTCGTGCCCGATCAGGAGGATGTCGTAGTCCTCCGTGGCGAACCGGACGGCCTCCTTGTGGACCTTGGTCACCAGGGGGCAGGTGGCGTCGATGGTGGCCAGGCGGCCGCGCTCGGCCTCCTCGTGGACGGTGGGGGCCACGCCGTGCGCCGAGAACATCACGATGTTCCCCGGCGGCACCTCCTCCGTGCGCTCGACGAAGACGGCACCCTTCTTCTCCAGGGTCTGCACGACGTACTTGTTGTGGACGATCTCGTGCCGGACATAGATCGGAGCCCCGTACTGCTCCAGGGCTTTCTCGACGGCGATCACGGCGCGGTCCACACCCGCGCAGTAGCCCCGGGGGGCGGCGAGCAGAACACGGCGGCCAGACGAAGCAGTCATGCCCCCATCGTAAGGCCGCCGCCGCGGCCCGAAGATCGGCCCATGGGCGGTGGGTGAAGGGGTGGGGGTTGTCGGTGGGGGCGGTTACTCTCGCGGTCATGGCCCTTTCCACGTCCCCCGAAGCCCCCCTGCCCGTCGGTGAGGTGTCACGGCTGATCGGGGGGTGGATCGAGCGGCTCGGCGCTGTGTGGGTCGAGGGGCAGATCACGCAGTTGTCGCGGCGCCCGGGTGCGGGCGTGGTGTTCCTGACGCTGCGCGATCCGTCGCACGACATCTCCGTCAGCGTGACCTGCTACCGCCAGGTGTTCGACGCGATCGCCGACGTGGTCGGCGAGGGCGCGCGGGTGGTGGTGCACGCCAAACCGGAGTGGTACGCGCCGCGCGGGCAGCTGTCGCTGCGGGCCGCCGAGATAAGGCCGGTGGGCGTCGGTGAGCTGCTGGCCCGGCTTGAACAGCTCAAGAAGACCCTGGCGGCGGAGGGCCTGTTCACGGCCGAGCGGAAGAAGCCCCTGCCCTTCCTGCCGCAGCTCGTCGGGCTGGTCTGCGGCCGGGCGTCCGCCGCGGAGCGGGACGTGCTGGAGAACGCCCGGCACCGCTGGCCCGCGGTCCGTTTCGAGGTGCGCAACGTGCCCGTGCAGGGCGTGCACGCCGTCCCGCAGGTCGTGCAGGCCGTCAAGGAGCTGGACTCGATCGACGACGTGGACGTGATCATCGTGGCGCGCGGCGGCGGCAGCGTGGAGGACCTGCTGCCGTTCTCCGACGAGCAACTCGTGCGGGCGGTCGCCTCCTGCCGTACGCCCGTGGTGTCGGCGATCGGGCACGAGCCGGACACACCGCTCCTCGACTACGTCGCCGACCTGCGCGCCTCCACTCCGACCGACGCCGCGAAGAAGGTCGTACCGGACGTCGGCGAGGAGTACGAGCGGGTACGGCAGCTGCGGGACCGGGCCCGCCGGTGCGTACGGGCACTCGTCGAACGGGAGGAGCGGGGGCTCGCCCACGCGCTCGCCCGGCCCTGCATGGAGGACCCGCACCGCATGCTCGACGAGCGCGAGGAGCACATCGCGTCGGTCCTCGACCGCGGCCGGCGCACCCTGCGGCATCTGCTGGACCGCGCGGACTCGGAGCTGACGCACACGCACGCGCGCGTGGTGGCCCTCTCCCCCGCCGCGACCCTCCGGCGCGGGTACGCGGTGCTCCAGAAGGCGGACGGGCACGTGGTCCGCGACCCCGGAGAGGTGACGGCGGACGAGGCCCTGCGGGCCCGGGTCGCCGAGGGCGAGTTCACGGTTCGTGTCGACACATAGGGTGGGCGGATGACAAGCAAGGCGGATGAGGCGCTCGGCTACGAGCAGGCCCGGGACGAGCTGATCGACGTCGTCCGGCGCCTGGAGGCGGGCGGTACGAGCCTGGAGGAGTCCCTCGCCCTGTGGGAGCGCGGCGAGGAACTGGCCAAGGTGTGCCGCCACTGGCTGGAGGGCGCACGGGCCCGACTGGACGCGGCCCTCTCCGAGGAGACGGAAGGGGACGGGCCGGAGGCCGGCCGCCGGTAGGCAGGGTTGCGGCAGGCAGGGTTTCGGCAGGCAGGGTTCGCGGTCGGGTCCGGGAAGCCCACAGGTCGGGCCCGTAGCCGGAACCGAGGCCCGCGCCCCGACGGCCAGATCCGCCATCACGGCCGGGGAACCCGCTGGTCAGGGCGCTGAAAGCCCACGCCCGGGCCGGGGGGACCACTCGCCGGGACCCCGCGGCCGCGGCGGGCGGTCAGCAACTCAGGCGGTCAGGACGTCTTCAAGGCCCGGGCCATCGCCGTCAGCCGGTCGAAGGACGCCGTGCCCGCCACCACCGTCGTGGACCCCTTGGTGCCCTCCAGGACGAGCGCGTCGTAGCGGCCGCCGGTGTAGCGCGTCCACGTGCGGCCGTCGATCTCCTCGGTGACCTTCGTGGCGCGCCCGCCCACGCTGGCCGCGTCGACGAAGTCCTTGCGGTTCTCCGCGGACTGCTCGACCGCCACGTACTGACCGTCGGGGTCCTGGAAACCCAGGTGCCAGTGCTCCTTCTCCTGGGCCCGGAAGCGGACCGAGGTGGCCTTCCAGGTGTCGGGCAGGCCCTCGGGGGCCGCCACCGGGTACGACGCCGCCCGGCGTGCGGTGGTCAACTCGATGCCGTAGTCGACCCGCTGGATGTCGGGAGCCTTGGTGTCGTGCGGGACGAAGAGGTAGATCACCGCCGCCGCGATGCCGATCAGGCCCAGGGAGAGGATCATGTCCCGGACCGTCTTCTGCTTGCCGTTCGAACCTGCCACGCCCCTATCGTCGCAGGTGCCCTGCCCGCTCATCCGTGGGGTCCCCTGCTCATTCTGTCCGTCCGGAGATAGAGTCGGGGCCAACACCCTCATCCGGCCGTCGTCGTATCAGAAAGGTGCGCTCCGATGACCGAGCATCATCATCTGCCCTCAGAGCTCGAGGTGCCCTCCGAGGCGCCCGACCGCAACATCGCCCTTGAACTCGTCCGGGTGACCGAGGCCGCGGCGATGGCCGCGGGCCGCTGGGTCGGGCGCGGCGACAAGAACGGCGCCGACGGCGCCGCCGTGCGCGCCATGCGCTCCCTCGTCTCCACCGTCTCGATGAACGGCGTCGTCGTCATCGGCGAGGGCGAGAAGGACGAGGCGCCGATGCTCTTCAACGGCGAACAGGTCGGCGACGGCACCGGGCCCGAGGTCGACATCGCCGTCGACCCGATCGACGGCACCACCCTGACCGCCAAGGGCATGCCGAACGCCATCGCGGTCCTCGCCGCCGCCGAGCGCGGCGCGATGTTCGACCCGTCCGCCGTGTTCTACATGGACAAGCTGGTCACCGGCCCGGAAGCGGCCGACTTCGTCGACATCGACGCCCCGGTGTCGGTGAACATCCGGCGCGTGGCCAAGGCCAAGCGGTCCACGCCCGAGGACGTCACCGTGGTCATCCTGGACCGGCCTCGGCACGAGGACATGATCAGGGAGATCCGGGAGACGGGCGCCCGCATCAAGCTGATCTCCGACGGCGACGTGGCCGGCTCGATCCTGGCGCTGCGCGACGGCACCGGCATCGACCTGCTGCTCGGCATCGGCGGCACGCCCGAGGGCATCATCTCGGCCTGCGCGGTGAAGTGCCTGGGCGGCACGATCCAGGGCAAGCTGTGGCCGAAGGACGACGAGGAGCGGCAGCGGGCGCTCGACGCGGGGCACGACCTGGACCGCGTGCTGACCACGGACGACCTGGTCTCCGGCGAGAACGTCTTCTTCGTCGCCACCGGCATCACCGACGGCGAACTGCTGCGCGGTGTGCGCTACCGCGCCGAGACGGCGACGACCGACTCGATCGTGATGCGCTCCAAGTCCGGCACGGTCCGCCGGATCGACTCCGAGCACCGGCTGAGCAAGCTGCGGGCGTACAGCGCGATCGACTTCGACCGCGCGAAGTAGCCGACGGCCCGCGGTCCGGTCACCGCGATCACAGCAATGGGGCGCTCCCCGTGCGGAGGGGGCGCCCCTTGCGCGTACCGCACCAAGGACGCACGGAGGATCCGCCGGCGTACGGGCCCTACCCCGCGGCCGCTATGCGGCCCGTGGTGCGGGCGGCCTTCTGCAGTTCCAGGTCGCGGCGGCGGCGCCGGGCCAGGACGACGCGGCGCTCGGCGGCGGTGAGGCCGCCCCAGACGCCGTACGGCTCGGGCTGCAGCAGCGCGTGCTCGCGGCACTCGACCATGACGGGGCAGCGCGCGCAGACGCGCTTGGCCGCCTCCTCGCGGGACAGCCGCGCGGCGGTGGGCTCCTTGGAGGGCGCGAAGAACAGGCCCGCCTCGTCACGCCGGCACACCGCCTCGGTGTGCCAGGGCGCGTCCTGATCCCTGTCACGCGCCGGCGCCCGCTGGGCCGGTACGGCAGCTACCTGCAGCGACGAATGCGGCGGTTGCGGCACGGTCTTCTCCTGACGACGGCTTCGCGAGCGGGAGGGTCCAAGAGACGATGCAGCAAGGCCTACCCGCTGTACGCGCGCCTATGCACTGAGTTCCCAACCGCCCGACCGTGACCGCCGGCGTCCGCGAACGACCGCTGTTGTCACAAGTGCTTGCGCAGATGCTTGTCCACCTTGCGCTGGACCCGGTCGAGGATGTCCGCGACGAGCTTGCCCCGCCTCGGCCGCGCCTCGACGTTGCCCAGCACGGCCCAGCCGTCGACGTAGACGACGGGCGCCTCCGACTCGGCCGAGTCCAGCGTGACCACCTCGAAGTTGCCGAGGACGCCGCCGCCGGTGCCGCGCAGCGACACGTTCTCCGGGACGCGGACCTGCACGTCACCGAAGACCGAGACGGCCTTGATCACGACCTGCTGGTACTCGAAGACCGCCTCGCTGAGGTCGATCTCCACGCTGCCGAAGATCGCGTACGCGTGCACCCGGCGCCCGGGGCGCCAGCGGCCGCGGCGGGTGGCCTGGCTGAACACCGCCACCACGTTCTCGTCGGCGACGGGGGGTATCGCGCCGTCCGCCGGCTGGTTCGGCGCCGGGGTGTACGCGGCGGCCGCTCGGCCCTGGTGGGCGGCGGGCAGGTCCTGGATGAAGACCTCCAGCTCGCCGACCGTCTTGGCGCTCAGCACCCCCTCGACGCGCTCGGCGTGCTCGTCCGCGTTCAGACGGCCCTCGGCGAGGGCCTCGCGCAGGATGTCGGCGATACGGTCACGGTCGGCGTCCGAGGCGCGCAGTTCGGCGACGGGAGCGGCGGCCGCTCGCGGTTCGGTCTGCTTCTGAAGGTCCACGGCAGCAGGGTACCGAAACGCGATAGATCGCGACTAGGGGCTGTGGACGGCGAGGGTGCCGAGTATCTGTTGTCCACAGCGAGCCGGACCTCACAGGCTCACCGTCGGGGACAGGTTCTACGCTGGTTGTCGCCCGCCAGCGTCGGCGGGCAGCCGTCTGCCGAGTGAGGAATGGGCGAGATGCCGCATACTTCCCCCCCTGCCCGCCCTGCGTTCACGTACACCGATCTGCTCCCCCAGGGTGAGGACACCACCCCGTACCGGCTGGTGACGTCCGAGGGCGTCTCCACCGTCGAGGGGCCCGACGGGCGTACGTTCCTCAAGGTCGAGCCGGAGGCGCTGCGCAAGCTGGCCGAGGAGGCCGTCCACGACATCCAGCACTACCTGCGCCCGGCCCACCTCGCCCAGCTGCGCCGCATCATCGACGACCCGGAGGCGAGCGCGAACGACAAGTTCGTCGCCCTCGACCTGCTCAAGAACGCGAACATCGCCGCGGCCGGCGTGCTGCCCATGTGCCAGGACACGGGCACCGCGATCGTCATGGGCAAGCGCGGCCAGAACGTGCTGACGGCGGGCGAGGACGAGAAGGCCCTCTCTCTGGGCATCTACGACGCCTACACGAAGCTGAACCTGCGCTACTCGCAGATGGCGCCGCTCACCATGTGGGAGGAGAAGAACACCGGCTCCAACCTCCCCGCGCAGATCGAGCTGTACGCGACGGACGGCGGCGCGTACAAGTTCCTGTTCATGGCCAAGGGCGGCGGCTCGGCCAACAAGTCCTTCCTGTACCAGGAGACGAAGGCCGTCCTGAACGAGACCTCCATGATGAAGTTCCTGGAGGAGAAGATCCGTTCGCTGGGCACCGCCGCCTGCCCGCCGTACCACCTGGCGATCGTGGTCGGCGGCACGAGCGCGGAGTACGCCCTGAAGACGGCGAAGTACGCCTCCGCGCACTACCTGGACAACGTGCCGACCGAGGGCTCGCCGCTCGGGCACGGCTTCCGGGACGAGGAGCTGGAGCAGAAGGTCTTCGAGCTGACGCAGAGGATCGGGATCGGCGCGCAGTTCGGCGGCAAGTACTTCTGCCACGACGTGCGCGTGATCCGGCTGCCGCGGCACGGCGCGTCCTGCCCGGTCGCCATCGCGGTGTCCTGCTCGGCGGACCGGCAGGCCCTGGCGAAGATCACGCCCGAGGGCGTGTTCCTGGAGCAGCTGGAGAAGGACCCGGCGCGGTTCCTGCCGGAGACGACGGACGAGCACCTGTCGGACGACGACGTGGTGAGGGTCGACCTCAACCGGCCGATGGACGAGATCCTCGCGGAGCTGGCGAAGTACCCGGTGAAGACCCGGCTGTCGCTGACCGGCCCGCTGGTCGTGGCCCGGGACATCGCCCACGCGAAGATCAAGGAGCGGCTCGACGCGGGCGAGGAGATGCCGCAGTACCTCAAGGACCACCCGGTGTACTACGCGGGCCCGGCCAAGACCCCCGAGGGCTACGCGTCCGGTTCCTTCGGCCCGACCACGGCCGGCCGCATGGACTCCTACGTGGAGCAGTTCCAGGCGGCGGGCGGCTCCAAGGTGATGCTGGCCAAGGGCAACCGCAGCAAGCAGGTCACGGACGCGTGCGGCACCCACGGCGGCTTCTACCTCGGCTCGATCGGCGGCCCGGCGGCCCGGCTGGCCCAGGACTGCATCAAGAAGGTCGAGGTCGTGGAGTACGAGGAGCTCGGCATGGAGGCCGTCTGGAGGATCGAGGTCGAGGACTTCCCGGCGTTCATCGTCGTGGACGACAAGGGCAACGACTTCTTCCAGAACCCGGCCCCCCAGCCGACGTTCACGTCGATCCCGGTCCGGGGCCCCGGTCTGGCCTGAGCCGGTCCCCGCACACCGGTCCCCGCACACCCTTGGAGCCCTCGGCAGCCGCCGGGGGCTCCCCCCCCCGTTCGGCCCACCGCCGGAACATCCCCACCGCCGCCCGCGCTGTACGCGGTATGAGCGAATACCGCACCGAGCACGACTCCATGGGCGAAGTCCAGGTCCCCGTCCACGCCAAGTGGCGTGCCCAGACGCAGCGGGCGGTGGAGAACTTCCCCGTCTCCGGGCAGCGGCTCGAACGCGCGCACATCGAGGCACTGGCCCGGATCAAGGGCGCCGCGGCCACGGTGAACGCGCGGCTCGGGGTGCTGGACGAGGACGTCGCCGAGGCGATCCGGGAGGCGGCGGCCGAGGTCGCCGAGGGCAGGTGGGACGAGCACTTCCCGGTCGACGTGTTCCAGACCGGTTCCGGTACCTCGTCCAACATGAACACCAACGAGGTCATCGCCACCCTCGCCGGCGAGCGGCTGGGCCGGGACGTGCACCCCAACGACCACGTCAACGCCTCGCAGTCCTCCAACGACGTCTTCCCGTCGTCGATCCACATCGCCGCCACCGCGGCCGTCACCCGCGACCTGGTCCCCGCCCTCGACCACCTCGCGAGCGCCCTCACCCGCAAGGCCGAGGAGTTCGCCGACGTGGTGAAGTCCGGGCGGACGCACCTGATGGACGCCACGCCCGTGACCCTCGGCCAGGAGTTCGCCGGCTACGCCGCCCAGGTGCGGTACGGCGTCGAGCGCCTGAACGCCTCCCTGCCCCGGCTGGCCGAGCTGCCGCTCGGCGGGACAGCCGTCGGCACCGGCATCAACACCCCGCCCGGTTTCTCCGCCGCCGTGATCGAGGAGGTCGCCCACGCGACCGGGCTGCCGCTCACCGAGGCCCGCGACCACTTCGAGGCACAGGGCGCCAGGGACGGCGTCGTCGAGACCAGCGGCCAGCTGCGGACCATCGCCGTGGGGCTGACGAAGATCGCCAACGATCTGCGGTGGATGGCCTCCGGGCCGAGGACCGGGCTCGCCGAGATCTCCCTGCCCGACCTCCAGCCCGGCTCCTCGATCATGCCGGGCAAGGTCAACCCGGTCGTGCCCGAGGCCGTCCTCATGGTCTGCGCCCAGGTCGTCGGCAACGACGCCACGGTCGCCACCGCGGGCGCCGCCGGAAACTTCGAGCTCAACGTCATGCTCCCGGTCATCGCCAAGAACGTGCTGGAGTCGATCAGGCTGCTGGCCAACGTCTCCCGGCTGCTCGCCGACCGGACCGTGGACGGGATCGTCGCCCACCGCGAACGGGCCCGCGAGTACGCCGAGTCCTCGCCGTCCGTGGTCACCCCGCTCAACAGGTACCTGGGGTACGAGGAGGCGGCGAAGGTCGCCAAGAAGGCGCTGGCCGAGCAGAAGACGATCCGTCAGGTCGTCGTCGAGGGCGGCTACGTCGAGCGCGGTCTGCTCACCACGGAACAACTCGACCGGGCGCTGGACGTCCTGCGGATGACGCACCCGTAACCACGCGCCACCGAAGCGTGAACGATGCCGTCCTGCACGGCGGAGGGTGCCCCGGGCACCTAATATTTGCCCATGGCACACGACGGAGCGACCGCACCCGCGACGACGGGCGGTGCGACGGCACCCTGGACCCCCGGCAGCCAGATCCTGTGGCGGTACCGGGAGAACGGCGGCGCGCGCTTCCACATCGTGCGGCCGGTGACCGTCGTGCGGGACGACCCGGGGCTGCTCGCCGTGTGGATGGCGCCCGGCACCGAGTGCGTCAGACCCGTGCTCGCCGACGGCACACCCGTGCACCTGGAGCCGCTCGCGTCGCGCTACACCAAGCCGCGCACCGTGCGGCGCGACCGCTGGTCCGGCACGGGCGTGCTCAAGCTGGCCCGGCCCGGCGAGCCCTGGTCGGTGTGGCTGTTCTGGGAGCCCGGCTGGACGTTCAAGAACTGGTACGTCAACCTGGAGGAACCGCTGGCCCGTTGGGCGGGCGGGGTCGACTCCGAGGACCACTTCCTCGACATCTCCGTCCACCCCGACCGCAGTTGGCACTGGCGGGACGAGGACGAGTTCACGCAGGCGCAGCAGGACGGGCTGGTGGACGCCGAACTCGCCGAACGGGTACGGGCCGCGGGCCGCGAGGCGGTGGAGACGATCCGCGCCTGGCGGCCGCCGTTCAGCGAGTCCTGGCAGCAGTGGCGCCCGGATCCCGCCTGGGAGGTACCGTCGCTGCCGGACGACTGGGACCGCACCCCCACGCGCGTGGCCTCATGAGACCCTTGATGCGCCCCCGGACAAGAACCGTAGGATCGTCCTCCGCAACAGGCGCAGGGCCGGTACCAACTCCCGGAGCGACGACCGGGACTGATCGAACGTCACCGAGGGGCGGCAGGACGTGAGCGAGGGGTACGAGGGCAACACCCGTGCGGGCCGCGGTCGGTCCGCCGGTGGCACAGCAACAGCCTCTGACCACGCCGGAAATCCGTTCCTGGGGCATGCATTCCGGGTATCGGGTCTTCGGCGGGACGAACTGCGCGCCCGGCGCGCAGCCCCGGACGGATGGATTCGACACGCGTGACGGAGCAGCCGACCTCCTTCGAACGCCCCCAGCCGGGCGCCGACCCCACGGACGCCCGTGGGGCGCTTCTGCGTACCCCCACCGCCCCGGGGGCCGCGGCCTTACCGCTTCAGTCCGGCCCGGCCGACGACGTGCCGCGTCCGGTCGCCGCGGCCGGGTCCGAGCACTCCCAGCCGGCGTCCGCGGAGCCCGACGCACACCGTCCGCGCCCCGCGCCGGAGGGCATCCCCGCCCAGCCGGACGCGGCCGGGGTGGCCGGGGGCAGGACCGGCGACGGCGGGGCCCTCGACGGGGCCGGTTCCGGTCAGTCCGACGCCGGGGCGTCCCGTTCGGCGGGCGGCCCCGGCGGCCAGGAGCGCCGGGCCGGGCGCGGTGCGGCCCCCGACGGCCAGGAGCGGCGTACCGGGAAAGGGCTGCCGCCCGGGCGGACGCTGCCCATGCGGCGGGACGGGGACCGGCTGCGGTTCGTGGGTGCCGCCACCCGGCGCATCGCCCGCGGTCTGGACCTCGACGAGATCGTCCTGGGTCTGTGCCGGGCCACCGTGCCCACCTTCTCCGACGCCATCCTCGTGTATCTGCGCGAACCGCTGCCGGTGGGCGACGAACGGCCCGCGGGACCGCTCGTCCTGCGGCTGCGCCGCACCGACCGGATACCGGCGGACCGCGACAACGAGCTGGGGTTCATGCCGGCGCCGGTTCCGGAGCAGCCGGCCGAGCTGTCGGCGGTGACCAACGAGCTGTGCGAGGTACGGCCCGGATCCGCGCTGGGCGAGGTGCTGCGCGGCGTGCGTCCGGTGTTCACGGACACCGCGGCCGCGCATCTGGCGTTGACGGAACTGCTCGGCGAGGACTCCGAGTTGGTCGTGCCCGACGGGCAGCGCACCATTCTCGCCCCGCTGCGCGGCCGGCGCCGGGTGATCGGCGCCGCGCTGTTCCTGCGCCGCCCGGAACGCCACGCGTTCCAGCCCGACGACCTGCTCGTCGCCGCGCAGCTCGCCACGCACAGCGCCCTCGGCATCGACAAGGCGGTGCTCTACGGCCGCGAGGCGTACATCGCCGACGAGTTGCAGCGCACCATGCTGCCGGAGACGCTGCCCCGCCCCACCGGCGTACGGCTGGCCTCCCGCTATCTGCCCGCGGCGGAGACCGCGCGGGTCGGCGGGGACTGGTACGACGCCATTCCGCTGCCCGGCAGCCGGGTCGCCCTCGTCGTCGGTGACGTCATGGGCCACTCGATGACGTCGGCCGCGATCATGGGCCAGCTGCGCACCACCGCGCAGACCCTGGCCGGGCTCGACCTGCCGCCGCAGGAGGTGCTGCACCACCTCGACGAACAGGCGCAGCGGCTGGGCTCCGACCGCATGGCGACCTGCCTGTACGCGGTCTACGACCCGGTCGCGCACCGCATCACCATCGCCAACGCCGGCCATCCGCCGCCGGTCCTGCTGCACCTGGGCGGCCGGTCCGAGGTGCTGCGGGTGCCGCCGGGCGCTCCGATCGGTGTCGGCGGCGTCGACTTCGAGGCGGTGGAGCTGGACGCGCCGGCGGGCGCGACCCTGCTGCTGTACACCGACGGCCTGGTCGAGTCGCGGCTGCGGGACGTGTGGACGGGCATAGAGCAGCTGCGCGAGAAGCTCTCGGCGACCGCGCAGCTCACCGGCCCCGATCACCCGCCGCCGCTGGAGGCGCTGTGCGACGAGGTGCTCGACATGCTCGGGCCGGGCGACCGGGACGACGACATCGCGCTCCTCGCCGCCCGTTTCGACGGCATCGCGCCGAGCGATGTGGCGTACTGGACCCTGGACCCGGAGGACGCGGCCCCCGGCCAGGCCCGCCGCCTGGCCCGCCGGGCGCTGTCCCGCTGGGGCCTGGAGGAGCTCACCGACTCCGTGGAGCTGCTGATCAGCGAGGTCGTCACCAACGCGGTGCGCTACGCCTCCCGCCCGGTCACCCTGCGCCTGCTGCGCACGGATGTGCTGCGCTGCGAGGTCGGCGACGACGTGCCGCAACTGCCGCGCCTGCGCCAGGCCCGCGCCACGGACGAGGGCGGACGCGGCCTGTACCTGGTCAACCGGCTGGCCAGACGCTGGGGCGCGACCCGGCTGAGCACGGGCAAGGTGGTCTGGTTCGAGGTCGCCGGCCGCCCGTGAACGACCGGCCATGTTCTGGCCGAAGAACCCCGCAGCTCGCCGAAAGCGACAAAAGCAAGGGGCGCCCGGTCGGACCGGGCGCCCCTTCGTACTGTTCACCTCTCGGTGATCACCGCATGCCGCTCACTGGTCGTTGCCGTTGGGGAGGAGCGGGTTGTCGCTGAGGCCGTCCGTCGGCTCTCTGCTCGACGACGGGTCGCTCGGTGTCTGCGACGGCGTCTGGCTCGGTGTCTGCGACGGCGTCTCGCTGGGTGTGTCGCTGGGCGACTCGGACACCGTGGGCGCGGTGGTGGTGGGCGTCTCGGACGGAGTCTCGCTCGGCGACTCGGTGACCGTCGGGGACGTGGACGGCTCCACGGCGGCACCCTGCTTGGTGTCCAGGTCGAACTTGGTGACGTCGCCCATCACGCCGAACGTGTACTCGGCCCAGATCCTCGCGGGCGGCCCACCGCCGTTGACGCGCGGCTCGCCGAGCGCCCCGTACAGCGGAACGTGCTGGCCGTTCTTGGCCAGATCCTCGCCGAACAGGCCGACCGAGGTGACCAGGCCCGGCGTGTAGCCGGTGAACCAGGCCGACTTGTTCTTGTCGGACGTACCCGTCTTGCCCGCGACCTGCTGGCCGTTGCGCTGCGGATTGTCCTGCACCGACCTCTTGGCCGTACCGTCGTCGACCACGCCGGTCAGCACCGAGGTGACCGTGTCGGCGGCCTCGCGGCTGATGACCTGCTCGCCGATCGGGTCGGCCATCTTGACCGTGCGGTCCTTCTGCTCGGCCGACTTGACGATGGTCGGGGTGACCTTCCTGCCGTGGTTGTCGAGGGTGGCGTAGATCCCGGCCATCTCCAGCGGGCTGGCGCCCATGGAGCCCAGCGTCTGGGCCGGCACCGCCTGCATGCCCTTGGTGTCCATGCCGAGCTTGCCGGCGACCTTCATCACGTTGTCCATGCCCACGTCGACGCCCATCTGCGCGAAGACGGAGTTGACGGACTGGTTCATGGCCTTCTGGACCGTGATGTTCCCGTAGTTCTGGTCGTCCTCGTTGGGCGGGCCGAAGCCGACCTTGGTGCCGTTGTCCACGACCTGGCGGCCGCTGGTGCCGTCGTAGACGGTGTTCGCCCTGATCGGCCGACCGTCCTGGGTCCTGGAGTCGTCCTCCAGCGCCGCGGCCAGGATCACCGGCTTGAAGGTGGAGGCCGGCTGGTAGTCCCGCCGGGTCGCGTTGCTGAAGTAGTGCTTCAGGTAGTCCTGGCCGCCGTACAGGGCGACGACGTGCCCGGTCTTCGGGTCGACGGAGACGGCGCCGGCCTGGACGGTCTTGTCCACCGGTCGCTGCTTGGCGTCCAGCTTGCTGGTGAGCTGGGCCTTGACCGCCTCCTCCAGCGCGGTCTGCTTCTTCTTGTCGATGTTCAGGGTGATGTTCCAGCCCTGGCCCTCGACCGCTCGCTCCGCCTGGGCCTGGGTCAGGTCCTGGTCCTTCATCAGCTGCTGTTCGAGCTGCTGGTTGGCCAGCGCGATCAGGTAGCCCTTCTGACCGTCACGTCCGGGAGCGGGCCTGGGCTCCTTGGGCACGGGGAACTTCATGGTCTGCCGCTTGCCGGCGTTCAGCCAGTCCTGCTTGACCATGTTGTCCAGCACGTAGTTCCAGCGCTGCTGCGCGAGCCGCTTGCCGGTGTCGCTCGCGACGGCCCAGTCGTACTGGCTCGGGGCCTGCATCAGGGCGGCGAGGTAAGCGCCCTGCTGGACGGAGAGGTCCTTGGCGTCGACGCGGTAGTAGGCCTGCGCGGCGGCCTGGATGCCGTAGGCGCCCCGGCCGTAGTAGCTGGTGTTGATGTACCCGGCGAGGATGTCGTCCTTCGACATCCGCTGGTCCACCTTCAGCGAGATGACCAGTTCCTTCAGCTTGCGCGTGACGGTCTGGTCCTGGTTGAGGTAGAAGTTCTTGACGTACTGCTGGGTGATCGTCGATCCGCCCTGCGCACCCTTGCCGCTCAGCGTGTTGAGCAGACCGCGGGCGGTGCCCTTCAGATCGACGCCGTTGTCGCTGTAAAACGTCTTGTTCTCGGCCGCGACGAAGCAGTGCTGGACCGCCTTGGGCACCTTGGACAGGTCCACCATCTCGCGGTTGACCTCGCCGGTACGGGCCAGGACCGAGCCGTCGCTGAACTTGTAGACGTTGCTCTGGAGCTGCGCGTCGGGGTTGCCCTCCGGCACGTCCACGACCAGGTACAGCACGATGAAGGCACCCATGCCCAGCAGGCAGACGCCAAGGAAGGAGCCGAGGATCTTCTTCCAGGTGAACAGCCGGCGTATGCCGCCCTTCCCCTTGGCCGGGCGGGCGGCGGCCCTGCGCGCCGCGGCCCTGCCGCCGCCCTCGGGTGCTATGCCGGCCGCCGGTGTCCCGGACGAGCGCTGGGGCGCCGCGCGGCGGCCACCACGCTGTCGCGCTCGTCTCTCTTCCGCTCGTCCCATGGGTCCGTACGCTCCGCTTCCGTCTCGGCTGTCACTCAGATGCGTGGTCCAGGTCAGCTCAGAAAGCTAACACCGCTGCCTATGACAAAGCCCCACTGATCCGCCCCGTCACGGACGTGACAATCAGCACCTGTCCCTCTGGAACCGACGTTCCAGGGGCGCCAAGGGTTGCCGTCGAGCGATGAAGTATTGCCATCCCGATGGACGGAAACCGTGATCGCCGGCCTCGTAGCGGAACCGTGACAATCCCCTCCCACCTGCGTAATCGCCCCTTCCGTGGCGCCGCGGACACGCGGTGTATACATGCCGCGTATACACCCTGTGTAGAGTCATCGGCATGTCCATCGGTCACACACTCCTGGGACTCCTTGAGTCCGGCCCGCGTCACGGTTACGACCTGAAGCGGGCCTTCGACGAGAAGTTCGGTCACGACCGGCCGCTGCACTACGGCCAGGTCTACTCGACGATGTCCCGGCTCCTGAAGAACGGACTCGTCGAGGTCGACGGGATCGAGGCGGGCGAGGGCCCCGAGCGCAAGCGGTACGCGATCACCGAGGCCGGCGTCACCGACGTCGAGCGGTGGCTCGCCACTCCGGAGAAGCCGGAGCTGTACCTGCAGTCGACGCTCTACACCAAGGTCGTCCTGGCGCTGCTCACCCACCGCGACGCCGCCGACGTCCTCGACACCCAGCGCGCCGAGCACCTGCGCAGCATGCGGATCCTGACCGAGCGCAAGCGCAAGGGGGATCTCGCCGACCAGCTCATCTGCGACCACGCCCTGTTCCACCTCGAGGCCGACCTGCGCTGGCTGGAGCTCACCGCGGCCCGTCTCGACAAGCTCCGAGAGGCGGTGGCCCGATGACCCCTCCCGCCGGCTCCCTGCTGACCGCCGAGAATCTGCACAAGGCCTACGGCCCGACCACCGCCCTGGACGGCGCCGGGTTCTCCATCCACGCCGGCGAGGTCGTCGCCGTGATGGGTCCCTCCGGCTCCGGCAAGTCCACGCTGCTGCACTGCCTCGCCGGGATCGTCACCCCCGACTCGGGTTCGATCACCTACGACGGCCGTGAGCTGTCGGCCATGAACGACGCCCAGCGCAGTGCGCTCAGGCGCTCGGAGTTCGGCTTCGTCTTCCAGTTCGGCCAGCTGGTGCCCGAGCTGACGTGCGTGGAGAACGTGGCCCTGCCGCTCCGGCTGAACGGCACCTCCCGCAAGGAGGCCGAGCGGGCGGCGCTGGAGTGGATGCGCCGCCTTGAGGTCGACGACCTGCGCAAGAAGCGCCCCGGCGAGGTCTCCGGCGGCCAGGGCCAGCGCGTCGCGGTGGCCCGGGCCCTGGTCACCGACCCGCGCGTGCTGTTCGCCGACGAGCCGACCGGCGCACTGGACTCGCTCAACGGCGAGCGTGTGATGGAACTGCTCACGGAGGCCGCCCGGTCGTCCAACGCTGCGGTCGTCCTCGTCACCCACGAGGCACGGGTCGCCGCGTACTCCGACCGCGAGATCGTCGTACGCGACGGCAAGTCCCGGGACATGGAGCGCGTCGTATGAGCGTCGTGCGTCAGTGGGCCCGCGACCTGAGCATGGGGGCCAGGTTCGCGTTCACGGGGGGACGCGAGGGATGGCTCCGGGTCGTGCTCACGGCGGTCGGTGTCGGGCTCGGCGTGGCACTGCTGCTGCTCACGACCGCGATACCGAGCGCGCTGTCGGTACGGCACGAGCGGAGCGAGGCCCGCGAGGACTACACCTACAGCCAGAACCCCCCGGCGAAGGCCGACGACACCCTGGTGATCGCGGACGTCGACACGACGTACCACGACAAGGAGGTGCGCGGACGGCTGGTGGAGCCCGAGGGGCCGCGGGCGCCGCTTCCCCCGGGAGTGGCCGCCTACCCGAAGCCGGGCGAGATGGTGGTCTCCCCCGCGCTCAGGGAACTCCTCGACTCCGGCTCCGGAAGGCTGCTGCGGCAGCGGCTGCCGTACCGCGTGGCCGGCACGATCGCCGAGAGCGGACTCATCGGCTCCCGCGAACTGGCCTACTACGCGGGTGTGGAGAACCTGGCGCCGCGCATCAACGGCTGGCAGGTGGCCCGGATCACCGAGTACGGCAGCCCGCAGCGGACGGAGCGCTCGGACCCGGTGCTGCTGCTGCTCGTGATGGTCGTCTTCGTGGCACTGCTGATGCCGGTGGCCGTGTTCATCGCCGCGGCCGTGCGGTTCGGCGGCGAGCAGCGTGACCGCAGGCTGGCCGCGCTCCGGCTGGTCGGCTCCGACAGCAGGATGACCCGCCGCATCGCGGCCGGCGAGGCGATGGCGGGCTCGTTGCTCGGGCTGGTCTTCGGCACGGTCTTCTTCCTGATCGGCCGTCAGGCCGCCGGGTCCGTCGAGGTCGTCGGCATCAGCGTCTTCCCCAGCTACCTGAACCCCTCCCCCTGGCTGGCCGGGCTGGTCGCGGTCGCGGTGCCGTCCGCGGCGGTGCTGGTCACCGTGCTGGCGCTGCGCGGAGTGGTCATCGAGCCGCTGGGCGTGGTGCGCACGGCGAAGCCCGCGCGGCGCCGGCTGTGGTGGCGGCTGCTGCTTCCCGTCGTGGGGCTGGGGATGCTCTACCCGATGTTCGGCCAGGGCCGTGGCAACGGGGACTTCAACCAGTACCTGGTGATCGGCGGCGTGACCCTGCTGCTGATCGGGGTGACCGCGCTGCTGCCGTGGGCCGTGGAGACGGTCGTCGGCCGGCTCGGCGGCGGTGGAGTGGCCTGGCAACTGGCGGTACGGAGGCTCCAGTTGAGCAGCGGTACGGCGGCACGGCTGGTCAGTGGCATCGCGGTCGCGGTGGCCGGGGCGATCGCGCTCCAGATGCTTTTCGCCGGGGTGCAGGGCGACTACACCAAGGACTCCGGAAAGAACCTCTCCCGGGCCCAGATGGAGGTGAGCGCGCCGCGGGGCGCCGCGCTCACCGGGACCGCCGAGAAGTTCTCGGCCACGAAGGGCGTGCTGAAGGCGACCGCGCTGTCCCAGGGATCAGTCGCTGAAAGGTCCTGGAAGACCGAGGACGAATCCAGTGTCTCGGCCTCGGTGACGATCGGCGACTGCGCCTCCCTGCGCGAGGTGGCGAGCATGTCCTCCTGCCACGACGGAGACGTCTTCGCCCTCAGCGGCAGCCAGTTCGACGCCGACACCGCGAAGCTGGCCAGGCCCGGCCGCGAGCTGTACTTGGACACCTCCACGGGTGTGAGGCACAACGCGGACATCCCGTGGACCGTCCCTGACACCCTCAAGACCGCCCGCTCGATCGAGGACCCGGGGGGAGAAAGGCGCGGCGGCCTGCTGATGACCCCGGCCGCTGTGCCCCCGCCGGTGGCCGCGGTGGTCGGGGGAAGGGTCTATCTGTCGGTCGACCGGTCGGTGCGGGACGTGGGCGAGTACGTGCGCAACACGGCGGCGGCGGTCGACCCGATGACGAACGCGTACGTGTGGGTGGCCAGTGAGGAGTCGAAGAAGTTCGCCTCCATCCGCACCGGCCTGTTCGTCGGCGCGACCTGTGTGCTGCTGCTGATCGGGGCGAGCCTGCTGGTGTCGCAGCTGGAGCAGCTGCGGGAACGGAAGAAACTGCTGTCGGCGCTGGTCGCGTTCGGCACCCGGCGGCGCACGCTGAGCCTGTCGGTGCTGTGGCAGACGGCGATCCCGGTCATGCTCGGCCTGCTGCTGGCCGCGGCGGTCGGGATGACGCTGGGAGCGGTGCTGCTGAAGATGACGAACACCACGGTGGCCGTGCACTGGCCGAGCGTGCTGGCGATGACCGGCATGGGCGCGGGAGTCGTCCTCGCGGTCACCCTGCTCAGCCTTCCGCCACTGCTGCGCCTGATGCGCCCCGAGGGCCTGCGCACGGAGTGACCACCGGGCTGCGACCGGGACCGGGCCCCGCACCCGGGGCTCAGTCCCGGTCGCCGTCCAGCACCCGCACCGGGAGGGGCCGCAGGTCCGCGCGCAGGGCGGCGGCCAGTTCCCGGTACTCGGCGGCGCGGGCCGCGCCGCCGCGCATGGCCAGGGCGATGCGGCGGGAGGGGGCGGGGTCGGCGAAGCGGCCGGTGAGGAGCCGGCTGTTGCGGGACGTCTCGACCGTGAGGGCGGTGCGGGGCAGCAGGGTGCAGCCGAGGCCGCCGGCGACGAGCTGGACGAGGGTGGACAGGCCCGCGGCGGTCGTCGACACCGGCGCGTTCTCGCGCCCGGCCTCGCGGCAGATGTCGAGTGCCTGGTCGCGCAGGCAGTGCCCCTCGTCGAGCAGCAGCAGATTGAGCTCCTTCAGGGCCTCGCGCGGTATGCCCGCTCGGCCGCCGAGCCGGTGGCCTAGCGGGGTCACCAGGACGAAGTCCTCGTCGAACAGGGGGAGTTCGACGACGCCGGGCACAGCGAGAGGTACCGCGAGGAGCAGCAGGTCGAGCCGTCCGGCGGCGAGCCCGTCCAGCAGGCTGGCGGTCTGCTCCTCGTGGACCTGGAGGTCGAGGTCGGGGTAGCGGTCGTGGACGAGCCGCAGCACGCTGGGCAGCAGATAGGGCGCGACGGTGGGGATGACGCCGAGCCGCAGTACGCCGGTGAAGGGCGCCCGGACGGCCTCGGCCTCCTCCAGCAGGGCGCCGACCTCGTCGAGCACGACCCTGGTCCGGACGGCGAGCCGCTCGCCGGCCGGTGAGAGCAGCACCTTGCGCGTCGTACGCTCCAGCAGCGTGACACCCAGTGCCGTCTCCAGTGAGGAGACGGCCCCGGAGAGGGCCGGCTGGCTCATGCCGATCGCCGCGGCGGCGTCCCGGAAATGCAGATGCTCCGCGACGGCGGCGAAGGCACGCAACTGGGAGAGGGTAGGCTGCCTGCGCTTTCCGGGATTACCCACGGTCACTGATAACTACCTCCGATCAACCCGACCGAGTGTAGCTATTTCTGCAATCAATGCACCGTGTGCCAACATCAGCATCGTCCAACCCATGGGAAACGCCAGCACGACCGGTGTTTCCTCGCTGCAAGGAGAGCGCGTGCTCACTGTCGGTGACAAGTTCCCCGAGTTCGAACTGACCGCCTGCGTCTCGCTGGAGAAGGGCAAGGAGTTCGAGACGATCGACCACAAGACCTACGAGGGCAAGTGGAAGGTCGTCTTCGCCTGGCCCAAGGACTTCACCTTCGTGTGCCCCACCGAGATCGCCGCCTTCGGGAAGCTGAACGACGAGTTCGCCGACCGCGACGCCCAGGTCCTCGGCTTCTCCGGCGACTCCGAGTTCGTCCACCACGCCTGGCGCAAGGACCACGACGACCTGCGTGACCTGCCGTTCCCGATGATGGCGGACTCCAAGCACGAGCTGATGCGCGACCTCGGCATCGAGGGCGAGGACGGCTTCGCCAAGCGCGCGGTCTTCATCGTGGACCAGAACAACGAGATCCAGTTCTCCATGGTGACGGCGGGCTCGGTCGGCCGTAACCCCAAGGAGGTCCTGCGGGTCCTGGACGCCCTCCAGACGGACGAGCTGTGCCCCTGCAACTGGACCAAGGGCGACGAGACCCTCGACCCGGTCGCGCTGCTGGCGGGTGAGTGACCCCATGTCCCTGGACTCCCTGAAGTCCGCCGTCCCGGACTACGCCAAGGACCTGAAGCTCAACCTGGGCTCGGTCATCGGCAACAGCGACCTGCCCGCGCAGCAGCTGTGGGGCACGGTGCTGGCGACGGCGATCGCCTCACGCTCGCCGATCGTCCTGCGTGAGCTGGAGCCGGAGGCGAAGGCGAACCTGTCGCCGGAGGCGTACACCGCGGCGAAGGCCGCGGCGGCCGTCATGGCGATGAACAACGTCTTCTACCGCACCCGCCACCTCCTGTCCGACCAGGAGTACGGCACCCTGCGGGCCGGTCTGCGGATGAACGTCATCGGCAACCCCGGTGTCGACAAGGTCGACTTCGAGCTGTGGTCCTTCGCCGTCTCCGCCATCAACGGCTGCGGCATGTGCCTCGACTCCCACGAGCAGGTCCTGCGGAAGGCCGGCGTGGAGCGCGAGGTCGTCCAGGAGGCGTTCAAGATCGCCGCGGTGGTCCAGGCCGTCGCGACGACCCTCGACGCGGAAGCGGCTCTCGCGCAGTAACGCGTACCGCACGGCCGAACCCCGTCCACCTCTGAGGTGGGCGGGGTTCGCCGGTTTCAGCTCGGTTCGGAACCGCCCGGTTCGTGACTCCCTGAGCCGGACGCCGCGGTGGCCGGCTGCGCGGGAGCCGCCGCGGGCACCCGTGCCTGACGCCGCTCCTGTTCCCGTGAGTAGGCCCGCAGATACCCGACCACCGTGTTCGTCACGGCGACCAGTGGCACCGCCACCACCGCGCCGCCGATCCCCGCGATCAGCCCGCCCGCGGCGACCGAGAGGACCACCGCCAGCGGGTGGACCCGCACGGCGCGGCCGAGGATGAACGGCTGCAGCACATGGCCTTCGAGCTGCTGTACCGCCAGCACCACCACCAGGACCATCACCGCGGTGAAGACTCCCTGGGTGACCAGGGCCACGACCACCGCCAGCGCGCCCGACATCACGGCGCCCACCAGCGGGATGAAGGCGAACAGGAAGATGAAGACGGCCAGCGGCACGGCCATCGGCACATTGAGGAAGTAGATCCCGAGGCCGATGAAGATCGCGTCGATCAGCGCCACGATCACCGTGCCGCGCACGTACGCGGTCAGGGTGCGCCAGGCACGCGGGCCGGCACCGGCCACGCCCGGACGCGCCGCCGCCGGCACCAGCTTCAGCGTCCACTCCCAGATGCGCCGGCCGTCGTACAGCAGGAACAGCGTGGAGAAGACCGTCAGCAGGATCCCGGTCAGCGCCTCCACGATCACCGTCACGCCCTGGAGGCCGGCCGAGGTGATCTGGTCGGTGTTGGCGCCGATCGCGTCCCGCAGGTTCTTCGCTATCTGGTTGATCTGCTTGTCGGTGACATGGAAGGGGCTGTCCAGCAGCCACTTGCGGAGCTGGTCGATGCCGTCCTGGATCTGGCTGGAGAGCGTGTCGATGTTCTCCATGACCTGCCAGGTCACGAACCACCCGATCAGCCCCATGATGACGAAGCCGAGGATCGCGGTGAGCGCGGTGGCGGGCCCGCGCGGCAGCCCGTGCCGCCGCAGCCAGGCCACCGCCGGCTGGAGCAGCGCCGTGATGAGCAGCGCGGTCACGAACGCCAGCACCACCAACTGGATGGCGCTGATGGCGCGCATCAGCACCCACACGGTGCCCGCGAGCACCAGCACCCGCCAGCCGGCCTCCGCGGCCACCCGCACGCCCCACGGCACCGCCTGGGCGGGATCGGGCCGGGTCACGGTAGCGGTCGTCGTGTCCGGCACGGGCTGGACGTCCACGTCCATGCCCACATCCACGCCCACGTCCGGCTCCGGCCGGGCGTGGTCGGTGGCGTCCATGGGGTCGGCGTGGCCGGTGTGGACCTTCTCCACCTCGGCGCGGCGTTCGTCCAACCGCTCACCCATCTCGGTGAGTCCGGCGCCCAGCCTGCCGAGCCACCCTGGCACTCGCGACATGATCCGTCCTCTTCCCCCGTCTTTCCCCACCACTCCCCCCTGGAGCCGTCCGGTCCGACCGTACAGGGCAACAGCCCCTCCCCCTAAGACGGGGAGGGGCTGCGCGGAGGTTGAGTGCGGCGGTGATCCGGCTCAGTACCAGTGGTTGGCCTGCCAGAAGTTCCACGCGTCGCAGGGGCTGCCGTAGCGGCCGTTCATGTAGTTCAGGCCCCACTTGATCTGGGTGGCCGGGTTGGTCTGCCAGTCGGCGCCCACGGAGGACATCTTGGAGCCGGGCAGCGCCTGGAACAGGCCGTACGCGCCGGAGGAGGGGTTGACCGCCCGGTAGTTCCAGCTCGACTCGTGGTTCACGATGTTGCTGAAGCACTGGAACTGGCCGGCGGGCACCATGGAGCTCGCCATGGCCTGGATCTGCGCGACCGTGTACGAGGCCTGCACCGGGAAGCTGGAGACGTCGCGGCTCGCGGCACGGCTGGCCGCCGCCTTGAGCTCCTCACGCTCCTTGGCTTCCTTCTCGGCCTTCTCCGCCTCCGCCTTCTTGGCGATCGCCGTCTGGGCGGCGGCCTTGCGGGCGGCCTGTTCGGCCTCCTTCTTGGCGCTCGCGTCCGCGGCGATGGCCTGGGCGTCGGCCTGCTGCGCCAGGGAGGCGGTCTGCACCTGGGCCTGCTGACCGACGGGTATGTCCGCGAGAAGCGTCGCGTCGGCTGCCATCGCCTCGGCGTCGTTGTTCTGCGCGGTGCTGCCCGTGGCAACGCCGACGACGCTTCCGACAGCGGTGACCGCGGTGGCGGAGGCCACTGCGAATCCCCGGACCGAGATCCGGCTCACACGGTTTCCTTCCAGCATCGCCCGCTTCGGTGACCCTGGCGGACGCAATCGTGCCCCTGACACTGGCCTCCCAACTGCGCGGTCACGGGAGGCGCGGGCCCGGTGGGCAACTCCCGCGAGGGGAGCGCCGCGTGGTGCTCGGGCGGCATACGACGACGCTATGGAGTTGAAAGCGCGTGGTTTCAGGTGTGCCATACCGCTGGCGGTACAGATGTGTCGTATGCGGGGCCTGACAGGAGTGAGACTCTGCCGTAACCCAACACCGCAAGGCAATTCCGAGTTGCGTGTGAAAGCTCACACCTCGTTCGGCCCAGGGGATTTCCCCGAACACCCGCGAACACGGACGCCGCCCGGCTAGGCTCAGGCCTTTGCCGGGCGGCGCCAACTCCCGCACCACTCTTCCGGAGTGGGCGATTTTGATCAGATGTGCCCGTCCTCCAGCATTTCGGTCACAAGGGCCGCGATCTGGGACCTCTCGGACCGGGTCAGCGTCACGTGCGCGAAGAGCGGATGACCCTTCAGCTTCTCCACGACGGCCACGACACCGTCGTAGCGGCCGACCCGCAGGTTGTCCCGCTGCGCCACGTCATGGGTCAGAACCACCCGCGAATTGGCCCCGATCCGGGACAGAACGGTCAGCAGGACGTTCCGCTCCAGCGACTGCGCCTCGTCCACGATCACGAACGCGTCGTGCAGCGAGCGCCCGCGGATGTGGGTGAGCGGCAGCACCTCCAGCATCCCGCGCGCGGTGACCTCCTCGATGACCTCCCGGGACGTGACCGCCGACAGCGTGTCGAAGACCGCCTGCGCCCACGGGTTCATCTTCTCCGCCTCGGAGCCCGGCAGATAGCCGAGCTCCTGGCCGCCGACGGCGTACAGCGGACGGAAGACCATCACCTTCTGGTGCTGACGGCGCTCAAGGACCGCCTCCAGACCCGCGCACAGCGCCAGCGCCGACTTGCCGGTGCCGGCCCGGCCGCCCATCGACACGATCCCGACGTCCGGGTCGAGCAGCAGGTCCAGGGCGATCCGCTGCTCCGCGCTGCGCCCCTTGATGCCGAACGCCTCCCGGTCGCCGCGCACCAGCCGCACCCCTCCCTCGGGTGTGACGCGGCCCAGGGCCCTGCCCCGCTCGGACTGGATCGTCAGTCCGGTGTGCACGGGCAGTTCGGCCGCCTCCGGTACGTGGAGGTGACCTTCCTCGAAGAGAACGTCCACCTGTTCACCCGGCAGGGTGAGTTCGGACATTCCGGTCCAGCCGGAGGAGTCGGTGATGGCGAGTTCCGCGCGGTACTCCTCGGCCAGCAGGCCCACGGAGGACGCCTTGATGCGCAGCGGCAGGTCCTTCGAGACGACGGTGACGTCGTAGCCCTCCGCCTGGAGATTACGGGCGACCGCGAGGATGCGCGAGTCGTTGTCCCCCAGGCGGTAGCCGGTGGGCAGCACGCTGGGGTCCGAGTGGTTGAGCTCGACCCGGATCGTGCCGCCGAGGTCCCCGATCGGGATGGGGGCGTCGAGGCGGCCGTGCCGGACCCGGTAGTCGTCCAGCAGGCGCAGGGCCTGCCTGGCGAAGTAGCCGAGTTCGGGATGGTGCCGCTTGGCCTCCAGTTCCGTGACCACGACGATGGGGAGCACGACCTCGTGCTCGTCGAAGCGGGTCAGGGCGTTCGGGTCCGCCAGCAGGACGCTGGTGTCGAGGACGTAGGTGCGCCGGTCTGGCTTGTGGCGCTTTGTGCTGGTCACCACGGAAGGACGTACCCCCTCGGATGAGGTCGGGGAGCGACGAGGTGGAGGCCCTGCTGGGTGGGCGGGAACAAGCCGGCCGGCCGACGGCCCCCGCACACGACGGGCCGTGGACCGGCCCTCCAGGTCTTCGTCCGTGCTGTGACCACACGGTCGGGCTCGTACAAAGGGCCTCCCGGGCGGACGGCCCCGAGCCGCCCGCTGAGATCCGACACCCGTGGTTCGGGTGTCGACCTGTTTGCCTTATGCCCTCGAAGATGCGCCGCCATGCAAATAAGCGGAACGACGCACGAATGAACTCCTCGTGAAGAGGGGGCACCCGGGTGACCGAAGGGGTGCGTCCTCAGCCGCCGAAGCGGCGGTGGCGGGCCGCGTAGTCGCGCAGCGCCCGCAGGAAGTCGACCTTGCGGAAGGCCGGCCAGAAGACCTCGCAGAAGTAGTACTCGGAGTGGGCCGTCTGCCAGAGCATGAATCCGGACAGCCGCTGCTCCCCGCTGGTGCGGATGACCAGGTCCGGGTCGGGCTGGGCCTTGGTGTACAGGTGGCGGCCGATCATCTCGACGTCGACGGACTCGGCGAGGTCCTCCATGGAGGTGCCCCGGTCCTGGGCGTCGAGGAGCATGGAGCGCACGGCGTCGGCGATCTCCTGCCGGCCGCCGTAGCCGATGGCGACGTTGACGACTATCCCGTCGACGTGGGCGGTGGCCTCCTCGGCCTCCTTGAGGGTGGCCTGCATGGCCGGCGGCAGCAGGTCCATGGTGCCGACGTGGTGGACGCGCCAGCGGCCGTCGGAGGCCAGGGTGCGCACGACGTCCTCGATGATGCCGAGGAGCGGGACGAGCTCTTCCTGGGGCCGTTCGAAGTTGTCCGTGGAGAGCAGCCAGAGCGTGACGACCTTGACGTCCGTCTCGGTGCACCAGCCGAGGAACTCCTCGATCTTGTCCGCGCCGGCCCGGTGGCCCTGGGCGGCGGTCGAGCCGGCGGCCTTCGCCCAGCGCCGGTTGCCGTCCATGATGACGCCGATGTGCTTGGGCACCTGAGCGGGGTCCAGGTGGCCCTCCACCCGGCGTGCGTACAGCCTGACCAGCAGGCCACGCAGCTTGTCGCGCAGGTTCACGTGTTCGTCAGCCCCTCCGTATCGACGGACAGGCGCGGCCGGGGGCGTTCCCTGTCCGTGCGGCGGCCTGGTCCGTATGGCGGTCCCCGGGGGCGAAGCCTACCCCCGGCGATCCCAGCGTCCCTCAACAGGGCACTGTGCGCGCCCTGGTGCGTCGCACGCGGTGGGCAAAGAAAACGGGCCGGTCCGTGGGGGGGGAGACGGACCGGCCCGAGGGGGGGTTTCCACCATAACCCTTCGTAAGGGCTGCTGTGTGCCCAGACGCGACAAAACTACTCTCCGAAATCGTATGGCGACGCATGGAGAGCGGTCGGGAAGGTCGGAATCCATCATTCCGGCCCTGATCATGACCGGATCCCGACGGGACAGGCAGGGAAATCGTCAGGCTTCGACGAGAAGCGAAGAAGCTCCGCCCTTTGGGGGTCGCGCGGCGTGTTGCCCCGGATCCCTCCCAGGGGCGACCCGCCCGCGAACGCCCGCTTGACGTCGGCGGCACCGCCCCGCGCCGACCCCCCGGGCCGGGCGGATACCGCCATCAGGGGCCGCGCACCGCGCAGCCCCCTCCACCACGCGGTACCGACCGCGTGACTTTGCGCACGCGAATTCCCTTGGTCTGAACTTTACGTGTGCTGAAAGGGTGACGCGAGAGGCGGACGGTAACGATGTGAACACAGGCATTCCGGTGGTGCGTTCACTCCGCCCTGCGGGCCTCGAAGAGGTGCCGTGCGCTGTGCGCCACGAACGGCCCGCGCCTCTCCATCTGTTCGTGCAACGCCCGCAACCGGGGCTCGTACGCCTCGACCGTGAATCCGGGGACCATCCAGACCACCTTGCGCAGGAAATGCACGACGGCGCCGATGTCGTGGAACTCCATGCGGAGCCGTTCGGCGCGCAGGTCGACGACTTCGAGACCGGCCGCCCGCGCGTCGGCGCGCTCGCGATCGGGATGGCGGGCCTCGCGCGACTCCTCCGGCCGGGGCCCGAGGAAGTATTCGACGAGTTCGAAGACGCTGCCGGGTCCCACGTGCTGCGCGAAGTAGGTCCCGCCGGGCTCGAGGACACGGGCGATCTCGGCCCAGTGGGGGCGTACGGGGTGCCGGCTGACGACGAGGTCGAAGGCCGCGTCGGCGAACGGCAGCGGCGCGTCCTCCGGCGAGTCGACGACCACGACGCCACGCGGGCGGAGCAGTGCGGTCGCCCCGGCCACGTTCGGCGGCCAGCCCTCGGTGGCGGCGAGCAGCACGGGCGTGGCCGCGGCGCGTCCGAGCGCGAAGTCGAGGACCTCCCCACCGCCGGTCTGCACGTCGAGCACGGCCCGGGCCCCGGACAGCCGGGCGGCCATCGAGACGGCGTACCCCCAGGAGGGCCGCTGCTCCGTGGCCCGGCCCGCGAACCACGAGAAGTCCCAGCCCTCGGTGGGAACGGCGGCCGCCTCGGCGACGAGGTCCTCGAAGGAGCGGCCGGAACGGTGCGGGTGGTCTGCCATGCGAGTGATCCTGCCGGAAGACGGTCCTCCGCCGCCTCTCCATAGGCATCGTCCTTCCCTGCCCTCACCTGGCCGTGAACGCCCCCAGCAGTACCCCCGTCAGGGCCCCGCCGAGCATGAACGGCCCCAGTGCGATGGCCGACTTGCGGCCGGCCCGGCGCAGCACCACCAGACCCAGGCCGTAGCCGGCGCCGTAGAGCAGCCCGGTGAAGGCGCCGACGACGAGGACCGGCCAGCCGTACCAGCCGAGGGCCGCGCCGAGCGCCAGGGCGAGTTTGACGTCGCCGAAGCCCATGCCGGCCGGGTTGACCAGGAACAGCACGAAGTACGCGGCGCCGAGGGCGAGTCCGCCGAGCAGGGCGGTGGACCAGGAGCCCGCGGCGGCGGGCAGTGTGGCGGCGACTCCGAGCAGGGCGGCGGTCGCGGCGGCCAACGGCAGCGTCAGCACGTCCGGGAGCCGGTGCACACGGAGGTCGACGAGCGCCAGCAGCACACCGACCGGCGCGGCGAGCAGCCATACCGCCGCCTCGGGGCGGGGCCCGGTGGCGGCGGCGAGCGCGGCGCAGACGAGCGCGGTCACGACCGCGGTCACCCGGGCGCTCGGCCCGTACGCCCCGCATCCGGCCTCCGCGCCCGTGCAGCGGGCCCGGCCCACCCAGCCCCCGAGCGCGCCGATGATCGGATGCCCGCCCGGACACCGGGCACTCCACGACTCCCCGGCGCCGACCGACAGCCGGTGGGCGGCCCGGGGCAGCAGCAGCCCGGTCCCCGCGCCCCACAGCGCGGCCACGACGGTCACCAGTACGCGCACCCCGGGACCCTAACCGCGGCGGGAGCGCGGGGCATGGGCCCGTGGACCCATGCGGGGCCCACCGCCCCGCCGATACGGTCGGTCGGCAGCGCACGGGACGTAGGGGACTCAAGGGAGGGCGGCTCGGCATGGGACGACGCTGGCGCGACGGGCGGGGCAGGCTGATCGTGCACGGTGCGGCGCCGGCGACGGTCCCGCTGGAGCTGGCGACCTCCTACCGGGCCCGCACCAAGGGCCTGCTGGGCCGCGACGCGGTGGACGGCGCGATCCTGCTCTCCCCCGCCAACAACGTGCACACCTTCCGCATGCGCATCCCGATCGACGTCGCCTACCTCGACCGCGACCTGCGCGTCCTCACCGTCGTCACCATGAGTCCGAACCGGCTCGGCCTGCTCCGCCCGCGCTCCCGCCACATCCTGGAGGCGGAGGCCGGGGCGATGGCGGGGTGGGGGCTGCGGGCGGGGGTGCTGGTGACGGTGGAGCCCGAACAGAGGCCGGTGGAACCCGAGTAGGGGCGGCCTCCGGGCGTGGCCGGAGGGGTCACCGTGCGGCCTGGCGCCGCAGCCTCTCCGGCAGCGTCTCGTCGGCCGCCATGCGGTCGAGTGCCTCGCGGCCGTACGCCACGGCGCCGTGCCGGTGCAGCAGTGCCACGGCCTCGTCCACGGCGACTCCGCAGCGGGCGTACCGCTCGGCGAGTTCGAACGCCCACGGGGTGAGGAGGACGTCGTCGTCGACGTACGTGCCCAGCCACGTGAAGACCGCGCCGGCGATCCAGCCGCCGATCCAGGTCACCCACCGCGCCAGGAACCGCGCCGCCTCCTCGCCGTGCGGATCCCGCGGTACGCCGGGGATGCCCAGCAGCGCGCACTCGCGCATCGCCTCGGTCATCCGTTCCCTGGTGACCAGACGCGCGCAGGGCATCAGGTCCGCCATGACCTGCCGGACGTCCGGCCAGGTGGGCGGCTCCTCGTCCGCGTCACCGGTCCGGGCGGGGCCGGGGACGGGTTCGGGCACCGGCCCGGTCGGCGCGCAGGCCAGGAGGACGGCCCGCGCACGGGCGGTGTTCTCCGCGTCCCGCGGAAGGCCGGCCGGCCACTGGAAACCGGCGGCCCAGCGGTACGGCAGCTCCCGCACGGCAGGCGGCAGCAGGGGTTCCTCGCCGCGCGCCGGCTGCCTCCCCCGGGCTTCGTAGCCGGGGCGGCGCAGCACCAGGAGCCGGGAGCGGACGTAGGGACGGAAGTCCCGGACCTCGTCGTCGGTCACGAGTTCCAGCAGTGCCGCCTCCCCGCGCGGCCGGCCGAGGGCCAGGAGCAGACGGACCGCCGGTTCCACCGCCAGGCCGACGCGGACGTAGGCCTGGGCGAGCCGGACCGCCTCGTCCTCGTGTCCGGCGAGGGCGCCGCGTTCGAGGAGGAAGGCGAAGGCGTCGGAGGCCAGGTCCTGCCGTACCGTGGTCGCCCATTCGGCGGCCGTGGTGCGGATCTGCTCCGGCGTCGGCGGAGCGGACACCGTGGGGATGCCAAGACGGGACCACTCCGCCACGACCCGGGCCACCCGTTCCCGGGTGACGTCGGCGGTGGCCGGCATCAGCCGGGTCAGCCAGGCGTCCGCGTCGTCCAGGGTGTGGTCGTCCCGGTCGTCGTAGGCGTCCCGCAGCGCCTCGTCCCAGCCGTGCACGCTGTGCCGGTGCCGGGGCAGGGCTGCCCGGAGGACGTCCAGTGCCTGATCCGCGCGGGAGGCCGGGAGTTCGGCCAGCGCGAGGGCCCGGCGGTGGGTCAGGTCGTTCCAGGGCGGCGGCAGCTCCCGCATCGCGGCGGGCAGCAGGTGATCGTCACGAGACACCCAGGTACTCCATGGCTTCCTTCGGGGTCGTCATCCTCGACCATTCCATCGTGCCCGCCGCCCTGCGCGCGTCGATCTCGGCCTGCATCCTGGCGAGCTGGCCCGGGGAGACGTCCTGTCCGGCGATCCGGACCGGCACGTTGTTCTTGGCCAGTGTGGTCGCCGGAGTGCCCGGCGGCCTGTATTTCACACCGTCGCGCTTGCCGGTCTTGTAACCGCTGAAGATGTTGCTCCACTTGTCGTTGGTCGCGATGTCCACGTGGACCGCGCGGCCCGCGCCGTCCTTGCCCCGCCACCGGGCCAGGTCCTCGACCTGCCGCTCGAACTCGGCCTTGATGGTGGCGTTGCCGGTGTTCTTGACCTCCACGACGTGGACCTTGCCGTCCTTCCCCTTGTAGAGCGTGTCGGCGTCCTCGATGTCGGAGATGTCGACCTTCTCGCCGTTGCCGAGGTCGACCTCGGTCTTGCCGAAGTCCTTGCCGACCGCGGTGTGGACCGTGGTGCCGGCCGCGGCCTCGGCGTCGGCGGCGTGCTGGACGGCGTTGAGTTCGGCCCGGGCCTGGGCGAGTTCGTCCGTGTTCTTCGCGTTGAGGACCTTGCTGGTGAGCGTCGACCTCGCGTCCTTGGAGACGTTCGGCGTCTTCGCCAGCTTCTCGACCTCGTCCAGCGCCCGGGTCGCGTCCTTGGTGCCGATCTCCTTCTTCTCCGGATCGGGGTTGTCCTTGGCCCGGCCGGCGAAGTCGTCGACGTTCTTCTTGGAGTAGGGCACGCCCTCGTCGTCGAGCGCCTTCTTCGCGGCGTCCTTGCTGTGCGCCAGTTCGGCGCCGTTCGCCGCCCGATCCGCCTCGTCCGCCTTCTTGCGGGCCTCGGCGGCCTCCTTCTTCGCGTCCTCGTCACAGCCCTCCTGGGCGAGGACCACGTAGCGGGGGCCGCCCGCGGCGAGGACGGTGGTTCCGGTGCCGGCCCCGCCGACGAGTCCGCCCCCGTACGGGATCCGGCGGGCGGGCACGGCGATGGAGCAGCCGGACTCACGCGCCTTCTTCTCGGCCTCGTCGGCCGCCTCGTCCGCCTTCTTCGCGGCCCGCTCGGCGCCCTCGACGTCACCGGCCTTGGCCGCCTTCTTGGCGTCCTCGGCCGCCTCGGTGGCCTGCTCCGCGAGCTTGCCCAGCTTGCCGAGCCTCCCGATTTTGCCGAGGTCGCCCCCCTTCTCGACGACCTTGCCGATGTCGTAGCCGGGGATGAAGAGGGAGCCGATGTTCCAGGCGACGTGGGAGACGGCACGGGTCTTCTCGCCGTTCTTCCAGTCCTCGGCCACGTCGTCGCCGATGAACATGTCCCACAGGACCGTCCCGCCGGTGTTGAGAGAGGCCCCGCCCCAGTCCCAGAGGGCCCCGAAGTAGTCGCCGTCCGACCACTTCTTCCGGGCGTCCTTGGAGTCCTCCATCCAGTCGTGCCCGAGCTGCTTGCCGTAGTCGGCGATCCCGCTGAGGGTGTCTCCCGGGTTCGTGACCATGTCCCAGATTCCGGTGACGTCCCCCCAGATCCCGTCGACGAAGACGCCTTCACCGACCTGCTTGAGCTGATCACCGGCACACCCGAAGAAGGCACCGAACCCGGAGAAACAGCCGTCGTCCTTCTTCTCGTCGGGGGCTGCGGTGGTGTCGTCGGTGTCGGATTCGGTGGTGGGGGTGTCGTCGGTGGGCTGGTCGTCGGATTCGGTGGTACCGCCGGTGGATTGGCCGCCATCGTCGGTGGTGGTGGTGCCGGCCGAGGTACCACCGGTCGTACCGCCGCCGGTCGCGGAGCCACCGCCGGTGCTGTCCGCACCGCCACCGGACGTGCCACCACCGGTGCTGTCACCACCACCGGTCGTGCCGCCACTGCTGTCGGTACGGCCACCGGTCGTGGCGCCGGTGGTACCGCCCGAGGCGCTGGTGCGGCCCGGGGCGTGGGTGTCGCCGGAGGCGTGGGTGTCGGTGCCGCTGCCCGCCGGTGCCGCGCAGCCCATCCCCGCGACCTTGCAGACCTGGGCCTCGATGCTCGTGAAGATCTGCGTGCCGAGACCGCTGACCACCAGCGCGAGCACGATGGCGGCGACGATCGCGACCAGGCCCGCGTACTCGACCGCGGTCTGCCCCTCGTCCCTCCCCCGCCACCGGATCATCCGGGCGAGCGAGAAGGGACGGCGCTCGGCCCGCGCCGGCACGGGGAGTTCGTACCACTGCCGGGTCTCGGACTGGAGCAGGAAGTAGAGGATGAGAACCGGCAGGAAGAGCTGGATGCCGCCGCGGGCCGAACCCGCGGTGAGGTTGGCGAGTCCCCCGAGGATCAGCCACACCTGTACGGCGACCAGCGCCCACCGGATCCGGTCCCCGCCCTCCCAGCTCCGCCGGGCGAGCCACCAGCCGAGCACCCCGGGCGCGGCGGCGTAGGCGACGAGGCCGACCACTC
Organism: Streptomyces sp. NPDC088817; assembly: GCF_044750345.1. Lineage (NCBI taxonomy): Bacteria > Bacillati > Actinomycetota > Actinomycetes > Kitasatosporales > Streptomycetaceae > Streptomyces > Streptomyces sp. NPDC088817. Next base: position 446,211 of record NZ_JBIVJN010000003.1, read on the forward strand.
TGCCGTCGAGGGCGCCGTACGACCCGGCCGTCAGCAGCAGACCGATCCCACCGAGCACGGTGGCGACGAACAGTGTGTGCACGAGCACCACTGCCGCCGACAGCGACCGTGGCACCTCCCGGCGCCCCCCGCGCCCGGTTGGCGACGCCCCTGACGCCCCTTCGGACTCCGGCACTCCCCCAAGCGAGGCCATGCCCCCTCCCCCGCGTTGTTCGACGACAACGCCCCGAGGCTAGGAAGGGACAGTCCGCCCGACGTGGGCCCAGGGACCCAAAAAGTCACCCAATTCGCCAAAGGCGGAGACACAGGAGTCGCAGCGAGAACAAGGAACAAATGAGATATCCACAGCCCCAGGCAAACCGTCCGAGCCTCAGGCGATAGTGCGGCATGACGATCAGCAGTGAACTCCTCCGACGGGTCCGCGCCACTGCCTCGCAGCAGGACCGGGTGCTGACGACCTCACAACTCAAGTCAGCCGGCGCCGATCGGAACACCGTGCGGCGAATGATCAGGTCGGGTCAGTGGGTTCCGCTGACCCGGGGCAGCTACTGGGTGGGGTGGGACGACCGGGGACCGTCATTGCGTTCCCGAGTACGCGGCACTCTCCTCACCTGCGGCCCACAGGTAGTGGCCGCAGGCACCACAGCCGCCCGCCTGTTGGGCATCGAGGGCCTTCCCAAGGACGACGGCACCCTGCACCTGGCCGCGCCACCGGGGCACGAGATCCGCAGCCGCCCAGGCATCCGCGTCCACCGGAGCGCCACTCCTCCCAGTGCCCGCATGACACTGCGGGGCATCCCTCTCACCAACCCGGCCCGCACCTGCGCGGACCTCCTGCTCCAACTCCCCCGCGTGGAGGCAGTGAGCGTGCTGGACTCGGCCCTCCATAAGGGCCTGCTGTCCGAGCCCGACCTCCTCACCATCCCGGCCCACCTCTCGGGCCGCCCCCATGCGCCCAGGGCCCGGGCCTGGCTACGTCTGGCCGACGCCCGAGCCGAATCTCCCCTGGAAACCCAGGTACGCCTCATCTGCCTGGACGACGGCCTACCCCCGCCCGTCCTCCAGTGGCGCATCCCGGACTTGGAGCACAACCGCTCCTACCGCATCGACCTGGGCTGACCCACCCACCTGGTGGGCATCGAGACAGATGGCAAGGCCCCCCACAGCACCCCCCAGGCCCTCTACCAGGACCGCTTCCGCCAAAACCGCCTGGTCACCCTCCTCCCCAACCTCACCCTCCTGCGCTTCACATGGGCCGACACCCACCACCCCCCTTCCATCCTGCTCCCCCTCCGCCGGGCCCTTGGGTGCCCTTGATCCTGACGAGTGCAACGCAGCGCCCATTTCGCGCACTTCGGGACAGTCATAGCGTCACAACAGACGTGACGTACGGTCCAACCGGGCGCGAGGGGCCACCCACAGGCGGTCGGCAGGAACGTAGGCGGTGCGCCGCCCTTTCCGGCAGGCTTCGAGGAGCCGTCACTCATTCGTGTGGCCACCCACCAGGTATGCGCGGGCACCCTTCCTCGGCAGGACCGCCCACATCCGCGTGCCACCGCCGGGCTCGCGGGCGTCACCGAAGCCCCAGTCACCGCCACACGCCCGGACCACACAGGCCGACAGGCGCAGTGCCGAGCGGCGACGGGCGTCGCAGGCGGCGGCGAGGCGGGGGTGCTGGTGGCGGGGGTGCGCGTCGTAGAGGACCACGCGGAGTGCTTCCTCGCGGTAGCGGAGGCAGACGTACACCTCCGGAGAGGTGGTGAAACGGCAGGCGCAGGCGACGAGTTCGCTCGCTGCCTGCACGACCGCGTCGGCCATGTCGGCGAGGCCGTGTGCGTCGAGGACCGTGCGGATCATCGCCCTGACGATCGCCGGGCTCTGCGGTGCGGCCGGGAGCGTGAGGCTGTACGTGAGGGATTCCGGGGTGGGGGGTGCGGGCGGCAGGTCCGTGGGGGTGTAGGGCAGGCAGGCCGAGGTCATAGCGACAGGCATGACAACTCCCTTGATCGATGGAGTGGTTGTTCCTCGCCTCGCGCACGGTGGCCTGTCACCCGGGCCTGGCATGGCATGGGCGATGCACTTCCGCGCGGCAGCGGAGGGTCGTGGTCGACCTGTCACAGACGGTAGAACATCACGGAGTACACGTACTACCAACTTGCCGAATTCGACCCCCATCGAGTGGACCGGCCGCCGATCCCGGGGGCAGACTGACTCCCGTCAGGCAACGGGGCAGGAGGGGAGCATGGCGCCCAGAAGCGCACCAACGGCACGTCAACGGCGCTTGGGCCTGGAGCTTCGCAAACTGCGGGTCGCGGCTGGGATGACGACCGAGGCCGCCGCCGGATTGCTGAGCGTCCCGCGAACGAACGTGCCCAACATGGAGTCCGGCCGCTCGGGCATCAGCCCTGAACGCGTACGCACGCTGGCGAGCAACTACGGGTGTTCGGATCAAGCCCTTGTCGAGGCTCTGGCCGCCATGGCCGCCGACAGAGACAAGGGGTGGTGGGAGTCCTATCGCGGTCAACTGCCCAATGCCTTCCTGGACATCGCCGAGATGGAGTGGCACGCCGTACGCGTACGCATGTCAGTGAGCGTGCACCTGCCGGGACTGCTGCAGACCGAGGAACACGCCCGCGCTGTCTTCCAAGCGGTGATCCCCGCCTTGTCACCGGCGGATGTAGAGGTCCGCGTCTCGCAACGCCTGGACCGGCAGCAGGTGCTCGACCACCCGACGCCACCCGAACTTGACGTCATCCTCCACGAAGCAGCTCTGCGCATGGCGTTCGGAGGATCTGCCGTGGCCCGGCAGCAGCTGGCGCACCTGCTGACCATGTCCGAGCGCGAGGCCGTAACGCTGCGGGTCATTCCCTTCGAAGCGGGCGGCTTCCCCGGAGCGGGCCAGTCGGTCCTGTACGCCGAGTCGTCCGTGCCTCAACTCGACACCGTGGAACTCGACAGCACTCACGGGCCGGAGTTCATCGACTCGGAGACCCAGCTCGCCAAGTACCGGGCCATGCTCGCCGCCGCAAAAGCAGCGGCACTCGCCCCAGGGGCCTCACGCGATTTCATTCGCGGCCTTGTCAGCGAACTCTAAGGAGCCACCACCATGCCGGCCATCACCTGGGAAGATCCCTTCTGCGGAGAAGGCGCCAACTGCTTCCGCATAGGGACCGACGTCGAAGGCAACGCCTACATCGCCGTCGCCGGGCAGGAGGACCACCCGCTGACCGACAGCCGCGAAGCCCTCCGCGCCCTCATCCGGGAGATCAAGGCCGGGGGTGCCGATCACCTGCTGTAGAGCCGACCGGACGACGCTTTGCCACTACTACTCTCCTCGCATGGACGTTGCGGAGCAGTACGGCATGGACGAGGGACCGGCCCAGAAGGTCAGCGTGTCCATGCCCGCGGGCCGCATCGCAGCCGTCAAGGCACGCGTGGTGGCACGCGGCTTCTCCGCGTACGTGAGCGCGGCCGTCGAACGGCAGATACAGCGTGATCTCCTGGAGGAACTGCTCCAGGAGAAGGAGGCCGAGATCGGTCCGCCCTCTCCCGAGATCCAGGAACGGGCTGCGGAGATCTTCCGTGAGGCCGAAGCCTTGGCGGCGAACGAACAGTGCGCGGAGGGGCCGGGAGAGATAAGCGTTCCGGAATGACACGCGCGCAAGGCCGACTGAGCAAGCTGTGCGGTGAGAAGGTCCGCGCCACGGCCGTGTGACCTTCCGGGGCCCGATCCGGCCTTGCCGGCCATGGCACGGAACGAGCCCCGCGACTGGTCGCAGGTCAGTTCTGGGTGCGGGGGAACGTGACCTCCACTCGGCGGTTCTTCTTGCGGCCGTCCTCCGTGGAGTTGTCCGCGATGGGGTACTGCTCGGCGTAACCGCGCACGTCGAAGGTGATGTTGGCGTCGTTCAGCTCCTGGGACAGGACGTCCTGGACCGCGTTGGCCCGCTGCTTGGACAGGACCACGCCGTGCGCGTGGGTGCCGAGGTTGTCCGTGAAGCCGAAGACGCGGACCTGGCTCGGCTTCTGCTTCTTGATCTCCTGCGCGATCGTGTCGATCCGGGACTTCGCCTGACTGCTCAGTTTCGCGCTGTCCTTGGCGAACAGCACCTCGGCCTGGAGGGCGAACGTCACGTCCGTGTTGGTGTCCTCACGGCGTTCCTCACCGCCCTGCTCCTCGACCACCGACTTGATGTCCAGCACCTTGGGCTCGGCGAGGGTGGCCCCCTCGGGCAGCTTGAGATCGGGATCGCTCGGGTCGACCTTCACGGGGGCGGAGGCGGACGGCTCGGTGCCCGGGGGCACGCTGGGCCCACTGTCGGCACGGGCGGCCACGGCACCGTAGAGGTTCGCGGCAACCATGACACCGGCGGCGGTGAGGGCCAGGGCGAGACGGGTGTGTGTCATCGGGGCGTCACCCGGAGATCTCGATAGTGCTGCTGGAGAAGGTGGGCAGTTGCAGAGTGACTTCGGAGGTGTCCGCTGGCGGGGACGGGAACTGCATGAAGACGGGGATGGTTTGGCCCGACTTGACAGTGGTGAGGTCAGTCGTGGTGAGTGGCCGCCCGTCGGTATCACGCAACACGTAGTAGCGCTTCTTGCCTTGCGAATCCACGAGCGTGGCGCCGCCCAGGGAAGTTCCGTGCTTGAGAATCTCCGTCTCGTCCCCCCTGACAGAAACCGGAACCACAACCGTCTTGCCGCTGTCGTTCTTCAGGTTTCCGTTTACGGTGACGAAACCGCCGGAGTCACGGTTCGCCGACAACACTTGGAGGAGCAGCCCATCTGGGCCCTTCAGTTCGGCCAAGGGAGTCTGTGACTGTCCCTCCTGAGCACTCGGTTTTGATCCGCCGCCCTTGGATTCGGACGCCGAAGCATCCGGCTTCTTGTCGTCCCCACCGCCGCAACCAGCCGCACCGAGGGCCAACCCCGCTGCCACGGTCAACGCGACCATCCCCCTGCGGGCCTTCGCAGTGAACCGAATACTCATCACTCTGCTTCCTTCATCACTCGTCGTTCGCTTGTCAGTCGGCCAGATGGACGTCGAAGAGGTCCTGGGGACTAGGCAGATCACCAAGGTTCTGCGGGTCAAGATCCCAGTACCTGTTCTTGCAGGTGAGACGTGGCAACAGATCGGCCCCGGCATCTACGCTCAAGGGCTTGAACTTGCAAAGCGGCTCGATGACGGCTGTGGCTACCGCCTTCGAGTGCTTTCGCGCGGTGATGGGGACGACCGACTTACCCATGGACTTGTTGGTCTCGACTCTGACCGTGTAAGCCAGCGGACCGCTCGCACCACATTCGAGGACATGGGCATCGTTACGCTGAGCGAGCTCATACGCTCGCCAGCAGGATGGCTGGAGCCCCTGACTGTTGCCGTCGAAGATGTTCTGCCACTGGTCCGGGTCGATTACGTCCTTGATCCATTCACCTGCAAGCTGGTCCCGGACATCCTGGGCCGCCGCGAGTGCCGCCGCGTCGGCCGCCGTCTGAGCACCACCACGGTTCACCGTTGCCTGGCCGACCGCGAAGTAAGCGAGCGCAAGAAAGAGCAGGCCCCCCACCACCGTGATGTAGATGGGGAAGGCCTGCCCTGCGTCGCCGTGCAGACGAGGTCGCGTCAATTGCCGACCTGGTCGATCAGTCCGGTGATCTTCTCGAGGATCGTCGAGCCGATGCTCGTCCCCGTGATCGCCAGCACGATCGCCACCACCACCGCGATGATGCCCAGGTACTCGACCGCGGTCTGCCCCCGGTCGTCGGCGCGGCGGCGCAGCGACTCGGCCGTGGTGTTCTTCCAGCCGTTCACGCGGACCTTGGTCGCGACCGCGGTCTTCAGCATCAGGTCGGTCATGGTGTTCCCCTCCGGGTTCGGTCTCGGTGCCGCTTGCGACACCGGAAACGTATGCCGGAACACCCCGTCCGCCGGAGGGTCCCCGGACCCAATCCCGGGCCCAAAGCAGGACCCGACCCCGCCTCCCCCGCACCGTCGTCATCACGCCTCACACCAGCCCTCGTGACGAACCAGGGGCCGTGCCGAGCCACTTCGCGGCGGCCTCGGAGCGGCTGGTGCTGTGCAGCTTGGCAAAGATGCGGTTGATGTGGTTCTTGACGGTCTTCTCGCTGATGAAGCAGGTGGCGGCGATCTGCTGGTTCGTCATGCCGGACGCGATGAGGTCCATGATCTCCGCCTCCCTCGCGCTGAGTTGGAACCTCGACCTGTCGACGGCGGCCGGACGGCCACCTGTCCATCCAGACGAAGACTGTCCCACAGCTGGTTGCAGGTGCGAAAGAGTTTCGAGAGAACGTCCTGTTTCTTGCGACGTTGGGGATATGCGATCGTGTGCAATCGCATCCACCACCGGCTGGTCCCGGCGCAGTCGGTCCACCAGCGCGCTCGCCGCCGTGGGAGTGAAGTGGGCCCTGCCCTCCTTGATGTCGCGGACGGCGGTGACGAGTTGGTCGGCCGTGAACTCGCCGTGGACCAGATACCCGCCCGCGCCCAGGCGCAGGGCCTCCTGGACGATTTCCGACTCGCTGCTGTAGGTCAGCATCATCACCGGGGCGATCCGGACCAGGTACGGCAGGGCGGAGAGGCCGTCCACGCCGGGCATGCGGACGTCGAGCAGGACGACGTCGGGACGGTGCTGCTGGGCGGCCTCCCAGGCGGCGCGGCCGTCGGCGGCCTCCGCGACCACCGTGATGTCCGCGCGGCCGGAGAGCAGCGCCGTCAGGCCGGCGCGTACCACGGGGTTGTCGTCGGCCACGACGACGCGCAGGGGCACGGCCTGCGCGGGTTGTGGAAAGCCCTCGAAGGGGTTGGGAGTCGTCCGGTCCGGCACGGCGGCGGCCTCCTCTCTGGGTCGTGGAGCAGGGATGGTTCGTCGGACGGTCATACGGTCGGTGTCGTCAGGGCTCCCAGGGGCAGTTCGAGGCGGACCTCCGTTCCCTTGGGGTGGGAGCCGCGGCCGATACGGATGCGGGCGCCGACCGAGGCCGCCCGCTCGACCATGCCGACCAGGCCGAAGTGGCCCGCCCGGCGGAGTTGTTCGAGGCTGGTGCCGGGCGGCAGGCCGCGGCCGTCGTCGTACACGCTGATCCGCAGCAGGTCGCCGTGGACACCCGCGCACACCTCCACGTGCGTGGGCGCCGCGTGCCGGTGGGCGTTCTCCATCGCCTCCGACGCGATGGTCAGCAGCTGGCGGGCCACGGCCGGCGGCACCGGCGGCACGCCCTGCTCGCCGATCGGGCGGCAGGCGGCGGACAGGCCAGTGCGGGCGGCGAAGTCACGGGTGCGGGCGACGAGTTCGGCGAGCACGTCGGTGCCGTGGTCGGGGTCGTTCTCGCGGCGCAGGTCGGTCAGCAGCTCGCGGGCCTCGGCGGCCGCCCGGCGGGCCGAGCGGGCCACCAGTTCCGCCTGCTGCTTCACCAGGGTCGCGTCCATGCGGTCGGCGCCCGCCGAGCCCGCCAGGCCGTCGGCGGCCATGGCCACGCCGTGCAGGGTCTTCGCCACCGAGTCGTGCATCTCGCGTGCCAGGCGGGCCCGTTCGGCACCGACCGCCTCGGTGACGGCGAGACGGGCCTGGACCGTGGTCAGCGCCCGGGTGGCCTCGCCGAAGCGGAGGAGCAGGTTGCGCACGGTGACTCCGGCCGCGCCCGCGATGACGCACAGGCCGGGGAGGAGGGCGGCCTGGGCCAGGTCCGGGGACAGTTCCCTGGAGCTGGTGGAGACGACGAGCAGGATCAGCGACTGGAGCGAGGCGAACAGGGCCGCGCCGCGCCAGCCGTACACGAGACCGGCGAGGAGCGGGGTGCAGACGCTGACGTAGGCCAGCGTGCTGTCCGGGCCCGCCGCGATCAGGAGGAGGGCACCGAAGAGGGTGTCCAGGGCGAGGAGCGTGGGGTGCCGCAGGAGCAGGGGGCCGAAGCGCTCCCAGTCCCTGAACAGGACGTAGGAGCCCATGAAGGTGACGACCACCGCGGCGCTGACCAGGCGGGTGGCGAGTCCGGGGGCCGCGTTCAGCAGGGCGACGGGGGCGGCGAGGGCGATCATCGCGAGGCGGAAGGCGAAGACGTGGCGGCACATCGCTTGCAACGCGCTGATCTGCAGCTTTTCCGGATCGGGTGCCGATGCGCCCGCGGGTGCGGGTTGCGTTGGGGGCACCGCGCTGCCGACCGGGTCCGGGTTCCCGCCCGTACCGGCCGTGCGGCTGTCGCCGTCCGGTGCGGGTGGCACCTCCGGGGCCCGTTCCCCGTCGGCGGCCGTCCGTCCGTCCGGCTGCTGCGGCACGCCCGGCAACGCGGCCTTCACCGGCTCCCACCCCGGCGGCAGCTCCGGCGTCACCGACGTCACCGGGATGTCCGGCGCGCCCGTGCGGACGTGGGCCGGCAGGACCGTACCCGCCGGAGGGGTGGTGATCTCGGGGATTCTCGGGCGGCGGCGCAGCAGCCCGGTGCGTTCCTCCGTCGTCGCCATGTCCTCGCCCGCCCCCTACTTGCCCGTACCCGTGAGGGAGCCGAAGTCCACGCCCGAGCCGAGGATCAGCCCCGCGCCGAGGAGGATCATCGTGGCCGGCACCATGAACGTGGTGATCATCATGGTGGCCTTGGGCACCGCGCGGGCGGCCTTGCGGCGGGCGTTCTGCGCGTCGGTGCGGCGCATGTCCTTGGCCAGGGCCACCAGCGTGTCGACGATGGGCGCGCCCAGTTCCTCGCCCTGCTGGAGGGCGGTGACGAACATGGCGACCTGTTCGGAGTCGTTCCTGCGCCGCAGCTCCGCGAAGGCCTGGCGGCGGCTCATGCCGAGGTCCATCTGGCGCAGGGTGATGCGCAGTTCGTCCGCCCAGGGGCCCTCGTACTTGTCGGCGACGCGGTCCAGGGCCTGGCGGAAGCCGAGGCCCGCGCTCACCACGACCGCGAGCACGTCGAGGAAGTCCGGCAGCGTCCGCTCGATCACGTCCTTGCGGATGCGGATCGCCGACCAGATGCCGACCTCGGTCCAGAAGGCGCCGAAGGCGAACAGGATCAGGGCCATGAAAAGCTGGCCCCGCAGGAGGAACACGAGTCCGCCGACGCCCCCCAGGAAGCCGTAGACCGCGCGCCGGGCCGCGTAGCGGTCGATCGTGAGGCCGCCGGGGTTGCCCGCCAGGTCGATCCTGCGGCGGTACTTCGCCACCCTCTTGGGGCCCATCAGACGCAGCACGGCGGGGGCGTAGCGCATGCCGAGGCGGTCGACGAGGGAGTCGACCGCGCCGGTGCGGGTGGCGCCCACCTCCAGGGCCAGCGCCAGGTCCCCGGGCAGCCTGGCCTCGGCGCGGTACATGCGGATGCCGGCGAAGACGCCCCAGACGCCGAGGCCCATCACGAGTGCGAGCAGCAGTGCCATCCCTCTTCCCTCCTTCCGGGAACCCGGCTAGACGTCGATGCGGGACATGCGGCGGATGAGGACGAAGCCGACGGCGTAGAGCGCGAAGGCGATGATCACCGCGCCCTGGCCGATCGGGGAGGCGGTCATGCGGTCCAGGGCGCCGGCCTTGACGCCGTTCATGAGGAACAGCGCGCCGATGCCCAGTACCGGGACCGCGTAGGAGGTCATGCTGACCTGGGAGAGCTGGGTGCGGACCTCGCGGCGGGTCTCCTTGCGCTCCTCCAGGGTCTCGGTGAGGTTGCGCAGGGCGCTCACCACCTGGCCGCCGGCCCGGTTGGACAGGACCAGCGTGGTGACGAGGACGACCAGTTCCCGTGAGGGCAGCCGGTCGGCGAGCTCCGCCAGCGCGTCGTCCATCGACGCGCCGAGCGCCAACTGGTGGGCGACCTTGGCCAGTTCCTCACCGGCCGGGGCCTCCAGCTCCTCCGCCGCCATGCCGATCGCGGTACGCAGGGCGAGGCCCGCCTGGGTGGCGTTGGCCAGGATGCGGGCCAGTTCGGGGAGTTGGTTGATGAACTTCTCGATCCTCTTCTGGCGCTGCCAGTTGAGGAACTGGATCGCCGCCCAGACGCCGAGCAGGCCGGCCAGCGGTCCGAAGAAGGGGGCCAGGGCGGCCTGTCCGATCAGCCAGAGGGCGGCCACGGTGGCGAGCATGTAGACGAAGAACTCGCCCGGGGTGACGTCCAGGCCGGTCGCGGCGAGCCTCAGCTCCAGCCGGCGGCCGAGTCTCGTGCGACGCAGGCGGCGGTCGAGGCCGGGGAAGCGGCGCCGGCGGCCGACGGGGATCTGGCCTGTCTGGGAGAGCCGGTCGACGAGGGCCGCCCGCTGGGCCTTGCCGGAGCTGTAGGCGTGCAGGCCCGCGACGGCCAGCACACAGGTCAGCAGGGTGACTCCGGTGGTGAGGGTGACGAGGGTGCTCAGATCCATGGGGACGGTTCCTACCTGCCTACCTGGCTTCTCGGGTGGCCAGTTGGTCTGCGGACTGGGCGACGCCGAAGGCCTGGGGGATGGGCTGGCTCGCCATGTAGAGGCGGTCGGCGGTGCGGCGGGGCAGCGGGTGGTACTCGAAGGCGCCGTAGATCCGGCCGTCGGACGCCATGGGCCGGGCGGCGAAGCGGGCCACGGTGGCCAGCCGGTACGGCTCGCCGCCGTGGCTGTCGAGGACGGCGATCTCGGTGACGCGGCGGGCGCCGTCGGCGAACCGGGTGAGCTGGACGATGACGTCGACGGCGCTGTTGATCTGGTCGTGCAGGGCGACGAAGGGAATCTCCACGTCGGACATGGAGGCGAGGGTCTGCAGGCGCGTCAGCGCGTCCTCGGCGCTGTTGGCGTGCACGGTGGCGAGCGAGCCGTCGTGTCCGGTCGACATCGCCTGGAGCATGTCGAGCGACTCGCCGCCGCGGACCTCACCGACGACGATGCGGTCGGGGCGCATACGCAGGGAGTTGCGCACCAGGTCGCGGATGGTGACCTGGCCGCGGCCCTCCACGTTCGGCGGCCTGGACTCCAGCCGGATCACATGCGCCTGCTGGAGCTGGAGTTCGGCGGAGTCCTCGATGGTGATGATGCGCTCGTCCGCGGGGATCAGTCCGGACAGGGCGTTGAGGAGGGTCGTCTTCCCGGTGCCGGTGGCCCCGGAGACGATGACGTTGAACTTCGCCTGCACCAGTCCGGCCAGCAGGTACAGCATGTGCTCGTCGAGCGAGCCGAAGCCGATCAGCTCCTGGAGGGTGAAGGAGCGGGGGAAGCGGCGGATGGTGAGGGTGGGGCCGGTCAGCGACAGCGGCGGGATGATGACGTTGACGCGCTCGCCGGAGGGCAGACGGGCGTCGACCATCGGATTGGACTCGTCCACGCGGCGGTTGACCGTGGAGACGATCCGCTCGATCGTCTGCATGAGCTGGTCGTCGGAGGCGAAGCGGAGGGACAGCTGCTCGACCCGGCCGCCGCGCTCGACGAAGATCGCGTCGGGTCCGTTCACCATGATCTCGGTGATGGAGGCGTCCTCCAGGAGCGGTTCGAGGATGCCGAGGCCCAGGGCCTCGTCGACGACCCGGCGGATCAGCTGCGAGCGCTCCACGGTCGAGAGGACCGGGCCCTCCCGGCTGATGATGTGCCCCAGCACCCGCTCAAGCCGCACCCGGCGCTCGGCGGCGGCCAGCGAGCTCATCTCCGCGAGGTCGATCTCCTCCAGGAGCTTGGCCCGGTACGAGGCGACGAGGTGGCCGTCCTCGCCCCGGCTGCCTTTCTCCTCGGGGGAGTTGATGCGTGCGCGGAGGCTCATGGGTTCCGGTGCTCCTCGCTCCTGCTCGGCGGTGTCGTGGTCGGTCCTGGTCGGTGGTCGGGCGGTCTCAGCGGTCGGTCGGTCTCAGTGGTCCAGCGGCATCGTCGCGGTCTTGTGGGCCCGGCCGAAGTTCCAGCCGGGGACGATCGAGGGGATCTTGATGCCCGCTGTGACGGTGACCTCCTTGCCCCCGTACGAGGCCGGGCAGCTGGTGCCGCCAGCGAGCCAGTCGCTGACCGCGTTCGCGCAGGCCTGCCCGGCTTCCTGCCGGAGCGAGGCCGCGCGCGCCCCGGCGCGGGCCGCGGTGCCGGCCTGCTGGGCCGTGTAGGCGATCAGGCCGATCTGGATGACGGCCATGGCGAGCAGCATCAGGATCGGGATGAATCCCAGGTACTCGATGGCGACCTGACCCCGGTCGTGGCGGCGACGGTCGCGGTGTACGTGTCCGTACGGCATGTCAGTTCGTCGCCTCCTCTACGGCACCGGCCTGGCCCGTGACCGTGAAGGGGAAGCCGATCGCGCCGGGGAAGAGGACGGGGACCTTGAGGTCGACGCGCGCCCGTACGTAGCCGTTGCCCGTCTCGCAGCCCACCTGAGCCCCCCTTCGCCACGCCGCCGACAGCTTGTCGAGCCCGGCCCGGCTGCAGGCGGCCTCCCTGGCGCCGCGATCGGCCGCCGTGCCCGCCCGTACCGCCTCGTCGGCAGCATTCCCCGCAAGCGTGTACGTGTACCCCAGCAGCACGCACTGCCACAGCAGCACCAGCGTGATGAGGATCGTGGGCGTCATGCCCAGCAACTCGACGGCGACCTGCCCGCTGTCCGAGCGCAGCCGGCCGGCCGACAGCCTCTTCCCTGTGCCTGCCCGCACGTTCATCCACCTGCCTCCTTGCGTCGCCGGAAACTCACCGACCCCCGGTCGCCCCGCAGCCGCCCGCCCTTGCGGTCGGCCTCGGGCGCCTTGACGAGCCCCAGTTCGCCGGCGAGCCCCCACAGCGCCTGCTTGACCGTGCTCTTGCTGTCCAGTTCGTGGATGCGGCCGGCGTCCACCGCGCCCTGGAGCTCCTTGAAGCCCGCGGGGACCGCCGTGCCCGCCACCGGCGTGCCGGTGATCTTCTGGATGAGCGGCGGCTGGATCTCGGTCGCCCGGGTGTGGCGGTTGACGACGACCGTCGTCTCCTCGGCCTTGCGGATCTGCAACCGGTCCCACATGCGTACGGTCCGCTTGGCCGCGCGCACCGCGACCACGTCCGGAGTGGTCACGAGCAGCGCGGTGTCCGCCATCTCGACCGCCGCCGCGCTCGCCCCGCTCATCTGGGCGCCGCAGTCCAGGACGACGATCTCGTAGCGGGAGCGCAGCGCGCTGACGATCTGGCGGGCGGCCCGGTCGGTGACCTCCTCGCCACGCTCGCCCTCGCCGGGGGCGAGCAGCAGCGCGAGCCCGCTGTCGTGGCGGAAGATCGCGTCGGCCAGGACGCGCGGGGAGATGTCGGTGATGGCGGCGAGGTCGACGACGGAGCGGCGGAACTGGACGTCCAGGAAGGAGGCGACGTCACCGGACTGGAGGTCCATGTCGACCAGGGCCGTGGCGCGCCCGGACGCCTGGGCGGCGAGGGCCAGTTGTATCGCCGTGAGGGTGGCGCCCACGCCGCCCTTGGCCCCGCTCACCGTCACCACCCGGCCGCCGGCCCCGGTGAACACCTCGCCGCCGTGGCCCAGATGGCGCCGTACGCCCACCGACCACTGGGCCACCGCCTGTACGCGGCTGACCAGTTCCTCGTAGCTCAGCGGGAGGGCCACCAGTCCCCGCGCGCCCGAGTCCATCGCGGCCGAGAACAGGCCGGGACTGGCGTCGGAGGTGATGAGGATGACGCCGACCGCCGGGAAGCGCAGGGCCACTTCGCGGATCAGTTCCAGGGCCGGTACCGGGCCGATCCGCTCGTGCACCACCACGATCTCGGGCAGTTCGTCGACGGACTCGGCGGCCAGGCGCGCGAGGGTGTCGATGAGCTGGGTGGAGTCGGCGACCGGGGCCACCGGCTCGGCGTCGGGGAGCTGGCTGAGCAGGGTGGTGATGGACCGGGCCGCGTCGGCGTCGCCGACGGCCGGGAGGATCCTGGTGGTCATGCCTGCCGGCCTCTCACTTGTCGTTCGCGAGTTCGTAGGTCCGGTCCTTGGCCGGGACGCTGGTGTCGCTGCCGGGGGCGACCAGCGCGAGCCTGACGCGCTGGGCGAACGACTCGGCGTAGGTGATGCGCTGGGCGTCGATGGTGGAGAGCGCGAAGGTGATCGGGACGGCGTCGGTGGGCTGCTGGGCCCGGTTGTCGGCGTTCGGCTGGAGCGCGGTGATCCGCCCGACGTCGAGGACCTTGGCGTTGGTCACGATGATCTTCGACTGGGCGGGGTCGCCCTGCCGCTGTCCGCCGAAGGTGGCGTAGACGTTGACCGTGGAGCCCGGTGTGATCTTGCCGGCCACGCCGGTCGCCGCGTCGATCATGATGGCGACCTCCTGCTGGCCCGGTTGCAGGGCCGGCTGGTCCACGATCATGTCGCTCTGCAGCAGGGAACCCTTGCGCAGGGTGGTGACCGCGATCTTGCCCTGGATCTGCGCGAGGTCGGTGACGGCGTTCGGCGACAGCCACCGTTTGGGCATCTTGACCTTCTCGAACTGACCCGTGCTCAGCGTCGTGTACGGCGCGACGTCCGTGCGCAGTTGGTAGGCGGCGACCTCGGGGCCGACCTTGGACTTGACGTCGCTGATGACGGAGAGCACGCCCGCGAACGCGGCGAGGGCGCAGATGACGGACAGGATCAGGAGTATCACGCCGCGGCGCTGACGGGAGTTCATGAACCGTGCAACCTCATTGGGATATCGGTCGGCGAAGGCGAGCGGAATCGAATGACGGTGGTGCCGGTGGTTCAGGTTCAGGGACTCATCCGGAGGGTGTCCGGTTCTCGGGGACGGGCGGGGTGGCCGAGCAGAAGACGCAGCGGTCTCCGATGACGTCGATGCCGCACCAGTGGCACACACCCTGGCGGACCGAGGTGACCAGCTGGTAAAGCACCGACAGGTCGGGCAGGTAGGTGCAGAACTCGATCAGCTTGCCGGTGCCCCACCAGGTGGCGGACTCGGCCGGCAGGCCGGCCTCGCGCAGCCCGAGCGCGTTCCACGCGGGGGCGAGCGTGGAGCCGACCCAGTCGGACTGGAGCTGGCCCTTGGCGAGCAACATCCAGCTGCCGAAGTCCGGTCCGTCCAGGGTGGCTTCGGGGCCGATTCGGACGAGCTGGGGTTCGGGGTGGGCGATCACGCCGAACTGGCTGCCCGGGACCCAGGACTTGGCGTGCGCCTTGAGTCCGACGGGGACGCGGTCGAGACGGGCGACCGAGGACAGGACGGCGCCCGCGTGGATGTAGTGGGTCAGCAGCCGGCCGGCCGAGGCGAGCACGCCGGGGCTGAGGTCGCAGGAGGCGAGCTGGCGCAACTGGCGGGCGAGGACGGCGAGTCCGAGCGGCGGCAGATCGGGCCGGAACAGGGCGATGCGGTCGCTCTCCAGCAGCGACCGGACGGTGTGCAGCCGCCGTTCCACCCCGCTCGGCACGGCGTGCGAGCACACCACGACGACATACCCGTGGTGGTCGACCAGGGCCTTCATCGCGTCGAGCGTCTGCTCCAGCGGCTGCCGGTCCAGGTCCTTCAGGACGACGGCGGGCACGGTCCGCTCGTCCTGCGCGGGCAGCGCCATGTCGGCGCTTGTCACAGCAATGGCAGTTGACACGCGCAGCTCCCCGTTAGACGCCTGTCGGCCCGCCGGTGGTCCTCCGGCACGCCGAGTTGACCTCACTGCGTGACTACCTCAGCACTGTATCCACGCCTCTGTGGCCGGAGAACAGCGATTTCGTACCTGGCCGGCAACTCTCCTCTCCCAAGTCATTTCAAACCGGGGCAGGGTGAGCATCCTGAATCGACCCGAAAGCATGGGCCGGACTCAACTCGTTGACCCTGGGCCCCGGTTTGGGTCCGCGGACCCACGCCGCCCGGCACCGCTCGCACCTACGCTCGCCGACCGGAACGGCGCTTGCCGGTGGGCGAGGAGGGGTACCGCATGGCTCGCGGGGGCGGCATACGGACATGGCCGAGGACGTACGGGTGCGACGACTCGGGCGCGACCGCCACCGAGTACCTCGGCATGGTCGTGGTCGTCGTCGCCGTCGTGCTCGGCATCGACGCCACCGGTGTCGGCCGGACGATCCACGACCGGATCGCCGCCGAGATCTGCGAGGTCACCGGCGGCTCGGACTGCGGCGCGAGCACAGGGGACGGCGGCCGGGCCCTGACCGACTCCGACTTCGAGCCGGCGCTGTGCCAGGTCTCGACGGTCAGCGACAAGGCGGGCTCCAAGGCGAAGATCCTGTTCTGGGAGACCGGCAAGGAGTACGGCTTCCAGGAGCAGCACCTCAAGGCGCACACGGACGTCAACCACGATGGCAAGGTCGACGACCAGGACGAACTGGTCTACCTGACCTTCACGGACGCGGCCTCCGTCAGCGCCAAGAAGGACTTCAAGCCCGGACTGAAGGTGGGGAAGGTCGGCGCCGACAAGGTGGAGCTGGGCGCCGGGATCAAGGTGACCAACGGCGACACCTGGGTGTTCGAGAGCCCCGAGGAGGCGCGCCGGTTCCGCGACGACGTCGAGAAGCTCCAGATGTACCGGATGCGGCGGCAGTCACCGGGCGGCGCGGACGCGAGCCTCGGCGACAGCATCCTCTACCTGTTCGGCACCGGTCCCCTCAAGGACGAGGAGAACACGGAGAACCGGGTCAGGAAGGCGCTGGGCGACAACCGTAGGATCACCTACGGGAAGGTGGGCCTGGAGGCCTCCGCGGCGGCCGGTCTGAAGATCTCGGCGGGCGACGACAAGAAGCTCAGCGCGGCGCTCGGCGGCAACTTCCGATACGCCCCCGAGGTCACCTGGACCGACAACGCCTACAAGAACACCAAGTCGTACACGTACTCCTCGTCGATCGAGTACGGCGCCAAGGCGGGCTACGAGGCCGGCGTGCTCAAGGGGGACGCCTCGGTCTCCACCACCCGGACCGGCACCATCACCGTCACCTACGACAAGACCACCGGCAAGCTGGTCGGCGTCAACATGACCCACACCGTCGAACGGGGCGGCCAGAAGGAGGGCGCCAGGCTCGGCACGGGCAACGGCAAGTCGGGCAAGGACGAGCGCGGCGGCGGGGTGAGCGGAAGGGGCGCCGACAGCTCCACCGGCATCGAGATCGTCACGACCGCCCTGAGCTTCGACCCCGGTCCCGCCGGGGACCAGGACCGGGCCGTCGCCGAGCAGTGGCTGAGCGGCACCGACGAGCAGCTGGTGACGCCGTTCCAGTACATGTTCGACGATCACGCGCCGACCCGGCGGCCGGGCGCCGACGACCCCTTCGGCCGGCTGGTCTTCGACAAGGGCAGGTCCAGCAGGATGACGTACACGGGCCAGGTGAACGCCGCCGAGTACGGCTTCGAACTGAACCTCGGGCTCAGCCTCGGCCTGTCGGTCAGCACCGAGCAGAAGTCGGAGACGCTCACGGACGCCCGGTTCCTCGGTGCTCCGGACGGAGACCGCCGCTCCTACGTGCCCTACAGCTACTGTGCCAAGTGATCTCGCCGACAGGAGGGCTGGTACGCCGATGAGGACACGACTGCTGATCGCGGGCCTGCTCGCCGCCGCGGCCGCCCTCACGGGCTGCGGCAGGAACGACGCGGACTCCGCCTCCGTGCCGGACGACTGGGGAACGCTGAACACGAAGGGCGTCTCCGTGTCGTATCCCGCGGGCCCCAGGGGATATGCGGAGCAGAGCGCCGCCGAGCGCAGCAAGTACAACGCGGCGGCGGCCGTGCGCGAGGAGTCGGGGCGGACGGTCTCGGTCGTCACCGTGCAACTGGACTTCACCCGGGCCGACTCCGCCGAGCAGGCCGCCATCGCCGCGGAGGCCGGGATCCGGATGGGTGCGAAGGTGGAGGGCGAGAAGGACGTGAAGCTGGCGGGCACGGACCGGGCGAAGCGGATCGACTTCACCTTCGCCTCGACCGGCGAGGACGGCAACCCGCCCAAGGGCACGCCGATCCGGGGCGTGATCCTGACAGGCCTGGACTCGGCCGACCGGACCTTCGCGGTCCGGATCGACGCGGCGCGGGGCGTGCTGCCGGCCGCTGACCTGCGCCGGATCATCGACTCGGTGCGGGTGCACTAGCGGTGGGAGGTACGGCTCCCGTGCTGCCGCTGGTCCGGGCCTGGGCGGTGGGCGTGGTGGTGCTCGTCGCCACCGAGTACGTGCAGATGACACTGCTGTACGGGAATCTGGTCGGCCCGCGGGGCGTGGGCTCCTTCGGCGCGGCGCTGGCCCTGGTCCATCTGCCGAACCTGGTGTGCGTCGTGCTGGCGACCTGGGCGGCCGCGCGGGCCCACCCGGCACCCTGGCGGGAGATCCCGGCGCGGCACGTGGTGGCGGCGTGCGCGGTGCCGGTGGCGGCGCAGTTGCTGACGCTGTCGTTGCGCTGGGACCGGGCCGGGGTGTCGTCCCTGGCGCTGTGGATGTCGACGGGGGTGCTGCTGGCGGGGTGCGCGCTGGGCCTGCTCCTCGAGCGGTGGCGCGAGGAGGCGCAGGCGTAACGGGGGCCCGGTACAGGGGTGTTGAGCCGGAACGACTTTGGTCTGGACCTCTTGACAAGCCAAATGGTCTGGACCAACTTGTACGACCAGGGCGGTGGCCACCGCTCGTCCTGCCCTCCCCCTCCCCCCTCACCCCCACCGGAGGCCCCAGTGGACCGCGTACCAGGCATGCCCAGACCCACAGGACGACGGCTGCGCCTGTGGTCGGGAGCCGTCACCGCCGCCCTCGCCCTCTCCTTCGCCGGGGCCGGCCAGGCCTCGGCGGCGGACGTCAACAACGCCAAGAACGCCGGCTTCGAATCGGGCCTGAGCAACTGGACCTGCTCGGCCGGCAGCGGTACGACCGTCTCCTCGCCCGTGCACGGCGGCTCCGCCGCGCTGAAGGGCACCCCGGCCGGGCAGGACAACGCCCAGTGCACCCAGAAGGTCGCGGTCAAGCCCAACTCGACGTACACGTTGAGCGCCTGGGTGCAGGGCGGGTACACCTACCTGGGCGCGACCGGTACGGGCACCACGGACGTCTCCACCTGGACGCCGGACTCGGCGGGCTGGAAGCAGCTCTCGACCACCTTCACCACCGGCTCCTCGACGACCTCGGTGTCGGTGTACCTGCACGGCTGGTACGGGCAGGCGGCGTACTACGCCGACGACGTCTCGGTCTTCGGCCCCGACGGGGGCGGCGGTGACCCGGCCCCGACCGTGCCGTCCGCGCCGGGCGGCCTGGCGGTGACGGGCACGACGTCGTCGTCGGTGTCGCTGTCCTGGAACGCGGTCTCGGGCGCGACGGGTTACAACGTCTACCGCGACGGCTCGAAGGTGACCGCGGTGAGCGGCACCTCGGCGACGGTGACCGGCCTCGCGGCCGCCACCTCCTACTCCTTCCAGGTGACGGCGACGAACGCGGCGGGCGAGTCCGCGAGGTCGGCCACCGTGACGGGCACGACGGCGTCCACCGGCGGGGGCGGAGGCGGGGGCGGCACCCTCGCGAAGCACGCGGTGACCGGCTACTGGCAGAACTTCAACAACGGCGCCACGGTCCAGAGGATCTCGGACGTGCCGTCGCAGTACGACATCATCGCGGTCGCCTTCGCCGACGCCACGGCCACCCGGGGCGCGGTGAGCTTCACCCTCGACTCGGCCGGACTGAACGGCTACACGGTCGACCAGTTCAAGGCGGACATCAAGGCCAAGCAGGCCGCCGGCAAGAAGGTCGTCATCTCGGTCGGCGGTGAGACGGGCACGGTCTCGGTGAGCGACTCGGCCTCCGCGACGAACTTCGCCAACTCGGTGTACTCCCTGATGCAGACGTACGGCTTCGACGGCGTCGACATCGACCTGGAGAACGGCCTGAACGCCACCTACATGACGCAGGCCCTGCGCGCCCTGTCCGGCAAGGCGGGCCCGTCGCTGATCCTCACCATGGCGCCGCAGACCATCGACATGCAGTCCACGTCGGCCGGCTACTTCCAGACCGCGCTGAACGTCAAGGACATCCTCACGGTCGTCAACACCCAGTACTACAACAGCGGTTCGATGCTGGGCTGCGACGGCAAGGTCTACAGCCAGGGCTCGGTGGACTTCCTCACCGCCCTCGCCTGCATCCAGCTGGAGAGCGGCCTCGCCCCGTCCCAGGTCGGCCTGGGCGTCCCCGCCTCCACCAGGGGCGCCGGCAGCGGCTATGTCTCGCCGACGGTGGTGAACAACGCCCTGGACTGCCTGGCCAAGGGCACCAACTGCGGTTCCTTCAAGCCCTCGAAGACCTACCCGGCCCTGCGCGGCGCCATGACCTGGTCCACCAACTGGGACGCGACGGCGGGCAACGCCTGGTCCAACACCGTGGGCCCGCACGTCCACGCCCTGCCGTAACTCCACAGCCCCCTCCACGGCTGCCGCCACGCCCTCGACCGGGCGCGGCGGCAGCCGTTCGGCTTTTCGATCCGGACCCGGGGCCGCTCACCCCCGGCGGATCGATCTCGGCGGTGCTCAGCCGTCTGGTGCCGCACGGCATCGAGATCGTCTCCAGGAGCGGACCGGACGACGACGGCTTCGGGTACGTCGTCCTGGACGACGGCAGGGGCAGGAGCCTCGTGCAGGTCAACGTCCAGCCGGACATGCGGGACGTGGAGAAGCAGCTGTTCGGCCCGGACGCCAAGGTCCTGCCCGACGGCACCAAGGTCGCCACACGCAAGCAGCCCGGCGAGAAGGGCATTCCGGGGATCGTCTGGTGGAGCGCGGACACCATCCGGCCCGACGGCCGGCGCGTGGTGATCAGCGCATTCAACTCCGGGGCGCAGAACACCCCGGCGACCCGTAAGGACCCCGTGCTCACCATGAAGCAGCTGGAGGCGATCGCCACCGCCCCGACGTGGCATCCGCAGGACTGATCACCGGCTGGTACCGGGCCCGGGCGGCTGCCGGGGCCCGGTACCTCCGGGACGGGGATGGTCCGGGTCAGGCGTCGTCGGCGGACGGCTCGTCCGCCGTGTCCTTCCCGGCGGTGGTGTCCTTGTCCGCGTCGTCCTTGGCAGCGTCGTCCTTGACGGCGGTGTCCTTGACGGCGGTGTCCTTGACGGCGGTGTCCTCGGCGGTGTCGTCCTCGTTCGCCGTGCCGTCGTCGAAGTACGCGTCCAGGACCGCGTCCAGCCGCGTCTCCCACTCGGCGAAGCTCGACCTGGCCGGGGCCTCGATCTCGATGGGGTACCAGCGCCGCTCGGGGGTGTGCACGGTGATGGTGAACAGCTTGCCGAAACGGGCGGTCTCCGTCTCGACGGCGCCGATCTCGTCCCAGCGGAACTCGCACTCCTGGTCGTCCAGGCAGAGACGCACGCCGCTGTGATCGGCGACGATGCGGGCCCGGCGGTCAGCGGCCTCGAAGACGGGACCGTCGACGGCCTCCTCCCGCTTCTGTTCCGGCCGCTTCTGCTCCGGCCGCTCCTCTTCCTGCTTCTCCTCCTGCCGTTCCGCCTCCACGGCGGTTGCGGCGTCGTCCGCGGCCGGCGGCTGCCCGGCCTGCGGCGGCCGCGCGTCCTCCGGTTCCGCCGTCGCGGGTGCGGTGAGCCCGGGGATGTGGGCCGGGTCGAACCCGGCACCCTTCACGGGCTCGGCCTTCAGGGGCTGGCTGCTCGAACCTATGCGCTGCTCCACAGCGGGCAGTATGGTCGACGAACCTGTGCCGGACACAGCCAGCCCCGACTTCGTTATACGAAGATGGCCAAGACGCGTCAGCCGAGCACGGCAAGCGCGTCGATCTCGATGAGCAGACCCGCGGGCAGGCCGACGTAGACGGTGGTGCGGGCGGCGGGCGGCTGGGTGAGACCCTGCTCCTCGAAGTACGTGTTGTACAGGTCGTTCATCTCGGCGAAGTGGTCCACGTCCGTGAGGTAGACGCGGATCATCATCGCGTCGTCCCAGGTCGCGCCGCCCTCCTCCAGGATCGCCTTGACGTTGGCGAGCGTCTGGAGGGTCTGCTCGCGCAGGGTCGGGCCGGCCGGTGTGGGCGCCTTGCCCTCCTCGGCGGGCAGGAAGCCGACCTGGCCGGCGACCTGGAGGATGTTGCCCTTGCGCACCCCGTGGGAGAACTTCGCGGGCGGGGTGGTGTGGGTCGCGGGGGTGAGGGCGGTCTTGGCCGTCGTGTCGCTCATACGAGGTCCTTCATGTCCTTCATACGGGGTCGTTCGTACGGGTCGCTCATACGGGGTCCTTCACCGGGCTCCTGCCGGAGAACTCGTCGCTGACGGCATCCGCGGCACGACGCACCAGCGGGAGCAGGGCGAGGAGTTCGTCGGCGGTGACGACGACATTCGGCGCGGAGACCGACATCGCGGCGGCCACCCGGCCGTCGGCGCCGCGGATGGGCGCGGCGACGCAGTTGATGGACTCCTCGTGGCCGCCGAGGTCGGCGGCCCAGCCCTGTTCGCGCACCGTCGCCAGCTCCGTCAGGAAGGCGGCGGCGTTCGGTGTCGAACGGGCCGTGTACAGAGGGTATTCGAGCCTCTGGGCGACCGCGCGCCGCTCGGGGGCGGGCAGGTCGGCGAGCAGCAGTTTGGCCACGGCCGCGACGGTGATGGCGACGGGTCGGCCGATCCGGGAGTACATGCGCACCGGGTAGCGGCTTTCCACTTTGTCGATGTAGAGCACCTCGCCGTCCTCGTGGACGGCGAGGTGCACGGTGTGCCCGCACTGCTCGTTCAGGCGCAGGAGGTGGGGATGGGCGATCTCGCGCACGTCCAGGCTCTCCATCGCCTCCTGGGCGAGGGCGAAGAGCCGGGCGCCGAGGCGGTAGCGCTGGTCGGACTGACGGTGGACGAGCCCGTGCTGGTGGAGGGTGCGCAGCAGCCGCAGCGCCGTGGACTTGTGGACGCCGAGGCGGTCGGCGACCCGCCCGAGGTCGGCGGGGCCCTCGGCGAGCAGCGGCAGGATGCTCAGCGCCCGGTCGACGGTCTGGCTCACGGCGTGCGTACCTCCTCCTCGGCCTCCTGGACCCCTGCCCGGTACCCGTCGCCCGGCCGGGAGGAGCGGGTCCCGGTCTCCGCCGCGGTTCCGAGGCTCTGGCGTTGACCCGGCTCCGGCGGGATGCTAGACACCGGTGAGCACTGTACGCAATGACCATTGCACATTTTGCAACGGTCTCGAAGGAGGCTCGATGAGCACGGAAGCCCTCGCCCGGCTGGCCGAGGAACGGGTCGACCACCGTTTCAAGGGCCTCCCGCCGGACGCGGACGGTCTGACCGTCGGCGAGTTGACCGCCCAGCGCCGCAACCTCTTCACCGACGGCTTCGCCACGCCCGTGCTCGCCCTCTCCGCCGAGCGCCTGGAGCACAACCTGAGGCTGATGGAGACCTACGCGGCCCGCCACGGCCTCGCGTTCGCGCCGCACGGCAAGACCTCCATGGCGCCGCAGCTCTTCCACCGCCAGCTGGAGCACGGCGCCTGGGGCATCACGCTGGCCGTGCCGCACCAGGTGCGCGTGGCCCGGGCGTTCGGCATCCGCCGGGTCTTCCTGGCCAACGAGCTGGTGGACCCGGCGGCCCTGCGCTGGGTCGCCGCCGAGCTGGCCGCCGACCCGTCCTTCCGTTTCGTCTGCTACGTCGACTCCGTGCGCGGCGTGGAGCTGATGGACGCGGCCCTGGAGGGGGCCGCCCGACCGGTGGACGTGGTCGTCGAACTGGGAGCCGGTGAGGGCGCGCGGACCGGAGTGCGCACGGAGGCCGAGTGCCTGGCGGTCGCCGACGCGGTGACCGCCACGGACACCCTGCGTCTGGTCGGGGTCGCCGGCTACGAGGGCGAGGTGCCCCAGGCCGACCCCGACCGGGTACGGGCCTGGCTGACCCGGCTCGTCGCCCTGGCCGTGGACCTCGACAAGGCGGGGCGGTTCGGGCACGCGGAGGAGATCGTGGTGAGCGCGGGCGGCAGCGCCTGGTTCGACACGGTGGCCGAGGTGTTCGCCGGCATCCCCGAACTCTCCCTGCCCGTACTGAAGTTGCTGCGCTCGGGCGCGTACGTCTCGCACGACGACGGGCACTACCGCAAGGTCACGCCCTTCAACCGCGTTCCCGAGGAGGGCGCCCTCGAGCCCGCCTTCCGCCTCTGGGCCCAGGTGGTCTCCCGCCCCAGCCCCGGACAGGCCTTCGTCAACGCGGGCAAGCGGGACGCGGCCCACGACCTCGACCTGCCCTCCGCCCAGGTGGTGCGGCGCGACGACGTGGAGCGCCCGGCGACGGGCATCGAGGTCACCCGGCTGTCCGACCAGCACGCCTGGCTGAGCACCGCCCCCGGCGCGGAGCTGGAGGTCGGCGACTGGGTCGGCCTGGGGCTCTCCCACCCGTGCACGTCCTTCGACAAGTGGCCGCTCATCCCGGTGGCCGAGGCGGACGGTACCGTCGTCGACTACGTCCGTACGTTCTTCTAGGAGCTTCGAAAGGCGCCGCCATGGATCCGGTGGAGTTCGCCGACTACGCCGATCTGGCCATCCGGGACGCGGACGTCGCCGACGGCACCGGAGCCCCTTCCTACCGCGCCGACGTGGCCGTCAAGGACGGCAGGATCGTCTCGGTCGTGAAGGAGGCCGCGGCGGCCGGCTGCCGGCGGCCGCGGGCGCGGCGGGAGCTGGACGCGGAGGGCCTGGTGCTCGCCCCGGGCTTCATCGACATGCACGCCCACAGCGACCTCGCCCTCCTGCGCGACCCCGACCACAGCGCGAAGGCCGCGCAGGGCGTCACGCTGGAGGTCGTCGGGCAGGACGGGCTGTCCTACGCGCCGGTCGACGACCGCACCCTCGCCGAGGTGCGCCGGGCGATCAGCGGCTGGAACGGCGACGGCGACGACATCGACTTCACCTGGCGTTCGGTGGGCGAGTACCTGGACCGGCTCGACCACGGCTTCGGCGGCGAGGGCATCGCCGTCAACGCCGCCTACCTGGTCCCGCAGGGCACGGTCCGGGCGCTCGCCGTCGGCTGGGAGGACCGCGCGGCCACGCCCGAGGAGCTGGACCGGATGCGGCAGTTGGTCGCCGACGGCCTGCGGCAGGGCGCGGTCGGCATGTCCTCCGGGCTGACCTACACCCCCGGGATGTACGCGGAGGACGCCGAACTGACCGAGCTGTGCCGGGTGGTGGCGGCGCACGGCGGCTACTACTGCCCGCACCACCGCAGTTACGGCGCCGGAGCCCTCGACGCGTACGCGGAGATGGTGCGGGTCGCACGCGAAGCGGACTGCCCGCTGCACCTCGCGCACGCCACCATGAACTTCGGCCCGAACAAGGGCCGCGCCGGCGAACTCCTCGCCCTCCTGGACGAGGCGCTCGCCGCCGGCGCCGACATCACCCTGGACACCTACCCCTACACCCCCGGCTGCACCACCCTGGTGGCCCTGCTGCCGAGCTGGGCGGGCGAGGGCGGCCCGGAGGCGGTCCTCGGGCGGCTGGCCGACGAGGGCACCGCGGAGCGGATCCGCCACGACCTGGAGGTGACGGGCTCGGACGGCTGCCACGGGGTCCCGGTGGAGTGGGAGACGGTCGAGATCTCCGGGGTCACCGTCCCGGCGCTCGCCGAGTACACCGGCCTGACGGTCCGGGAGGCGGCGGTTCGGCGCGGCGAGGAGCCCTGGACCACCGCCCGGCGGCTGCTGCTGGAGGACCGGCTGGGCACGACGGTCCTGCAGCACGTCGGCCACGAGGAGAACGTCCGGGCGATCATGCGCCACCGCGTGCACACCGGCGGCTCCGACGGCATCCTGCGCGGCACCAAGCCGCATCCGCGGGCCTACGGCACCTTCCCGCGCTATCTCGGCCGGTACGTGCGGGAGTTGGGCGTGCTGTCGCTGGAGGAGTGCGTCGCGCACCTCACCGGGAGGCCGGCGGCCCGGCTGCGGCTGCCGGACCGGGGCGTGGTCCGCGAGGGGTACCGGGCCGACCTGGTCCTGTTCGACCCGGCCACGGTCGCGCCGGGTGCCACCTTCGAGCGGCCGCGCGCGCTGCCGACGGGGATTCCCTACGTCCTGATCGACGGCCGGTTCGTGATCGAGGACGGGCGGCGCACGGACGTACTGGCGGGACGGGCGGTCCGCCGGACCTGAGGCACGACCGCCCGCCCCGCGCTGTGCCTTACCGGTGCTTTTCCGGGTCAGGGCTTGGGCAGGACGCAGCCGCTCTTGTTCAGGTCGAGCTGGTTGCCGGTGCCGAAGCAGGCGGGGATCTGGTAGGTCTGCTCGGCGTAGTTGATGCCCTGGCGGACGGTGACGGTGCCGTTCGCGTCGACCTCGCACGGGTTGTTCACGGTGCAGCGTCCGCCGCTCTCGTTGCCGGTGTTGTTGACGGCGACGACCTTGCCGGTGGCGTTGTCGACGACGGGCGAGCCGGACGTGCCGCCGATCGTGTCGCAGGCGGAGGTGTAGCGGACCGAGTCCTTCCAGGTCCAGTTCCCCTCCTGCAGGCGGTAGACGAAGCCGTCGATGTTGCAGCTGTAGATCCGCTTCCAGTAGCCGGAGACCACCTTGATGGCGGTGCCGGCGACCGGGTGGGTGTCGCTCAGGGTCAGCGCGTTGATGCCGTAGGAGTTCTTGATCTGCGCGTAGGTGCTGGTGAGCTGGTAGATCGTGACGTCCGTGTCGGTCATGGTCGAGTAGACGACCTTGTTCGCCCGGAGCGTCGCGACCTGGGTGCCGGCCGAGTTCAGCAGGCCGAAGGTGCGGCTGGACGACTGGCCCACGATCACCTGTCCGGGCGACGGGAAGCCGGTCTCCAGGCAGTGGCCGTTGCTGAGCACGAGCGCCGGGTCGCTGTCCGCGGAGGCGGGGAGGCGGACGACCGAACCGGAGCAGTTGCTCAGCGCGACGGTGCCGGCGAAGTCGACGGCCGCCAGAGCGGGACTCGCACCGGCCGTCCCCTTCGCAGGGGCGGACACCGCGCCACTGGTCTGCGTGGCGGCCGCCGCGGGTGCCATGCCCGCCCCGGTGATCACCAGGGTCGCGAGCGCGGCAAGGAGAGGCTTGTTCATCTGTGGGGGTCCCCTCTTCAGACGTGAGCGACCGGAGATCTTCCGGTCGCCTGTCTTGTCATGTGCATTGTGAGGCCGTGAGGGGGCGGCCACAAGAAGCCCGTCGCGGCCGGCGGAAGACGGGGCGCACCGGGCGTCGAAGGGGCCGGCGAAGGCGCCGCACCGCGTTCCCGTGCGGCCATTCGGCGGATTCTGACCACGCGGGAGTTTGGCCGACGCCGCGTCACGGTCGAATGCCGCACCCGGCTGGCATCTTGAGGGCTGCCAATCCCGGCTCCCGGAAGGGCTCTCGATGCAGGCACCGTCCACCAAAAGCGCAGCGGTCCCCACGCAGTCGCCGTCCAGGAAGCGGACGGCGGCCGGATCGCCGCACTCAGGCCACCTCGCCGGCACCTGGTGGATCTGGGCCATGGCGGGAACGCTGTTCGTGATGTACGCGGCGCTGTCGCTGCGCCTCCACCATCGGATGATCACCAGCAGCTACGACCTGGGAGTCTTCGAGCAGGTCGTCCGCTCCTACGCGGAAGGGCACCTGCCGGTCTCCGAAGTGAAGGGGCCGGGCTTCCCCGCCCTGGGAGACCACTTCTCGCCCGTCCTGGCGCTGGTGGCGCCCTTCTACTGGGTGTGGCAGGGAGCGGAGACACTCCTCGTCGTGCAGGCCGCGCTGATCGCCGTGAGCGTGATCCCGCTGGCCCTCTGGGCGCGTCGCACCCTCGGTGTTCAGGCCGCCGCGGTGATCGGCGCCTGCTACGGACTGTCCTGGGGAGTCGCCGGCGCGGTCGGCTACGACTTCCACGAAGTCGCCTTCGCCGCACCGCTCCTGACCCTCTCGCTCACCGCCCTGGGCAACGACCGGCTCGTCGCCGCGGCATGCTGGGCCCTGCCGCTCCTGCTGGTGAAGGAGGACCTCGGGTTCACGGTTCTCGCCATCGGTCTCGTCATCGCCCGGCGCGGCAACCACAGGCTCGGACTGTTCGCGGCCGCGGTCGGTCTCGCCGGGGCGGCACTCGCGCTCTTCGTGATTCTGCCGGCGTTCAGTCCGAGCGGGTCCTTCGCCTACTGGTCCCTGCTGCAGGACTCCCCCGGCGCCCCCGGAACGGCCGGAAGCGGTGCGGGCGGCGGCCTGCTGGACCTGCTCCACCGGGGCACGATCGGCCTCGTCACCCCGCAGACCAAGGTGACGACGCTCCTCCTGGTGCTCGCCCCCACTCTGTTCCTGGCGCTGCGGTCACCCCTGGTGTGGGTCGCCGTGCCGACCTTGGTGTGGCGCTTCGCGTCCAACAACGGCCTCCACTGGGGGACCGGAAACCACTACTCGCTCGTGCTGATGCCGGTCGTGTTCGCGGCGTTCGTCGACGCCCTGGTGCGGCGCGGGACGAGCGGGCCCAGCCTGCGCCGTTACCTCGCGGGCTCCGCCGCGGTCACCCTCGCCGTCCTGCCGGCCTTCCCGCTGTTCCAGCTGTTCCGGCCGGACACCTGGCGGACCGATCCGCGTGTCGGCGTCGCCCGTCGTCTGATGGACTCCATCCCCGACGGTGCCACGGTCCAGGCGTCCGACCATCTGGTGCCCCAGCTGACCGACCGCACGAGCGTCGGCGTCTACGGCGCCGAGGGCAACCGCCCCAACCCGCAGTGGATCATGGTGGACACCTGGGTTCCGGACGGTGCGCGAGGATGGGTGGGCGCCCCGCTGAGCGTCGAGGCCGAACAGCAGCGCCTTTCGGAAGAACGCGGCAACGGATACGACCTGGTGGCGGCCCAGGACGGCTACGTACTGCTGCGCCACCACAAGTGAGCGGACCGCGACCGCATACCGGCCGGCCCGCGACGAGACGGTTCAAGCTACGCCTTCAGTGTCAAAAATGATCAAAACACCTGTCTCACGTGGTGGAAAACACGCCCCCCGCGGCAGCGCACGGCCGTAAGCTCGCGGACATGCAGGTGATCCAGTCCACGAAGCTCGCCAATGTCTGCTACGAGATCCGGGGTCCGGTGCTCGAGGAGGCAATGCGGCTGGAGGCGGCCGGTCACCGCATCCTGAAGCTGAACACGGGCAACCCGGCGGCCTTCGGCTTCGAGTGCCCGCCGGAGATCCTGGAGGACATCCTCCGCAACGTCTCCACGGCCCACGGCTACGGCGACGCCAAGGGCCTGCTGGCCGCCCGGCGCGCGGTCGTCATGCACAACCAGACCCTCGGGATCGAGACGGACGTCGAGCACGTCTTCATCGGCAACGGCGTCTCCGAGCTGATCGTGATGGCCATGCAGGGCCTGCTGAACGACGGCGACGAGGTCCTCGTCCCGGCGCCGGACTACCCCCTGTGGACGGCCGCGGTCTCCCTGTCCGGCGGCACCGCCGTCCACTACCGCTGCGACGAGCAGTCCGACTGGATGCCCGACCTCGCCGACGTGGAGCGCAAGGTCACCGACCGCACCAAGGCGATCGTCGTCATCAACCCCAACAACCCCACCGGTGCGGTCTACGACGAAACGGTGCTCAAGGGGCTGACCGACATCGCCCGCCGGCACAACCTGCTGGTCTGCTCCGACGAGATCTACGACAAGATCCTCTACGACGGCGCCACGCACACCCCGACCGCGTCGGTCGCGCCGGACCTGCTGACCCTGACCTTCAACGGCATGTCCAAGGCGTACCGGGTGGCCGGCTACCGGGTGGGCTGGATGTCCGTCTCCGGCCCCCGCGCACACGCCGACTCCTACCTCGAGGGCCTGACGATCCTGGCGAACATGCGCCTGTGCGCGAACATGCCGGGCCAGCACGGCGTGGTGGCCGCGCTCAGCGGGCGGCAGAGCATCGGCGACCTGGTCCTGCCGGGCGGGCGGCTGAAGGAGCAGATGGACGTCGCCTACGAGCTGCTCACGCGGATCCCGGGCGTGAGCTGCGTACGGCCGAAGGGGGCGCTGTACCTCTTCCCGCGCCTCGACCCCGCGGTCTTCAAGATCAGGGACGACCGGCAGATGGTCCTGGACCTGCTGCGCCGCGAGAAGATCATGGTCGTCCAGGGCACGGGCTTCAACTGGCCCGAGCCGGACCACTTCCGGGTCGTCACACTGCCCTCGGTCGGCGACCTGCGGGACGCCATGGACCGGATCGGCACCTTCCTGGACGGCTACGGCCAGGCCTGACGCTCACGTTCGGTACTCCCGCGGACCCACACCGCGAACAGACTCAACTTTAGACGCGTTCTAAGCTAGGATGTCTTCTGTCAGAGCACAGGAGGCCATCCCATGTACGAACCGAACCGCACCGGGCCCTCCGGCAGGTCCGTCCAGGGCCCGATGGCCGGCACCACCTCCGACTTCCCCCACCGCTCCCGCGAGGAGGAGCTGGACATCCAGCTCGCGGGCCATCTCGCGGCACTGCTCGCCGTCACGGACGAGCTGCGCGCACTGACCCCCTCCGCCGACCTGGACCACGCGGCCGGGCGGCTGACCGAGCAGGTGGCCCGGCTGGGCGGCGGCCACGGTCCGGCCCGCACCTCGGTGGCGGCCGCCCGCGAACCGTCGGCACTGCACCAGCGGGCGCACGCGCTCGCGGGCCGCGCGCTCGTCGTCGCCGCCTCCCGGGCGGACACCGCGGCGGCGATCCTGGCGGCCGAGCGGATGGACGCGCACGCGGCCGCGCTGGGCGAGCCGCGGAAGCTGAGCCCCGCCGGCTAGGGCCGCGGCAGGCACGTTCGCCCCGTCGCGACGCCCGGCACGTTGCCCCGAGCGAGCAGTCCAGGGTCTGGATCCGCCCGGCCGGGGCTCGTCGGCCAGACCGTCCAGCCACTCAGCGAGGAACCGTCTGGCCCGCCTCACCCCCACGCTCCGGGCACGGCAGGCTCGGCATCGCCCAGCAGTGGTTCCGACTCCGGGGCCACCGGCCTAGGAACAGCCGGGTACGGTGCTGGGGCTGCCGCAGTTGTTGGGGCGGTTACCGGTGACTCGACTGGCGATCCGCGTCACCGAGCCGCTGGCGTTGAAGATGCCGCCACCGTTCGCACCTGTTCCCAGTGCCCGGCTTCTGGTCACCGGGCTACGGGTGAGGGCCACCGTGCCGGAGCCCGTGTTGAAGATGCCGCCACCGCGGGAGTTCGTGCCGTTGACGGTGTTGCCGGTGACCGGGCTGTCGGTGAGCCGCACCGTGCCGACGGTATTGAAAATTCCGCCGCCCTGCGCATTGGCACCGGTGACGTCGTTGCCTGTGACTTGGGTGCTGGTCAGCGTTGCCTTCGTGCCGACGGCGGCGGCGATCCCGCCACCCAGGACGCTCGCGTGGTTGCCGATGATCCGGCTTCTGTCGAGGGTCGCCGTGCCGGAACCTCCGAATGGGCTCACGAACACCGCTCCGCCAGAACTCGCCTTGTTGTTGCGGAGCGTGCTCCTGTTGACGCTGAACGCACCGTTGTCGTTGTCGACGGCCCCACCAAAGACGTCGGCGGTGTTGGTCTTGAGGCTGGCGTTGTTCAGCGTCAGTGCGGGACCGGTGCCGTTGAGCCGGATGGCACCGCCCCGGCCGTTGCCAAGGCTGGTGGACGCG
The DNA here is from genome assembly GCF_044750345.1 of Streptomyces sp. NPDC088817. Classification (NCBI taxonomy): domain Bacteria; kingdom Bacillati; phylum Actinomycetota; class Actinomycetes; order Kitasatosporales; family Streptomycetaceae; genus Streptomyces; species Streptomyces sp. NPDC088817. Next base: position 477,628 of record NZ_JBIVJN010000003.1, read on the forward strand.
TGACCGTTGCTGAGGGTCAGGGCGTTGAGAATGAGGTTTGCATTGGGGCCGTCGATTTCGAAGAAACGGAATTTGGCCGCGGTTGCGGCTCGGGTGATGGTGTCGCCACACCCGTTGATCGTGACCTTGCTCTTGATGACCGGCAGTCCGTTGTCGTCGTTGGGCGGTGCGGCGTCGGTGAGGGTGTAGGTGCAGCCGCGCCTGAGGTTGACCGTGCCGCCCACTGTGGCGACCTTCCCGGTCGCGGCTTGCAGGTCGCTCTCTCTGCAACTGGTCACCGAGTGGGTCCGGACCCGGCATGGCAGCTTGTGCGGCGGCGGGAGGCGTGATGACGCCAAGGGCGACGGGGGCGAGTCCCATGAAGACGGGGACGATACGAGAGATGCTCGGACGCATCAGGGCTCCCCGGGGCGGATCGCGAATGTCATTCGCGTGGGTGGTACCGGAACACCGACAGGAATGATTCATGTCGGATCAATCAGCAGAAGGACAACACACCCGACTGCGATCACAATTCAGCCGAGAGGTCCTCGAATCCCCCGCCCGCTTCTGCCGACGGATTCCAGGCGCAGGACAACAGCACCCACCAGCTCCGATCAGAGGCCCCTTGATCGGCCGCCGTCCGCGCAACCGCGGCCACGCACGCACCGCTGCGCCGGCTTTCCTGCGTACATTCGAGTGGTCTGTACGCCCCACATGCCTGCCGAACGGCGACGTCGACAATCCGGCCTCGTAACGTCGGCGCACATGACGGTGGTTCGGACTCCAGCCCGTCGGTACCCGGCAGGACCCGCCCTCCGGTTCCGGCCGCGCGAGAAGAGCCACCTCTGTCCGTCCCTCACTATTCCACGAAATGTGACAAAGTGAAACGTAGGAGATTGTGGGTGACGCTCGTCGGTCTGGGCGCAGTTGCCACCGGGGTGACCTCCTGGGCGATCACGTCCCACTCGACGACCGCGACCGCCCCGGAATCCAAGGCCGTGCAGGGCCACAAGGCGCAAGAGGCGGCCACGCTTCTGCAAGCGGGCAACCTCCAGGTGCAGTACCGCGATTACGTCGGGGCGACCATGACCTTCCGGCGCGTGCTGCAGCTCGATCCGCACAACAAGGTCGCCTGGTACGACCTTGGTGTCGTCGCCCAGCAGGAAGGCAGGGCCGGTGACGCCCGTAAGGCCTACGACGAGGCGCTGAAGATCGACCCGAAGTACGCCTCGGCCCTCTACAACAAGGCGGTCCTGCTGAAGCCGAGCGACCCCGGCCAGGCCGTCGGACTCCTGCGACGCGCCATCGCCGCCACGCCCAGGGCCGCCACGGCCCATCTCCAACTCGGGCTGATCCTCGCCCAGAAGGACCGCGACGACGAGGCCGAGGAGGAGTTCGGACGCGCCGTCGCGGCCGATCCCTCACTGCACTCCGCGGTCCCGGAGGAGTTCCGGGACAAGGTAAGCCCCACACCGACATCGAGTCAGGCAGGTGCCACCAGATGACGTCGACTGCGACACCGAGGTTCTCCGTCTTCACCCCCAGCCACCAGCCCCGCTTCCTCGATGAATGCCTCAAGACCCTCCAGGCGCAGACCTGCGCGGACTGGGAGTGGATCGTCCTGCTCAACAACGGCGCCAGGTGGCGGCCCGAGCAGGCGGACGACCGGGTCCGCGTGGAGATCGCGGACGGCATCAGCGGCGTCGGGGCGGCCAAGCGCAGGGCCTGCGAGCTGGCCCGCGGGGAGGTCCTGGTCGAACTCGACCACGACGACCTCCTGGCGAAGGCCTGTCTGGCCGAGTTGGGCAAGGCGTTCGACGCACACCCCGACGCGGTCCTCGTCTACAGCAACACCGCGCAGATCACCGAGGACGGCAAGCGCGACAACTCCCGCTTCAACGAGGCCCACGGCTGGAAGTTCGAGGACGTGCGGGTCGACGGGCGCAAACTGCTCCAGGCCGTCTCCATGGAGCCCACGCCGCACAACGTCTCCTACATCTGGTACGCGCCGAACCACGTGCGGGCGTTCCGCAAGGTGAGCTACGAGAAGGCCGGCGGGTACGACGCCTCCCGCACCGTGCTGGACGACCAGGACCTGATGTGCCGGCTGTTCCACGTCGGCGACTTCCACCACATCGACCGCTGCCTCTACCTCCAGCGGATGCACCCGGCGAACACCCAGCGCGACCCGGAGATCAACGCTCACATCCAGCGAGAGACGGTCGCCCTGTACGACAAGTACATCGAGGCCAACGCCCTGGCCTGGAGCGGGCGTCGCGGACTGCTCGCCCTGGACCTCGGCGCGGCCCACCGCAAGCCGCCGGGCTACCTGGGCGTGGACCAGTACCCGGGGGAGGGCGTCGACATCGTCGCGACCCTGCCCGGAAAGCTGGACCTGCCCGACAACTCCGTGGGCCTGATGCGGGCGGTGGACTTCCTGGAGCACGTACCCGCGAAGGTGCCGCTGATCAACGAGTTGTACCGGCTGCTGGCGCCCGGTGGAATGCTCCTCACCATGACGCCCAGCTCCGACGGCCGCGGCGCGTACCAGGACCCGACCCACGTCGCCTACTACAACGAGAACTCGTTCTGGTACTACACGGACAACCAGTACCGCACCTTCGTGCCCGAGATCCAGGCCAGGTTCCAGTCCTCGCGCCTGGTGACGTACTTCCCCAGCGAGTGGCACTCCCGGAACAACATCTCCTACGTCGTCGCCAACCTCATCGCGATGAAGGAGGGCGCCGAGCGGTGCGGAGGACTGCTGCTGGTCTAGAACCCGCACGGCGTGAGGGCGCCCCGGCGAACCGTCAGGTCCGCCGGGGCGCCCTGTTGTCCGGGTCCGACCCGGGCGGCCGGCCCGACCGGCAGGCGCGAGCCGCGGCGGCCGCCGTCCCGTGGTACGTGCCGGCCGGCGCCTTCCCGGCCAGGGCCGCACGGCCGAGAACCGCGAGACGCCGGGCCGGAGCACGGGACCAGGTGGGCTGTCCGTGCTGCTCGGAGACTGCTTGCAGGGGCCGGCGCCGGGCTGCGGGTTCGAGCATGACGGCCACGAAGTCGCGTCCGTACGCGCCATGGAGCCGGGGAGCGCGCACGATGCGGGAGCGCGCGCACCGTGCGAGCCTCTACCAGGTGGCGTACGCCCGTGCCGTCGACGGCCGTTGCCGCTTCCCCGGCACGCTCCGCGCCGTCGACGTCCAGGCGGCGCGGTTGACGACCGCGGGGTGGCCCCGGACGGCCTCGCGCACGGCGGCGGGATCGGTGGTGTCCAGCCGGTCACGGCCCGGTGCGCTCATGACGGAGGCCGGGTCGGCTGCGAGTCCTGTCGTCGAATCGGACCTGGGGTGTACCGCCGCGTCCCAGGTGCGGCGGCACACGGGCGGTGCCCCGAGGCCGAAGCCTCGGGGCACCCTCGTTCACTTCCGGGCCGGGCAGCCGATCACGGGGCCGCGGTGCAGATCGCGTAGGCCGTGAGCACGGTGCCGTCGCTGGAGGTGGCCTGCCATCCGGTGGCGGGGCCGGAACCGGTGAAGACCGGGGCGCTCTGGCTCGCAGCGGAGCCCCCAGCGGCCTGGTAACCGCCACCGATGGCCTCGCCGGTGGGGCAGACGGCGGTCGACGTCGTTCCCTGAGGTCCGGTCACGACAGTGGTGGGGCTGACCGTGCCCTGAGCACCCTGGGTTCCCTGGGTTCCCTGGGTTCCCTGCGGGCCCTGGACACCCACGTCACCCTGAGCGCCCTGCGGGCCGAGCCCGCCCTGAGCACCGATGTCACCCTGCGGACCCTGAGCACCGATCGCACCCTGGACACCCTGCGGGCCGAGCCCGCCCTGAGCACCGATGTCACCCTGCGGACCCTGGACGCCGGGAAGACCGGGCAGGCCGATGCCGCCCTGCGCACCCTGCGGACCCGTGGCACCGGGGTCGCCCTGGAAGCCCTGCGATCCCTGAACACCGGGGATGCCCTGCTCACCGGTCGCACCCTGCGGACCCGTGGCACCGGTCAGGCCGGTCGAACCGGTCGAACCCTGCGGACCCATCGGACCGGTCGCACCCGTGGCACCCGTGGCGCCCGTGTCGCCCTGCGGGCCCTGGGGGCCTGTGGCACCCGTGGTGCCTGTGGCACCCGGGTCGCCCTGCGGACCCGTGGCACCGGTCAGGCCGGTCGAACCGGTCGCGCCCTGCGGACCCATCGGACCGGTCGCACCCGTGGCACCCGTGGCGCCGGTGACGCCCTGGAAACCCTGCGCACCCTGAACACCCGGGACGCCCTGCTCGCCGGGCACACCCTGCGGACCCGTGGCACCGGTGGCGCCGATGTCGCCCTGGGTTCCCTGCGGACCCGTGGCACCGGTCGCACCAGTGACGCCCTGGAAACCCTGCGCACCCTGAACACCCGGGACGCCCTGCTCGCCGGGCACACCCTGCGGACCCGTGGCACCGGGCACACCGGTGACGCCCTGGGTTCCCTGCGGACCCGTGGCACCGGGCACACCCTGGGTTCCCTGCGGACCCTGGGGACCCCGGGGACCAGCGCCGACGCCTCCGGGACCCTGTGGTCCCCGGGGACCGCGGTCGCCCTTGGGGCCGCGGTCACCCTTGTCGCCCTTCGGGCCCCGCTTGCCATCCTTGCCCTGCGGACCCTGCGGGCCCCGCTTGCCCTGCGGCCCCTGCGGGCCGCGGTCGTGGTGGCCCCTGTCGGCCCATGGATCGTTGGAGCCGGCTGTCACGGCCGCACTGCGATCGCTCGACCTCTCGATCGCGTTGGCGATGGCAGCCGTGCTCGGGGCAACGTTGAGCGCCACGGCGAGCGCGCTCGCCGATACGAGCGTGGCCGACCTCAAACGTGAACTTCGGATCGTTCTACGGTTCAAGAGAACCTTCCTCAGGAACTGGGAGGGATCAAACCGCAAGCACGCGCAGTCGGTGCGCTTCGTTCGCATGCGGGTCACGTGCCCTTGGCCACGGACGAAGACATTCTTTACTCACGGTGACGGGAATTTGCGCAGCAAACACAGTACATGGTCGTGAATCACCCGAGCAGCCTCAATACGCCCGAATTTACCTACGCCCGTTCCCCCCTTTCGCGCGGGCCCCAATTCCGCGGACACTTCCGCCTCGGACACTGCTCGGACGGCCTCTGCGACAGTCGGCACAACCCTCGGAGGAGGGGCGCAAATGGCAAGACGAGAGTCGAGGGGATTGACCCCGTTCACATGGTGACGCGTATCCCGCAGAACACGGATATACGACCGTGGAGTTGTTTCACCCGCCCTTGAACCACCCGCGCGATCAGCCTCCGGCGCGCAGCGCTCCTTCCCGGCGCCATTCACCACCCGGCTGGGGCATGACGACGGACCGGGGGTCCTCGAGCAGGCCCAGCAGATAGTGGCCATAACCGCTCTTGAGCAGCGGCCGGGCCAATTCGCGGAGCCGGGCGTCGTCGATCAGACCGGCCCGCCAGGCCGCCTCCTCGACACAGCCGATCTTGAAGCCCTGGCGCTCCTCGACCACACGGACGTACTCCGATGCCTGGACCATCGAGGCGAAGGTACCCGTGTCCAGCCACGCCGTGCCCCGGTCCAGCCGGACGACGTGCAGGCTCCCGGTCTCCAGATAGGCGCGGTTGAGATCGGTGATCTCCAACTCGCCCCGGGCGCTGGGCCGCAGGCTCCGGGCGATGTCGACGACCCGATGATCGTAGAAGTACAGTCCGGGCACGGCGTACCGCGACCGGGGCCGGGCCGGCTTCTCCTCGATGGACAGGGCCCGGCCCAGTTCGTCGAACTCCACGACGCCGTAGGCCGAGGGGTTGGCCACCGGGTAGGCGAACACCCTGCCCCCCTGCACATCCGCGTTGCGGGCCAGCCGGGTGCCGAGGCCGCTGCCGTGGAAGATGTTGTCGCCCAGGATCAGGGAGACCGGCTCGCCGCCGATGAAGTCGGCCGCCAGCAGGAAGGCCTGGGCGATTCCCTCCGGGTGTTCCTGTGTCATGTAGTCGAATCGCAGTCCGAGTTGGCTGCCGTCGCCGAGCAACCGGCGGAACTGCTGCTGGTCTTCCGGAGTGGTGATGATCAGAATTTCTCGGATTCCGGCCATCACCAGTGTGGAAAGCGGGTAATAGACCATGGGTTTGTCGAAGACCGGCAGCAGTTGCTTCGACACCGTGCGGGTCAACGGCCACAGTCGCGAGCCGGTGCCTCCGGCCAACAGGATTCCGCGCATGGCATCACCATAGGTGAATTGTCCAGGAATGCCGCTTTTGGGCACGAAGTGCGCGTCCCCGTCGGACGCGGCCGGCCACCGTCGCCCGCACGCCGAAGAGGCCGGGTGCGCACGCCGTTGTGCGCACCCGGCCTCTCGGGTTGGTCGGGGACCGCGTCAGCCCAGGCGCTCGACGAGCGCGCGGTACTGGTCCCACAGCTCCTTGGGCGTGTGGTCGCCGAAGGTGTTCAGGTGCTCGGGGACCAGTCCGGCCTCCTCACGCCATACCTCCTTGTCGACCGTGAGCAGGAACTCCAGGTCGGACTCGGACAGTTCGAGGCCGTCCGTGTCCAGGGCCGCCTTCGTCGGCAGGACGCCGATCGCGGTCTCGACGCCCTCGGCGGTGCCGTCCAGGCGCTCCACGATCCACTTCAGGACGCGGCTGTTCTCGCCGAAGCCGGGCCAGACGAACTTGCCCTCGTCGTTCTTGCGGAACCAGTTGACGTAGTAGATCTTCGGCAGCTTGGACTGGTCGCCGTCACGCTGCTCGGCGGCCTTGCCGACCTTGATCCAGTGACCCATGTAGTCGCCCATGTTGTAGCCGCAGAACGGCAGCATGGCGAACGGGTCGCGGCGCAGCTCGCCGACCTTGCCCTCGGCGGCGGCCGTCTTCTCGGAGGCGACGTTGGCGCCGAGGAAGACGCCGTGGTTCCAGTCGAAGGACTCCGTCACCAGCGGCACCGCGGAGGCGCGGCGGCCGCCGAACAGGATCGCCGAGATCGGCACGCCCTTGGGGTCCTCCCACTCCGGCGCGATGATCGGGCACTGCGCGGCGGGCGTGGTGAAGCGGGCGTTGGGGTGCGCGGCGGGCGTCCCGGACTCGGGGGTCCAGGAGTTGCCCTTCCAGTCGGTGAGGTGCGCCGGGGTCTCCTCCGTCATGCCCTCCCACCACACGTCGCCGTCGTCGGTGAGGGCGACGTTGGTGAAGACCGAGTTGCCCCACAGCGTCTTCATGGCGTTGGCGTTGGTGTGCTCGCCGGTGCCGGGCGCGACACCGAAGAAACCGGCCTCGGGGTTGATCGCGTACAGCCGGCCGTCCTCGCCGAACCGCATCCACGCGATGTCGTCACCGATGGTCTCGACGGTCCAGCCGGAGATCGTGGGTTCCAGCATGGCGAGGTTGGTCTTGCCGCAGGCGCTCGGGAAGGCGGCCGCGACGTACTTGGCCTCACCGGCGGGCGGGGTGAGCTTGAGGATCAGCATGTGCTCGGCCAGCCAGCCCTCGTCGCGCGCCATGACGGAGGCGATGCGCAGGGCGTAACACTTCTTGCCGAGCAGCGCGTTGCCGCCGTAGCCGGAGCCGTAGGACCAGATCTCACGGGCCTCGGGGAAGTGCGAGATGTACTTGGTGGAGTTGCACGGCCACGGGACGTCCGCCTGGCCCGGCTCCAGCGGGGCGCCCAGGGTGTGGACGGCCTTCACGAAGAAGCCGTCGTCGCCGAGCTCGTCCAGCACCGGTTGTCCCATGCGGGTCATGGTGCGCATGGACACCGCGACGTAGGCGGAGTCGGTGATCTCGACGCCGATCGCGGACAGCGGCGAGCCCAGCGGGCCCATGCAGAACGGGACGACGTACATCGTCCGGCCCTTCATCGAGCCGCGGAACAATCCCTCCCGTCGCCCACCACCGCCCTTACCGGAGGAGCCTTCGGCTACTCCGCCCCCCTTATTGCCGTCGGCCCCCTGGAAGATCTCCCGCATCTCGGCGGGCGCCTTCCAGTGGTTGGTCGGGCCGGCGTCCTCCTCCTTCTCGGAACAGATGAACGTCCGGTCCTCCACGCGGGCCACATCGGAGGGGTCCGACGCCGCGTAGTAGGAGTTGGGGCGCTTGATCGGGTCGAGTTTCCGGAAGGTGCCCTTCCGGACGAGCTCCTCGCACAGTCGCTCGTACTCGGCCTCGGATCCGTCACACCAGACCACGCTGTCCGGCTGCGTCAGTTCGGCGATCTCATTGACCCACGAGATCAGTTCCTTGTGCTGGGTGGGGATGACGGGGGGAGCCGCGATGTCGCGCGCCACGATCGCTCCTAAATGAGGGGTTTTTGTCTTGTCGCCCCGTGGGGGCTGCGACCCGGACGCTTCGTAGCCGCTCATCCGGTGCCGACCGCACTCATTTGATCATCCGACGAGAGCGCCCATCTGTCCAGGGGGCGTCACAGGTGAGCGACGTGAGTAATGCCACGATTCCCGCGATTCTTTGCGTCCACGTTGGGTTCGGCTGAAGGTCTTTTTGCGTTCGGGCCGGTCGCCGCTGCTCACGGACCGGGTCTGACACGCGACTTACGGTGCCGTCGGTACGATGCGCGCATGACTGCGTCCGCCTCCGACGCGCCCCTGGACACGCCGGTCGCCGGCCGCAGTCCGGTCGCGCCCACCCCGCCGCACCCGGTCAAGCCGAAACTGCGCGGCTGGCTGCATCTGGGCATGTTCCCGGCCGTACTCGTCGCGGGGCTCGCACTCACAGCACTGGCCGGCTCCGCCCGCGGGCGGGTCGCCTGCGGGATCTACGCCCTCACCGCCTGCCTGCTCTTCGGCGTCAGCGCCCTGTACCACCGGGGCGACTGGGGTCCACGCCTGGGCGGCGTGCTGCGCCGGCTCGACCACGCCAACATCTTCCTGATCATCGCGGGCACGTACACGCCGCTCACCCTGCTGCTCCTGCCCGGGACCAAAGGGCAGTGGCTGCTGTGGGGGATATGGGGCGCGGCGGCCGCCGGCATCGCCTTCCGCGTATTCTGGGTCGGCGCCCCGCGCTGGCTCTACACCCCCTGCTACATCGCGATGGGCTGGGCGGCCGTCTTCTTCCTGCCGGACTTCCTGCACACCGGTGGCATCGCCGTCCTGGTCCTGGTCGTCGTCGGCGGGCTCCTCTACAGCGCGGGCGGCGTGATCTACGGCATCAAGCGGCCGAACCCGTCGCCGAGCTGGTTCGGCTTCCACGAGGTCTTCCACTCGTTCACGCTGGCCGCCTTCGTGGTGCACTACGTGGGCATCTCGCTGGTGGCGTACCAGCACGCGTAACGCGTCACACCCCTCTCCCCACCCGGCCACGGCTCGTACGAGCCGTGGCCGTTTCCGTGCGCCCGAAAGCCGCTGAGGGCCCCCGAAGTAGACCTGATAGCGGATGACAATTGACAGACCCTATATTTTGAGAGTTACTTTCATTTCATGGCTACTCTCACCCACGCCGAAGACGTGCGGCGCGATCCCCGCCGCTGGTGGGCCCTCGGGGCCCTGGTCGCGAGCATGCTGGTGCTCGGCTTCGACATGACGATCCTCAACGTCGCCCTGCCGACCATGGCGAAGGACCTCGGGGCCACCACCGGTCAACTGCAGTGGATGGTGGACGCGTACGTCGTCGTCTTCGCCGCGCTGATGCTCCCGGCCGGACTGCTCGGCGACCGGTTCGGACGACGGCTGACGCTGATCACCGGGCTCGGCGTCTTCCTCGCCGGATCCGTGGTCGGCGCCCTGGCCGACGGGGTGAACGAGGTGATCGCCGCCCGCGCCGTCATGGGCGTCGGCGGGGCGCTGGTCATGCCGCTCGCGCTGTCCGTGCTGCCCTCACTGTTCGGACCCGAGGAGCGCACCAAGGCCGTCGGCGTCATCTCGGCCGCCTCCGCGCTCGGCCTGCCGCTCGGCCCGATCATCGGCGGCTGGCTGCTGAACCACTTCTGGTGGGGCTCGGTCTTCCTCATCAACGTGCCCATGGCCGCCATCGGCGTGACGGCCTGCGTCCTGCTGCTCCCCGAGACCCGGGATCCGGCAACCCCGAAGGTCGGCGCCCTCTCCACGGCGTTCACCGCGACCGGCCTCGGCGCACTGATCTACGCGATCATCGAGGCTCCCGACCGCGGCTGGAGCGACCCCCTCGTACTCGCCATGTTCGCGGCGACTGCCGTGCTCCTGACCGGGCTCGTGCTGCGTGAGCGCCGGGAGGCCCGGCCCATGCTCGACATGGCGCTGCTCGGCCGGCGCGGCTTCCTCTTCAACACGATCGCCGCGACCCTGGTGATGTTCATCCTGTCCGGCCTGATGTTCGTACTGCCGCCCTACCTCCAGGCCGTACTCGGCCACGACGCCCTCGGCACCGGTGTGCGGCTGCTGCCCATGATGGGCGGGCTGATGGTCGCCGCGAAGGGCGCGCAGCCGGTCGTCGCCCGGTTCGGGCCGCGGGCGGTGGTCACCGCGGGCCTGGTGGTGCTCGCCTTCGCCGCGCTGCTCGGCAGCCGTACGACAGTGGACTCCGGCTACGGCCTCACCGCGCTGTGGCTGTCGATCGCGGGTGTCGGCTTCGGCTTCTCCGTCGTCCCGGCCATGGACGGGGCGCTGGCCGCCCTGCCCGCCGACCGCGCGGGCAGCGGCTCCGGGCTGCTGATGACGCTGCGCCAGGTCGGCGGCGCGATCGGCATCGCCCTGCTCGGCAGCCTCCTGGCGAGCGCCTTCCGGCACCGGCTCGACGTCACGGGGCTGCCCGGTGAGGTCGCGCACACCGCCGGAAAGTCCGTGGTCGCCGCCCACCTGGTCGCGGAGAGGTCGGGCTCGGCACACCTGGCGGCCTCCGCGAACGGAGCGTACGTGCACGCCATGGGCCTGGTGCTGCTGGTGTGCGGCGTCGCGTCACTGGTGGCCGCTCTGCTGGCAGCCGTGTTCCTGCCGGGCGGCGCCCACGGACCCGTACGGGCCGAGCCGGAGGAGGGCCCGGCCATGGCCCGGCCCTGACCCGATGCCGGACAATGACCTTCATGACGGCCGCACGTATCACCACCCCAGCCGACCGCCCCCCGATGGGACTGCGGGAACGCAAGAAGCTCAAGACCCGGCAGGCGATCCGTACGGCGACGTACGCGCTGATCGAGGAGCAGGGGTACGACGCCACGACGATCGAGCAGATCGCCGACCGCGCCGAGGTGTCGCCGTCGACCGTCTTCCGGTACTTCCCGACCAAGGAGGACATCGTCCTCACGGACGAGTACGACGAGATCATGCTGGAGGAGCTGCGGGCGCGGCCCGTCGACGAGCCGTGGATGGACTCCCTCCGGCACGTCATGCACAAGGCCCTCGCGCTGGGAATGGCCGACGAGCCCGACGTGTCCCGGCTGCGCGCCCGGCTGGGCGTCGAGGTTCCCGCGGTCCGCGCCCGGATGATGGAGAGCATGTCGGAGGCCGGCGTGCTCATCCGCCAGGCCATCGCGGCCCGCACCGGCCTGGACCAGGACAGCCTGGAGGTGCGGGTCTTCGCCATGTCCCTCATGGGCGGGCTGATGGAGGTCTCCCTGTACTGGGCCGAGCACGGGTGCGAGGGCGAGCTGAGCGACCTCATGGACCAGGCCATGGACGTGCTGGAACACGGCCTCCCCACCGGAAATCCGTGAGCCCGCAGCCCCGCCTCCGTGCCATCCTGACCGGGTGAACGGTCCCGAGATCCACGTCGGCTTCGCCCCCGGCCTGCACCTGTTCGTCCCGCACACCCGGCGTCGCGGCGCCACCGCGGTCGCCACCGACGGCGTCTCGACGCTCGGCCACGTCGTGGAGTCCCTGGGCGTCCCGCTCACCGAGGTCGGCGCGCTGGTCGTGGACGGCCTTGAGGTGCCGGTGTCGCACGTGCCGCGGGCGGGCGAGACGGTCCAGGTGTGCGCCGTCGCACGCCCCCAGCGGGTGCCCGGCGCTCCCCTGCGCTTCCTCCTCGATGTGCACCTGGGCACGCTCGCCCGCCGGCTGCGCCTGCTGGGCGTCGACACCGCGTACGAGTCCACCGACATCGGCGACCCGGCGCTCGCCGCCCGCTCGGCCGCCGAGAAGCGGGTCATGCTCAGCCGCGACCGGGGCCTGCTGCGCCGCCGTGAACTGTGGGCGGGCGCCTACGTCTACAGCACTCGCCCCGAGGACCAGCTCCAGGACGTCCTGGACCGCTTCCGCCCCGAGCTGCGTCCCTGGACCCGCTGCACCGCCTGCAACGGACTGGTGCGGGAGGCCACGAAGGACGAGGTCGCCGACCAGCTCGAACACGGCACGCACCGCACGTACGACGTCTTCGCCCGCTGCCTCGACTGCGGCCGCGCCTACTGGAAGGGCGCCCACCACGACCAGTTGGAGGCCATCGTGGAGCGCGCCCTGGCCGGGTACGCCGACCGGAGCTGACGTCCGGGGCCGCGCCCCTTCGAAGTGAGGGTGCGGTGCCCGGTTCAGCCGCCCAGCGCGGTGCGCAGGCGGTCCGGGTCGGTCGTGGGGGCGTCGCAGGTGAAGTCGCGGCAGACGTAGGCGGCCGGCTCGCCGTGGACGAGGGGGCGGTCGGCGAGCAGCGGGAACTCCTCGCTGTCCGGAGTGCCGTACGCGACGACCGTGCCGGGGGCGGTGCCCAGAAGTGCCGTACGGTGCAGGGCCCTTGCCGCCGCGTCGTCGAGGGACGGGCCGACGACCGCGACCTCGCGCGGGCCGTCCAGCAGGGCCTCGGCGACGGCGAGGCCCCAGCCGATGAAGCGCGGAACGCGCGGGCCGAGCGCGCCCACCACGCCCAACGCCCTTTCGGCGGCGGTGCGGTGGGCCTCGGAACCCGTGTGGGCGGCGTAGCCGAGCAGGGCGCCGGCCGCCGCGGACCAGCCGGAGGGGGTGGCGTTGTCGGTGGGGTCCTGGGGCCGCCGGATCAACTGCTCGGCATCGACGGCCGTGTCGTACAGCGCGCCCGACTCCGGGTCGGTGAACCGGGTGAGCACATGCCCGAGGAGCAGCCCGGCGAACTCCAGCCAGACGCCCTCGCCGGTCACGGAGGCGAGGGCGAGGAAGCCCTCGGCGACGTCGGCGTAGTCCTCCAGCACCCCGGCGTTGGCTCCGGCCCGGCCGTCCTTGCTGGTACGGAGCAGCGCGGCATGCTCGTCCATGTGCAGCCGGACCAGCAGATCGGCGGCGCCGACCGCGGCCTCGACCAGGTCCGGGCGGTCGAAGTAGGCGCCGGTCTCGGCGAGGGCGGCGATCGCCAGCCCGTTCCAGGCGGCGACGACCTTGTCGTCCCGGCCGGGTGCCGGACGCCCGGCCCGCTCCGCCAGCAGCCGGCGCCGTACGGACTCGACCCGGTCGGCGTCGAACACGCCCTCCTGCACCGGGAGTTGCAGAACCGAGGCGCCGTGCTCGAAGGTGCCCTCCTCGGTCACGCCGAAGCAGCGGGCGGCGAGTTCGGCGTCCTCGGCGCCGAGGACCTCCCTGAGCTGGGCGGGGGTCCACACGTAGTAGGCGCCCTCGACATGCTTGCCCGTGCCGTCGTCGCTGTCCGCGTCCAGGGCCGAGGCGAACCCGCCTTCGGCGGTGCGCAGTTCGCGCACCATGAAGTCGGCGGTCGCGAGGGCCACCCGGCGGGCGAAGTCGGAGCCGGTGGCGCGCCACAGGTGGGCGTAGACCCGGCACAGCAGCGCGTTGTCGTACAGCATCTTCTCGAAGTGCGGCACCACCCAGTCGCGGTCGACGGAGTACCGGGCGAAGCCGCCGCCGAGCTGGTCGTGCATGCCGCCGCGGGCCATCCGCTCGCAGGTGTCCGCCGCCATCTGGAGGGCGCCCTCGGAGCCGGTGCGGGCGTGGTGCCGCAGCAGGAACTCGATCACCATCGACGGCGGGAACTTCGGCGCCCCGCCGAACCCGCCGCGCCGGGCGTCGTACTCCCGGGTGAGCGCGAGCAGTGCCTGCGCCAGTTCCTCCTCGCCCGGGGGCCGCGCGGTGCCGTAGCCGATCTCCCGCTGTGCCAGGTCGCGCACGATCTTCCCGGCGACGTCGGCGACTTCGTCCCGCCGGGTCTGCCAGGCCTGCCGCACCCCTTCGAGGACCTGCCCGAAGGAGGGCATGCCGTGCCGGGGGTCGGGCGGGAAGTACGTGCCGAAGTAGAACGGCTCGGCGTCGGGCGTGAGGAACACGGTCATCGGCCATCCGCCCTGCCCGGTGGCCGCCTGCACCGCCTCCATGTACACGGCGTCGACGTCGGGCCGCTCCTCGCGGTCCACCTTGACGCTGACGAAGTGCTCGCCGAGGAAGGCGGCGGTGGCCGCGTCCTCGAAGGATTCGTGCGCCATGACGTGGCACCAGTGGCAACTGCTGTACCCGACACTCAGCAGCACGGGGACATCGCGCCGCCGCGCCTCCTCGAAGGCCTCCGCCGACCACGGCCACCAGTCGACCGGGTTGTCGGCGTGCTGGAGCAGGTAGGGGGACGTCTCGTGGGCCAGTCGGTTCGGCATGCCCCCATCCTGCCTCACCTCACCCCACCGGACGCGGAAGGTGATCGCACTGCGACTCCTCGTGTGCTCCTCCGACTCCCTGTCCCCCCGGACGGTCGGCAACGGGCGGGGACACGTGATCGCCGCCCCCTCGCGCTCCCGCGCGAGCCGAAGGACACTCGTAGGCAACGGAGTTGTCACCGGAGGGGGACGGGACATGCGAGATGGCCATCGGGCGGACGCCGAGCGGCTGCTGACTCGGGCCGTGGAGGAGGAGGTTCGCCGCTCGGGCGGCCGGGTGGACGGAAGTGTGCTGCTGTCCCGGGCGCGCGGCGCGCTGGACACCATGGCCGAGACCGCGGCGGAGGAGTACGGGGCCTACACGCGGGCGCTGGACGAGGCGGCCGCCGGACAGCTCACGTTCGCCCAGCGCTACGCCCGCGAGGGCGGCGGAACACCCCTGCTCGTCGCGGGAGTTGCGGGACTGGCCGCCGTCGTCGCCGATCTGTCGCTGGGCACCGGCGGCGGCACCGCCGTCGGCGCGGGCGTCACCGCCGGGGTGGTGGGCGTCGCCGCCACCGTGGTGAAGGTGACCGCCACCCACCTGCCCGCCGCCCACCGCCGGGCCGGAGCGGCCGGCCAGCCCGGAGGACCGCAGCAGCTGCGGCTGCAGTGGCTGACCGCGCTGGAGGTGCGCGGCATCCGCCCGTTCCTCGACCAGCAGCGGGTGCTGAGCGCGTCCACCACGCCGAAGAAGACGGCGCCCCGGCTGCGCGGCACGGACAAGAGCGCGGCGGCCCGCAGACGCAACGCCCTGGAGCAGTCTTTCGGCCAACTGCCCGAGTCCGTAGGCGTGTTCGCGGGGCGACGGCAGGAGATGGCGCGGATCCGGCAGTGGGTGCAGGCGGCCCGCGCGTCCACCGAGACCCGGCCGACCGTCGTGGTCCTGCACGGAACGCCGGGCTCCGGCCGCAGCACGCTGGCGGTCCGCGCGGCCCATGATCTGAAGGACCAGTTCCGGGGCGCGGTCGTGGTCGACCTGCGCGGCGGCAGCCGGGAGGAGCCGCCGCTGCCCGTCCGCGACGCCCTGCTGCATCTGCTGAACCGGCTCGGCGCGCCCCGCGAGCAGCTGCTGTTCCGTGACCGCTCCTCCCCCGATCAGCAGCTCAAACGGCTCGGCGAGCTGTACCACCAGCAGCTGACCGGGCTGCCGGTCACGATCGTGCTGGACGACGCCTCGGACGCCGAGCAGGTCCGTGCCCTGGTTCCCGAGCGGTCCGACAGTCTGGTCCTGGTCACCGCCCGCGAACCGCTGCCACTGCCCGCCGACCTGCCCGCCTGGGTGCACCAACTGCCCGTCGAGGCACTGGACGCGGTGGGCGCGGAGGAACTGCTGACCGCCGCCGCACAGGACAGCTCGGGGCCCTACGACGCGGAATCCACCGACCGGATCACGCAGTTGTGCGGCGGGCTGCCGCTGGCCCTGCGCATCGCGGGCTCCTGCCTCGGCCCGCGCTCACCGCGCCGGCTGGCCACCGACCTGGGCGCGTACGGCCCGGTGGAGCCGGTGGAGCGTGCCCTGTGGCTGCGCTACACCGACCAGTCGGAGCAGGGCCGCCGGCTGCTGAGACGGCTCGCCCTGGCCGGACGCGCCTCGATGGGCGGCGCGGCGGCGGCCGCGCTGCTGGCCACGGACGAGTCGGAGGCGAAGCGGCAGCTCGCGGCCCTCGCCAGGGCGGGTCTGATCGACCATGTGCGGGGCAACCGCTACCGGCTGCACGACCTGGTGCGGGCCTTCGCGCACGCGCGCCTGCTGGACGAGGAGGACCCCGCCGAGCGGACGGCCGCGCAGGAGCGGCTGATCGAGAACTACGCCGAGCTGGCCGATTCGGTGCTGCGCCTGGTCGACGGGAACATGTCCACCCGGTCGGACCGCTTCAGCCCGCACGGTTTCACCTCCCTGGACGAGGCGCTGCGCTGGCTGGACGACGAGTCGAGCTTCATCACCGCCGCCCTCCGGCACGCGGAGGGCGTGAACCAGGGCGCCGTGCTGAACCTGCTCGGCGCCCTGTGCGACTACTGCCTGCTGCGCGGCGACCTGTACCGGCTGGGCGAGATCAGCGAGCTGACCCAGGCCGTCGACCAGGGGCTCCTTGTCCGGTCGGTGCAGTGGCGTACCGGTATCGCCGCCCGCCAGCTCGGTGAGCTGGACAAGGCGCGGACCACGCTGGCCTCGGTCGTCGACCTGTACCGGGAGGCCCACCACGACGCGGGCGCGGCCCGCGCGCTGAACTCCCTCGGCATCACGCTGCACCACCAGGGCAATCTGACGGAGGCCGCGGCCCGGCTGCGGGAGGCCCTCGACCTCCAGGCGGCGCCCGAGCTGGCGACCGACCGCGCCTGGACGATGCACGCGCTGGCGGCGGTGGAACGGGACCGGGCGCACCTGGCGGAGGCTCTGGAACTGCTCACGCAGTCGCTGGTGCTGCACCGGGAGGGCGGCTCGGTGCACGGCGAGGCGTGGGCCCACTTCCAGCTCGGCCAGCTCGCGCTGCGCAGGGGTGACGTGGAGCGGGCCGAGGCGGATCTGCGCCAGGCGCTGGAACGCTACCGCCGCACCCGCGACGCCCGCGGCGAGGCCTGGGCCCTCACTCAGCTCGCCCGGGCCCGGCTGCTGGCCGGCGAGACGGCCGAGGCGGTGGAGGAGCTGCGGCAGGCGGCGGCGCGGCACCGGGACAACGAGGACGCGCGCGGCGAGGCGTGGACGCTGTACTACCTCGGTCAGGCGCTGGAGGAGAGCGGCGCGCTCGACCAGTCGGTGCGCGAGCTGGAACGTGCCCGCACCATGTTCTCCCGGATGCGGGACGTGTACGGACTGGCCTGCGCACGGCACCACTCGGCCCGGGTCACCCGGGACCAGCGGGCGGCGCAGACCGGCTCACTGCGCAACTCCGGTTTCGCCCGCCAGCTCCTCGTGGACGCCCGCGCCGACTTCCAGCGCATCGGCCTGGCGCACGGCGAGGCGTGGACATGTCTGGAGCTGGCCGTGGTGGACGCCGGCAACGCGCGCACCCAGCAGGCGCTGGCCCTGTGCGACGAGGCACTGGCCCTGTTCGCCACCTACGGGGACCGCCGCGGTGAGGACTGGGCGCGGTTCCTGCGCTGCACGCTGCTGCCGTACGCCGCTCCCGGAGGCACGGAGGTCGGCACGGCGGTGGCCCAGGAGGAACTGGCCCAGCTCGCCCGCGGCGCCCATCCGCTGCGCGACGGCAAGCTGAACGACTACGTCGAGGCCTACCGGCTCCTCCTGGAGCGCGGCGTGAGCCTGGAGGCGGGCTGGCAGGCCTGGCGCCTGGGCATGGTGCCCGAGCGGCACGCGCGGGAGGTGATGGGCGTGGCGGTGCCGGACGGGAACTGATCCTCCGTCCGGGTCGGGCCGGCCCGACCCGGACGAGAGGCCGTGGGCCGGCAGTGCCCGCCCGGGTGTCGGGTGCGCCCGGGTGTCAGCCCCGCTCGGCCTTGGCCTCGCCGGAGGCGGCGCCGGGCCGTGCCGCGGGGTCCGGGGCCTCCTTGAAGTCGATCCTGCCCATGTGGCGGTTCATGGACTTCATCAGGGCCCACACCGCGAGGGCCATCACCGCGAAGACGACGAAGCCGAGGACGCCGGGGGTGACCTTGTTCTTGTCGAACTCGGCGAGAGGGACCAGGTGCGTCATTGCCAGGCTCACGCTTGCACTCATGTCAGGCATTGTCCCTCACGACTGCCGGACACCCGCAAAGAGGTCGTCCTCCGGGAGCGAGGTGTCGACGAGCGACTTCGCGAGCTCGTACTCCTCCGTCGGCCAGACCTCCTTCTGGACCTCCATCGGCACCCGGAACCAGCCGCCGTCGGGGTCGATCTGCGTGGCGTGGGCGATCAGCGCCTTGTCGCGGATCTCGAAGAAGTCCGCGCAGGGGACGTGCGTGGTGAGCGTGCGCTCGGTGTGGCCCGACTTCTCCCAGCGCTTGAGCCACTCGCCGTAGGGAGACTCCAGGCCCCGGTCGAGCAGGGCCTGGTGCAGCGTCTCGGTGCGCACGCGGTTGAAGCCCTGGTTGTAGTAGAGCTTCTGCGGCTGGTAGGCCGGGCCGTACTCGTCCTCCGGGTACTTCTCGGCGTCCGCGGCGCCCTCGAAGGCCACCATCGAGATCTTGTGGGTCATGATGTGGTCGGGGTGCGGGTAGCCGCCGTTCTCGTCGTAGGTGGTGATCACCTGGGGACGGAAGGAGCGGATCTGGCGGACCAGCTCGCCGGCCGCCTTGTCGAGGTCCTCCAGGGCGAAGCAGCCCTCGGGCAGCGGGGGCAGCGGGTCGCCCTCGGGCAGTCCCGAGTCGACGAAGCCGAGCCACTCCTGGCGCACGCCGAGGATCTCGCGGGCCTCGTCCATCTCCTTCCTGCGCACCTCGTGGATGTTCTCCTCGATGTACTTGTCGCCCTGGAGCTTGGGGTTGAGGATGGAGCCACGCTCTCCGCCCGTGCAGGTCACCACCAGCACGTCCACCCCCTCGGAAACGTACTTGGCCATGGTGGCCGCGCCCTTGCTCGACTCGTCGTCGGGGTGCGCGTGCACGGCCATCAGTCGCAGCTGGTCAGTCAAGGCTCAGTCCTCAGGTCAAGTCGGTGCCCGGCCGGGCGGGCAGTCAACGGTGCCGTCCCGCGGCAGGATCGGTCCGGGGTCGCGGTCGGTCGGGCGGGCGGGGGCTTCTATAGTGACCGAATCGGGGGGCGAATAATTCCGGGGTCCGGCTCCGGAAGCCCCCGCGGGGCGCGCGTCCCGCACCGGCCGAGAGGACGATCATGAGCACGGCGAGCACCCGGCTGCCCGAGGGCCGCTACGGCCGCTCCGCGAACGAGCGCGCCGACCACAAGCTCAAGATCACCGGTGCCGTCCTGGGCGCGGCCCTGCTCGCCCTGATCGGCTACTTCGCCTACCACTACGTCGGCCAGAACAAGATCAGCGCGCAGGTCATCGCCTTCCAGACGTCGGACGACGCGGTGCGGGTCCATCTGGAGGTCCACAAGGACGCCGGCGCCCGCGGCTACTGCACGCTGCGCTCGCAGGCGGCCGACGGCTCCGAGGTCGGACGGGCGGACTTCCGCTTCGACGAGCACGCCTCGCAGATCGACAAGGTGCTCACCCTGCGAACGACGGCGCGGGGCACGACGGCCGAGCTGCTGGGCTGCAACGCCGGGTGACGCGTCCGCGCCGACCTGAATAGGCGGTCGCTGACCTGCGTAGACGTAGGTCTCACGGCTTATGTCCTCCCCCTTTGCGCCCTGAATTGTTAGGCTCGTGGTTTCGCCCATCCATGAGGGAACATTCTTCTGGGTAGGGCGATGCTTTGTATTCCCAGCACCGACGAGGAGCACCTGTGACCCAGACCAGCGAGAACGTCACCTGGCTGACCCAGGAGGCGTACAACAAGCTCAAGGACGAGCTTGCGTACCTTACTGGTCCTGCGCGCACGGAGATCGCCGCCAAGATCGCGGCCGCGCGCGAGGAGGGCGACCTGCGCGAGAACGGCGGGTACCACGCGGCCAAGGAGGAGCAGGGCAAGCAGGAACTTCGTGTGCGCCAGCTGACCCAGCTCCTCGAGACCGCCCAGGTCGGCGAGCCGCCGGCCGCGGACGGCGCGGTCGCGCCGGGCATGGTCGTCACGATCGCCTTCGACGGCGACGAGGACGACACCCTGACCTTCCTGCTGGCCTCGCGGGAGTACGCGAGCGCCGAGATCGAGACCTACTCGCCGCAGTCCCCGCTGGGTTCCGGCGTGCTCGGCCACAAGGTCGGCGAGGACGCGGAGTACGAGCTGCCGAACGGCAAGGTCGCCTCGGTGAAGATCCTCAAGGCCGAGCCGTACAGCGGCTGAGTCCCCACCGCCTTCCGGCGAGGCCCCCGGCGCTCCGCGTGAGCACCGGGGGCCTCGTCATGTCCGGGCTACTTCTGGCCCAGATGTCCGGGCTACTTCTGGCCCAGGCTTCGCCGCTGCTCGTGCTCAGGCCGTGGCCGAGCGGTACTTGCGCACCGCCAGGGTGCGGAAGACGAGGATGATCAGAGCCGAGTAGATCAGCGAGGCCCAGACCGGGTGCTGCATCGGCCAGGCGGTGGACGTGGACTGGCCCGGGTTGGCGAAGAGCACGCGGCAGGCCTGGACGGTGGCACTGAACGGGTTCCACTCCGCGACATGCCGCAGCCACGGCGTCATCTTGCCGGAGTCCACGAACGCGTTGGAGACGAACGTCACCGGGAAGAGCCAGATCAGACCGCCGGAGGTGGCCGCCTCGGGCGTGCGGACCGACAGGCCGATCAGGGCGCCGATCCAGGTGAAGGCGTAACCGAGCAGGAGCAGCAGGCCGAAGGCGGCCAGCACCCGGCCGACGTTCGTGTCGCCGTACGATCCGACGCGCCAGCCGACGAGCAGGGCGACGGCGGCGAGGACGAACAGGGTCAGCGCCGTCTGCACCAGGTCGGCGAACGTACGCCCGGTGAGCACCGCGCCGCGTGCCATGGGCAGCGAGCGGAACCGGTCGATCAGGCCCTTGTGCATGTCGTCCGCGATGCCGGCGCCGGAGCTGGCGGTGGCGAAGGTGACGGTCTGCGCGAAGATGCCCGCCATCAGGAAGTTCTTGTAGACGCTGGGATCGGTCGTGCCCTGGATCTGCATCGAGCCGCCGAACACGTAGGTGAACAGCACCACGAACATGATCGGCTGGATGAGCCCGAAGATGACCATCTCGGGGATCCGGGTCATGCGGATCAGGTTGCGCTTGGCGACGACCATCGAGTCACGGACGGACTGGGTCAGGACGTTGCCGGGCGGCGCGATCCGCGCGCTGTCGGTGGCGGCGCTCACTTGGCGGTCTCCTTCTTGTTCCGGCGGTCCCTGGCGTCGGCGCCCCGGGCGCCGCTCGTGCCGTTCTCGTCCTTGGCCTCGGCCACATGGCCGGTCAGGGACAGGAACACGTCGTCGAGGGTCGGGCGGCGCAGACCGATGTCGTCGATCTCGATGCCGCGGGTGTCCAGCTCCCGGATGATCTCGGCGAGGAGCTTCGCGCCGCCGGTGACGGGCGTGGTGATCTTGCGGGTGTGGTCCTCGACGCTGGTGTCGCCCTTGCCGAAGCCGCGCAGCACCTCGGCGGCGGTGGGGATGTGCTCGCGCTCGTGCACCACGACCTCGACGCGCTCGCCGCCGGTGCGGGCCTTGAGCTGGTCGGAGGTCCCGAGGGCGATGACCCGGCCGTGGTCGACCACCGCTATCTCGTGCGCCAGGTGGTCGGCCTCCTCCAGGTACTGCGTGGTCAGCAACAGGGTCGTACCGCCGGAGACCAGCTGCTTTATGACCTCCCACAGCTGCTGGCGGTTGCGCGGGTCGAGGCCGGTCGTGGGCTCGTCCATGAACATCACCGGCGGGGAGACGACGAGCGCCGCCGCCAGGTCGAGCCGGCGACGCATGCCTCCGGAGTAGGTCTTGGCGGGCCGGTCCGCGGCGTCGGCGAGGTTGAACTGCTCCAGCAGCTCCCCCGCCCTGGTCTTCGCCGCCGCGCCCCTCATCTGGTACAGCCGGCCGACCATCTCGAGGTTCTCGCGGCCGGTCAGATACTCGTCGACCGCGGCGAACTGGCCGGACAGTCCGATCGAGCGCCGCACCTCGTTGGGGTGTTTGAGCACGTCGAGACCCGCGACGACGGCCTTGCCGCTGTCGGGTCGCAGCAGCGTGGTCAGACAGCGGACGGTCGTGGTCTTGCCCGCGCCGTTGGGCCCGAGCAGTCCCAGCACCGTGCCCTCGGGGACATCGAGGTCGACGCCGTCCAGAGCCCTTACGTCGCCGAAGGTCTTGACCAGACCCTCGGCATAGATGGCGCCTGGCATGTGAGTCTCCACGTCGTCGGGGATGGTCGGAAAAGCCTAGAGAGGCAGGTGTTGTTCCGCTGGGAATTTCGTCCGCGCCGCGACCGGGCGGCGTCCACGCGGAACGCGCGGCTCGCTCGCGAACACGACACACCATAACGCGATGTATCGCGTCTGCTCAATGAATTTTCCCGAACGAGTGATGAAGAGTGGTGACCTCCGTGTTCCGCCCGTCCGCCGCCCGACCGCCCGGCGGAGGGCGGGCTCAGTCGATGACCGTGTAGCCGGACTCCCGCAGGGACTGGCCGACCTCGGCGCAGTGCGCCGGGCCCTTGGTCTCCAGATGCAGCTCCACCTCTGCCTCCGCGAGTCCGAGCCGTGGGTCGGTCCGGACGTGGCTGACGTCGAGCACGTTGGCGTCGACCGCCGACAGCACCCCCAGCAGCGTGGCGAGCGCACCCGGCCGGTCGGTGAGCCGCAGCCGCACCGCCAGATAGCGGCCCTGCGCGGCCATCCCGTACCGCAGTACCCGCTGGAGCAGCACCGGATCGACGTTCCCGCCGGACAGCACCGCCACCACCGGACCGGCCAGGGGACCCGAACGGCCCAGCAGCGCCGCGACCGGGCTCGCCCCGGCCGGCTCGACCACCAGTTTGGCCCGCTCCAGGCACAGCAGCAGCGCGGCGGACAGCTCGTCCTCGGTGACCGTGCGCACCTCGTCCAGCAGCTCGCGCAGGATCCCGAACGGCACGTCGCCCGGCCGCCCGACCCTGATGCCGTCGGCCATCGTCACCGGGGTGCCGACCGACACCGGACGGCCCGCCGCCAGCGACGGCGGATACGCGGCCGAGCCCGCCGCCTGCACCCCGACGATCCGCACGTCCGGCCGCAGCGACTTCACCGCCACCGCGATGCCGGCCGCGAGCCCGCCACCGCCGATGCCGACGACGATCGTGCCCACCTGGGGGCACTGTTCCAGGATCTCCAGGCCCACCGTGCCCTGGCCCGCGATGATGTCCGGATGGTCGAACGGGTGGATGAACACCGCGCCCGTCCGGTCCGCGTACTCCTGGGCGGCGGCCAGCGTCTCGTCGACCACCTGGCCGTGCAGCCGCACCTCGGCGCCGTAGTCCCGCGTGGCGCTGATCTTCGGCAGCGGGGCGCCCTTCGGCATGAACACCGTCGAGTGCACCCCGAGCAGCGACGACGCCAGCGCGACGCCCTGCGCGTGGTTGCCTGCGCTCGCCGCCACCACCCCGGCGGCGCGCTCCTCGGGCAGCAGTCCCGCGATCCTGACGTAGGCGCCGCGCAGCTTGAACGAACCCGTCCGCTGGAGGTTCTCGCACTTCAGGTGCACCGGCGCGCCCACCAGGCCGGACAGGTGCCTGCTGCCCTCCAGCGCGGTCACCCGTGCCACCCCGGAGAGCATCTTCTGCGCGCCGCGCACGTCGTCCAGGGTGACGGGCCAGAGGGAGCCTGCCGTGCTGTAGCTCATGCCTCAAGTCTCGCAGTTCACAGGCCGCGGACGCCGTTGTGACCATCCTCCGAGACCGGATCGCGCAGCGCCGGTACGACTTGCCACCAGTCCGCGTAACCTGTCCCCCAACCCAGCAGCTCTCCAGAAGTGAGCCCCCGGCCATGCCCACACCCCCCGACATGTCGACGGACGGGACGACCGTCGGTGACACCGGTCTCCTCGACACCCTCCAGCACGAGGTGGCGGTCTTCGCCCGCCGGGCCGAGCAGACCCGCCTCGGCGGCGTCGGACAGGTGCGCAACTCCATGGACCGCGCCGCGTACCTGCTGCTCAACCGCCTCGACAAAGAGGGCCCGATGGGTGTCAAGGCGCTCGCCGCGAGCATGGGCATCGACTCCTCCACCGTCACCCGTCAGGTGGCGCCGCTCGTCGACACCGGCCTCGTCAAGCGCACCTCGCACCCCGAGGACGGGCGGGCCGTGGTGCTCCAGCTCTCCCCGCGCGGGCTGTCGCGGCTGGAGGAGGTCCGCTCGTCCAGGCGGCAGCTGATGGCCGAGCTGACCCGCGACTGGGAACCGGCGGAACGCGACACCTTCTGCGCGCTGCTGACTCGCTTCAATGACGCCCTCGCCGCCCGCCAGGGCATACCGCAGACGGACTCCCCCTCGGCGTCCTGAAACCCCGCCCGTGCGCGGGCCGCGGGATGTGAACGCGGCTCTTGACCGACGGGCCGCCCCTGCCCTCATATGAGACCGGGCCCTCCTCGTGTCCGGTCGTCGTATCCGGTTGCGTACCCGGTCGTCGCCCGGTCGTCGTGCCCGGCCGTCATGCGCGGTCGTCATACCTGGTTCAGGAGGCCGTACGAGACGGGTCCCTCGGTCACGGTCGCCCTTGGGGGGAGGCGCGGTGCGAGAGCGGCAGGCGGCCCGAGGCGCTCGCCGGGCCCGGGAGTTCGAGGCGTTCGTCGCGGGCGCGGCCGGGCGGCTGCTGCACGCCGCCACGCTGCTCACCGCCGAGGCCCCCGGCGACAACCCGCGCGCGCGACGCCTGCTGACCCTCGCTCTGGCGCACACGTACGCGTGCTGGGACCGGCTGCCCGGCGAGGACCCGTACCACCACGTCCGCCGGCAGCTGGCCGCCCGCTTCGCCCGCGAGGCGTGGCACCGGCTCGGCGGCCCGGGCCGCACCCGCCGCAGGACGCCCGGCGCCCTGGCCGCGCTCACGGCCCAGGAGCGCCTGATCGTCGTCCTCAGGCTGTACGAGGGACTGGCCGAGGAACAGGCGGCGGCCCTGCTGGGCCTGCCCGCGGACCGGATCCGCCTCCTCTGCGACCGCGCGATCATGGCGCTCACCCGCACGCCAGTGCGCGGAACACCGGCGATCGGCGGGGCCGGGGCGGCGGCGCCGTGAGTGGATCGCGGGGTCCCGGCTTGTGCGGCCTGCGCGGTGTGCGCGGCCCGCGCGGTGCATGTGGCTTGCGCAGTGCGTGTGGCCTGCGCAGTGCGTGTGGCTTGCGCAGTGCGTGTGGCTTGCGCAGTGCGTGTGGCTTGCGTGGCCTGCGCCGCCGATGTGGCTCGTGTGGCCTGTGTGGCTGGGGTCGCCGGTGAACCGGTCCGAGCGGGAGGCGGCCGTGCGGCGGATCCTGGAGCAGCGTCCGCCGCAGGTACCCCCGGAGCTGTACGAGGACGCCGTGCGCCGCGGTGGACGGATGCTGCGCCGCCGCACGGCCGCCCGCCGGATGATGTGGCTGGTGCTGGCCGCGGCGGTCGTCGCCTTCACGGTATGGGCGCTGACGGCCCGCCCCTGGGTGGAGCCGCCGTCGCAGACGACTCCACCCGTGACCGGCTGGTGACTAGCTAGTAGTGCTTGGTCAGGTTGCTCTTGGGGTCGGTATGTCGCGGTGGCAGGTGGGGCAGGCGCCGGTCCAGGTCGCGAGGAGTGTCTGGAGCTC